>CAYUUP010000077.1:0-7234 GCA_964447925.1 uncultured Oscillospiraceae bacterium
GCGCGGGCGGCCAGCACATCAACAAGACATCCTCCGCCGTCCGGCTGATCCACAAGCCCACTGGTGTTGTGGTAGCCTGCCAGACGGAGCGGAGCCAGTTCCAGAACAAGGACAACTGCATGAAGATGCTCCGGGCCAAGCTGGTAGAGTTGCAGATGCAGGCCCACGCGGAGAAGATATCTGATCTGAAGGGCGTCCAGATGAAAATTGAGTGGGGCAGTCAGATCCGTTCCTATGTCTTCATGCCCTATACCCTGGTGAAGGACACCCGCACCGCCTATGAGACCAGCAACGTAAACGCTGTCATGGATGGTGACTTAGACGGATTTATGAGCGCCTACCTCACCGCCGAGGCAACAAACACCTGGGCCGCAAAATAACAGAAAAAGACCGCTGCCCCATGCCCGGAGCGGCGGCTTTTTATGGGAGGGAATAACAAGATGGAGCTATTATCTCCCGCCGGCGGGCAGGAGGCAGTGATCGCCGCTGTCCAGAGCGGGGCTGACGCCGTCTATCTGGGGGCAGAACGCTTCAACGCCCGGAGGGGCGCGCAAAACTTCGATGCGGACGGCCTGGCAGAGGCCGTCCAATACTGCCATCTTCGGGGCGTAAAGGTCTATCTCACACTAAACACCCTGCTCACCGGCCGGGAGCTGTCCCAGGCACTGGAGCTGGCCGCCCATGCCGGGGGTCTGGGAGTGGATGCCCTGATCGTGCAGGATGTTGGCCTGATCGCCCTGCTGCGGCGTGAACTGCCCCGTCTGCCCCTTCATGGCTCCACCCAGATGACCATCCACAATCTGGACGGGGTGAGGCTCTGTGCCGATCTGGGCTTGGAGCGTGTGGTGCTGTCCAGAGAACTGTCTAAGCAGCAGATTGCCTATATCTGCAAAAATTCTCCCATTGAAATTGAGGTCTTTGTCCACGGGGCGCTGTGTATGTGCTATTCCGGCCAGTGTTTCCTCTCCTCCGTCATCGGAGGGCGCAGCGGAAACCGGGGCCTGTGTGCCCAGCCCTGCCGCCTGAAATACAGCGGCGGCTATCCCCTGAGCCTGAAGGATCTGTCCCTGGTGGAGCATCTGCGGGACTTGGAGGACATGGGGGTAGCCTGCGCCAAAATTGAGGGACGGATGCGCAGACCGGAGTATGTGGCGGTGGTGACGAGGATTTACGCCGCCGCCCTCCGGGAACACCGCCCACCCACCGATGAGGAGCGGGAACAGTTGCGGCTGGCCTTCTCCCGCCAGGGCTTTACCGATGGCTATTATGAAGGCCGCACTGGCAGGGCCATGTTTGGCGTGCGGCAAAGGGAGGATCCGCCTACAGAACTCTTCGCACAAGCCAGGCGGGAGTACGGCAGAGAGCATCCCCTGGTTCCCGTGTCCATGGTGGCCAGCATTCAGGCAGGACAGCCTGCCCAATTGGAGATCAGCGACCGAGAGGGCCACCGGGCCGTGGTCACAGGGGAAGCCCCCCAGCCTGCTAGCTCTCGGGTGATTTCCCCGGAGCAAGTGACGAATCAGATCTCCCGCACCGGCGGTACGCCCTTCTTTGTGGAGAACTGCCTTGTAGAGGTGGAGGACGGCCTGTTTCTCCCCCTTTCCGCTCTAAACGCCCTGCGCCGGGCGGGGCTGGAGGAATTGGGTCGACTGCGGATTTCCACCACCCCGATGCCCCCAATAGCACCCAACTTTTCCTCTCAGTCTGCCCCGACAGGGTGGGAGACACCCCGCCGGCACACCCCTGTCTTTACTATCTCTCTCCGCTCTGGAACGCAGCTCTCTGAGGAACTGCTGACCCTCCGGCCCGCTGTGATATACCTCCCCCCAGCGGAGATTCTGAACTGCCGGGCGCTGGCGGGGCAGGCCGCCTCCGCCGGAATTGAGATATGCGCCGCCCTGCCCCGTATCCTCTGGGACGATGAGCGTCCGGCGCTGGCGGGGCAGCTGGAGCGGCTCCATCATCTGGGAATTTCCTCTGTTCTGGCGGGAGACTGGGGCGGCATAGCCCTGGCCGGGACGCTGGGCTTTGCCTGCCGAGGGGACTTTGGCCTGGGAGTGTGCAACTCCCAGGCGCTGGCCAAGCTGAAGGAGCTTGGCCTCCGCTCTGCTACACTATCCTTCGAACAGCGGCTGGAGCGGCTGCGTGACCTGCAAAAGCCGCTGAACACCGAGCTTCTCGCCTATGGCCGACTGCCACTGATGATTATGCAGAATGCGCCCGGCGGGCGGAAGGACCCGCGCTCCCTCACAGACCGCACCGGGGCGGAATTTCCCCTTCTCTCCGCAGGCGGGAGCCGCTGGGAGCTGCTGAACGCCAAGCCCCTCTTTTTGGCGGACAAGCTGGAATCCCTGGCCGGGTTGGACCTTTGGGGGCTGCGGCTGGCTTTCTCCAACGAAAGCCCGGCAGACTGTGTCCGGATATTCCGGCGCTATCTAGGTCAGGGAGATTGGCAGCCCCAGGACTATACCCGGGGACTATATTTCCGGACAGTGGAATAATTATCGGCAAGTGCGCCGGCACTCCCGGCGCAAAAAGCCAATAAAGGGAGCCGGTGGCGGGACAGGCTACCCGCTTATCCCTAAAGTGAAGGACCTGCCTCGTTTGAGGCAGGTCCTTCGTCATATGCTCTTGGAGGACAGCTCAGCCTTCCAGCTGCCGCAGGAATTCCTCAGCGTCATCCGGGGCGTCATCCAAATCATCGCCCACGTCGATTTCCTTCGGAGTGCGGCGGTAGAAGATGTCGTACATCACCGGCACCACAAAGAGGGTCATCAGGGTGGCGTAAGCCAGACCACCGGCCACCACCACGGCCATACCGCGGCTCAAGCTGGCAGTGATGTCGTTGCTGAACATCATGGTACTCATGGCCAGAATGGTGGTCATAGCGGTCATCAGGATGGGGCGCAGACGGGTCTTTCCAGTGGCAATCAGTGCCTCACGCTTTCCAAGCCCGCCCAGTCGCAACTGGTTCACGTAGTCCACAAAGACGATACCGTTGTTTACCACTGTACCCATCAGCACGGCAAAGCCAAGCAGACTGACAATGCTCAGCTGATCGCCGGAGATCAGCAGCCCTATCAGGCCGCCGGTAAAGGCCAGGGGGACAGTGAAGAGGACGATAAAGGGAGACAGCAGACTCTGGAACTGAGCCACCATCACCAAATAGACCAGCACCAGGCCCAGGGCCAGCAGCTCGAGCATCTGGGTCAGCATATCCATAACCTGCTCCGCTTCGCCGGATATCTCCGCCGTATAGCCGGAGGGAAGTTCCAGGGTGTCCAGTCTTGCCTGCACCTTCTGGGACAGGCGGGTGGTGTTATAGCCATCCTCGGTGGTTGCGGATACGGTCATGGTGTGTGTGCCGTTCTCCCGGGTGATAGCGTCCAGGCTGTCAGTGTACTCAATCTCTGCAAAGTCGGAGAGGATATATGTCTCAGTGACGGTGTTTCCGTCATCGTCCGCAGTCTCCACCTCAAATTCCATATTCAACAGATTTTCCAACGTCAGCAGGTCTGTCTCATCCACCACCACCACGTCCAGTTCTCGGTCACCCACAGTGATGGTGGCGGCGGAACTCTCCGTGGTCAGCCGGGCGGCGATGTCGGAGTAGATCTGAGCCACCGAAAGCCCCAGTGCCATGGCCTTGTTCTTGTCAACGGACAGGTGGATCGTCTGATCGCTCTCCTCCAGGCCATCGGTAACATCGGTGAAGCCATCCACCTCCTCCACCAGCGCCTTGACCTGGGAGGCGATCTCTGCCAGGGTGTCCAAATCCTGGCCGTAGATCTCAACGGACAGGCCGCTGGACATCAGGGTACTCATATCCCCGGCGGAGGAGGAGGCCAGCAGATAGGTATAGTTCCCGCCGCCCTCCAGTGCCGCTTCAATGCGCTCTCCCACGGCATTTACCTTCTTCACGGAGTTTACATCTTCATCCAGCACCAGATAGTAGGTATAATTATGGTAATCGTTGCTCCCGGTGGTCAGTGAGCTGCTGATGAGTCCGGAGAGGTTGGTCATAACACCCACAGAGTCCACCCCGTCCACCTCCAGCAGGACCTCTGTCAGGGTATCCGCCTGATTATAGCAGCTATCCATATCCATCTCCTCACCCATCTCGATTTGCAAAAAGAGTTGATCGCTATTCATGTCGGGAATCAACACAATGCCCATCCGGGCTACCATATAGATGGCGAAGGCCAGCAGCAGGATGGCAACGCCCAGGGGTACAGCCTTCCAGCGGAGGCAGAAGTCCAGCGCCCTTGCATAGGTCCTCTGCAGCCAGGCCAAAAGTCTTCCGGGCTTGGGGGCAGCCCGGCGAAGCAGCACACTGCCCAGGGTCGGCACCGCCGTCAGCGATACAACGAGACTGGCCAGCAGCGCGAAGGAGATGGTCAGGGCAAAGGGTACCATCAGCTGCCGGACGGTACCGGTAGTGAAGATCATGGGCAGGAAAACGCACACTGTTGTCAAGGTAGATGCGATGATGGCCGCCGCCACCTGCTTTGTCCCCTGATAGGCCGCCCGTGGGGCGGGCAACCCCCGCCCTCGGAGCCGGAAGATATTCTCCATTACCACGATGGAGTTATCCACCAGCATACCGATGCCCAGCGCAAGTCCCGACATGGACATGATATTCAGCGTGATACCGGTGAAATACATGATGAGTACCGCCACCAGTACACTGAAGGGGATGGAGAAGGCCACCACCAGCGTTGGCCGGATGCCCCGCAGGAAGATGGCCAGCACAATGACGGCCAACAGAGCGCCCCACAGGATGTTGCTGACGATGGAGCTGATAAAGAGATCGATATAGTCTCCCTGATCCATCAGGGGGGTGATATGCAGGGCGCTGTCCGCCTCCATCAGATCCGCGATAGCGTCATTACAGGTGTCGGAGACGGCGCTGGTGCCTGCGGTGCTGCTCTTATAAATGGACAGCAGCACCGCATCCTGGCCGTCCAGCCGGGCATAGCTGTCGGCGGAGTTGTCGATGACAGTGATATCCGCCACATCCTCCAGCGTGATCTCCCCGATGCCGTCGATCTCGGTGAGTACCATCTCCCGCAGTTCGCCAAGGCCGGAAAATTCCTCCCCCACCTTCAACAGCCACTGCTCACTGTTCTCGTCCTCAATATAACCGGCAGGCATGGAGAAATTCTGGGCGTATATCAGGGATGAGAGAACATCCATAGCCAGCAGCCCGTCCAGATTGGCGCTCTTCAGAGCAGCATCCCGGGCAGTCTCATAGGCTTCCATGGCTTCGTCCAGTTCTGCCTGGGCTGACTCCAGGGCAGTCCTGGCGCTGCTGAGCTGTGCGGAAGCCGCTCCCAGAGCGGCAGCTGCCTCGATCTTGCCCGCCTCCACCTGGGCATAGTTTTCCAACGCGGCGTCCACCGCGTCGTTCACCGCAGCCAGCGCCGCCTGATTGGCCATGATCTCCACCTTCAGGTTGGCCAGCTCGGTGTCGATCTGGGGGATACGGACATTGACGATATCATAGAGCTGCTTCAGGCTCTCCTGAGTCAGCATTTCGGCAGCTTCGCTCTGGCCAGCCTGCTCCAGCATGGCCCGGGCTGCAGTCAGCTTGTCGGGATTCTCCAACGCATCGGCGATGTCAGTAGGCAGGCTGGTGTTCAGTACCACGGCGGTTCCGGCAGTGGTGGCAGCGGCCTGGACAACAGCAGTGGCCTGGGCGGCCAGGGCCTGGGCGGTGTCCAACTGCTCCAGCACCTGATCCACATTGTCCTCTGTAACGGTCACCTCTATACCGGCCTCGTCGCAGGCCTCCTGCACAGCCTGGACCAACTCGGCAAGGTAGGAAGCATTATATAGCTCCACATAGGTGTCTGCATCCGTGGCAGTACTCTGAAGCTGGGCAAACAGGAGGTTTACCTGGTCATAGCTGTCCACCACGCCGGCATCGGCATAGGCCTGCATCTCCGCCTGCAGAGCAGTCTGATTGGCCTGTTGGCTGGTGAGAATGGCGCTGTAGGCGGACTGAGTGGCCAGGGCCTGATTCAGCTGCAGCGTCAGCTCACCCAGCTCTGTCGCGGTGGACGCCTGGCTACTCTCCAGGGCTTCTTCCGATTCATCCAGGGTAGCAACGCCGCTGTCGATCTCCGACTGCGCATCCTCCAGCTGGTCTAGGGCATCGTCCAGCGTCTCCTCCACCTGGACAGCCAGTTGATGGTTCAGCCCATCAATCTTATCCTGATCCAGTCGAACCTCCACCATCTCCTCCACCAGGCCCAGGGAGGTGACATCGGCAACCCCGTTTTGCCGCAGGAGATAGGGGGCCAGTGTGTCCTCTACGTAGTCAGTCAGCTCATAAATATCCATGTCATCCCGAGTGACAGAGATGTACATGGTGGCCATCATATCCATGCTGATCTCCATAATGCTGGGGGTGCCGCAGAGATCAGGCAAGGTGACCTCCGCCAGGGCGTTGTTCACTTTAACCAGGGCGGCGTCCATGTCGCTGTCCTCTTCAAATTCCAGCATAATCATGCAGTAGTTCTCAGCACTGGAGGAGACAACGCCAGCCACACCGGACACAGTACCCAAGGCACTCTCCAGTGGCTCTGTGACCTCCTCCTCCACCTTTTCAGGGCTGGCCCCCACATAGGTGGTGACCACCACCAGATAGGGGGTGTCGATGGTGGGCAGCAGGTCGGTGGTCATCCGGGTCAGGCTGACCGCCGCCAGCATCAGCACCACAATCACGGCCACCAGTATGGTAAAGGGCTTTTTCACGCTTAGTCGAATCATATAGCTTACCTTCTTGCGCATTCCTTCGGCAGACAAAATGAATTTATAGTTGGAAACAATCCAGGGTAATTATAGCACGGCCTTTCAGGAGCGTCAATAGATGAAGCTGTAAAGGAACTGTGAACATTGCTTTATCCTCCTGGCCTCCAGCAGGGCGGGCACAGAGAATTTTTCGAGAAATTCAAAAAAACAGTTGCATTCCTCGCCGGGTTGTGTTAAAATAATTTCTGCACGTCCCTCTGTGAGACGAATTCTGATCAGATAACAGCCCGAAAGAGGTGAACAGCATGAAGGAAGGCATCCATCCCAACTATCAGCAGACCACCATTCGCTGCGCCTGCGGGGCGGTGATTGAGACCGGCTCCACCCGGAAGGATATCCGCGTGGAGGTCTGCTCCAAGTGTCACCCCTTTTACACCGGCAAGCAGAAGATGGTGGATACCGGCGGCCGTGTCAGCCG
>CAYUUP010000078.1:0-7168 GCA_964447925.1 uncultured Oscillospiraceae bacterium
TGCCCGAGCGGGAGTATTCGTTGATGGGCAGCAGATCCACCGTCACCCAGTCCAGCTCGGTCATATCCAGGGCCGACACACCTGTGGCGCTGCCCTCACTGTTGTCACTATCACTCTCATCGCCATTGCTGTTATTCTCGCCATTGGATCCGATGACCGGCCGGCTTCCTGCCTGACTCATCCCTTCCTGGTCAGTCTCCCCGTCATTCTCTCCTTGGTGGGTACCGGGCTGGAGGACGGCATAGGCGATCAGCACTACCAGGACGAAAAGACAGGTCAGTCCCAGCAAGGCCATCCGCAGGGACAAAAATGACTTTTTCCGAGGGCGGCGCCTAGCCCGTTTTCTGGCCTGGGAGGTGTCGTATGAAGTTGGGGAGCGGGATGCCATAGGCCGCCGCCTCCTTTTCTGTCGCTTTACCTATAGTATACTAGAATTTTGCGGAAAAGGAAAGGCCCAAATTGCGATTTTTCTGTCAACTTGCCCCTGACGCCCACCCTGCGGCCCGAACGCCCCGCTGCCCGGCCGGGAATTTTGTCCGCCGGGCGGCAGGTTTTTGCCGGAAAGGGGCTTGCATAATCCCGGCGCACCCGGTATAATAGGAGAGACAGATTTGCTGGTAATGGGGCGCGGTATTTTCCGCCCCTCTTTTCGGGTATTGCCGGAAATCCTGGAAATTGGACAGAGAATCAGAGGAGTTGATTGGAGTGGCAAAATATATCTTCATCACCGGAGGCGTTGTCTCCGGACTCGGCAAGGGCATCACGGCGGCGTCTCTGGGGCGGCTGCTGAAGCAGCGGGGGCTGAAGGTCACAAACCAAAAGCTGGATCCCTACCTCAACGTGGATCCCGGCACCATGAGTCCTTATCAGCACGGTGAAGTCTTTGTCACCGATGACGGGGCGGAAACCGACTTGGATCTGGGTCATTATGAGCGTTTCACAGACGAGAGTCTCAACGTCAACTCCTCCATCACCTCCGGTAAGGTCTATTGGTCCGTGTTGAACCAGGAGCGCAGCGGCGATTATCTGGGAGGCACTATCCAGGTGATCCCCCACATCACCAATGAAATCAAGCGGTGTATCTACAGCATGGCAGACACCGGAGCAGATATCGTCCTGACGGAAATCGGCGGCACGGTGGGTGACATTGAGTCCCAGCCCTTCCTGGAGGCCATCCGGCAGGTGGGCCGGGAGGTGCCTCGGGAGGACGTGATGTATATCCATGTCTCCCTCATTGTCTCTATCCCCGGCTCCAATGAATTGAAGTCCAAGCCCACCCAGCACTCCTGCAAGGAGCTGCTCTCCATCGGCATCCAGCCCGATGTCATTGTCTGCCGGGCTGACCAGCCCATCCCCCGGGACATTCGCCAGAAGATATCTCTGTTCTGCAACATCCCGGAGGATAACGCCATTCCCAACCTGACCGCCCCCCTCCTCTATGAGGTTCCCCTGATGCTGGAGCAGGAGGGCTTGGCCAGCGCAGTGATTAGGCGTCTGAATCTGGACTGCGGCCAACCAGACCTGACCGAGTGGGAGACTATGGTCAGGCGGGCCAAGGGTGCCTATGGCACAGTGGAGATCGCCCTGGTGGGCAAGTATGTCTCTCTCCACGATGCCTACCTCTCGGTGGTGGAGGCCCTGACCCACGGCGGCATTGAAAATGACGTCAAGGTCAAGATCCGGTGGGTGGACTCTGAACAGGTCACTGATGACAACGTGGCCAGCTATCTGGATGGCGTGGATGGTGTCATCGTCCCCGGTGGCTTTGGCGACCGGGGGATCAACGGCATGATCTCCTCCATCTGGTGGGCGCGGGTAAACCACGTCCCCATGTTTGGAATTTGCCTGGGAATGCAGATGGCAGTTATCGAGTTTGCCCGCCATGTGGCCGGTATGTCCGGCGCTCACTCCAGCGAGTTGGATCCCCACACCGCCTATCCTGTCATCGACCTGATGCCGGAGCAGCGGAACATCACCGACATGGGCGGCACCATGCGCTTAGGAGCTTATCCCTGCGTCCTCTCAGAGGAGACGAGCATTACCCGTAGTGCCTATGACACAGACACCATCTCCGAGCGCCACCGCCACCGCTATGAGTTCAACAACCAGTACCGTCAGCGGCTCACCGACCTGGGCCTGAAACTGGTGGGGCTCTCCCCCGACAACCGCCTGGTAGAGATTGTGGAGTTGCCCAACCATCCGTGGTTCGTGGGCGTCCAGTTCCATCCCGAATTCAAGAGCCGCCCCAACCGGGCCCACCCCCTGTTCCGCTCTTTCATCGGCGCGGCCAAGGCGTTCCGAGACAGCCGGGAGGACGCAGATACCAAGCGGATCTAAGCCGTCAGGAGCATTCCCATGAAGCATTCCTACTTCCAATCCAATTCCGCCCAGGATGTCGGCGGCTTCTCCGGAAGTCGCTTTCCTCTCCTCTGCTCTTGGGAAAATCCCAGGGCCTTGGAAAACCATCTGAACCGGCTGGCGGCAAAGGGCTGGGAACTTCAGGTGGCCGATGGCTTCTTTTCCGGCAAGTTTTCCCCCACCCAACGGCGGGAACTGCGCTATCTGGTCTGCTTTGCCAGTCAGTCTGTCCCGGACGAGGGGGAGCTGTGCCGCCAGGGCTGGGAGTCGGTGGGCTTCTGTCGGGGGCTTTTCATCTGTAAATCTCTCTCCTGCCGGGAGCCTGACCGCGAGAATACCGCTCGGGTGTTGAAGCTGCCGGGACAAGGCCGGGGCATCCTCTCCGCCGCCCTGCTGCTGGCCCTCTGGCTGGCCCTGCTGTTGATTCCCGGTCCCGGCTGGGGTAGGCGGCTGGCCATCTCTTTGCTGGGAGATAGGTGGCTATCCAGCCATCTGGGTGTCATGCTGTGGCTGCTGCTTCCGGCGGAATTCACAGGCCAAGCCGCCGCCCGGCTGTTTTCTCTGATCAGCAGCCTTGGCCGGGGGAAAATTTTTCCCGCTCAGCTGTCCGGTGTGCTGGACATCATATTCACTCTACTTCTTCCTTGCTGCGCTCTGCCCTTGGTCCTGCTGGATCTCAGTAGTTCCCGGCTGCTCTTTCTCTTTCTCTGTCTGGCGCTGGCGGCAGTCTCCTTCAGCACTGCCCTCTTTCTCCGGCGGCGGACGGCAATCCTCCCCGCCTTGCTGGTGCTGGCCTCCGTCATTGTCGGTCTGCTGTTTCCCAATATGGAGGGCAGTTCCACCTCCGCAGTTTCTTTGGCGGACTGGCCGGTACTGCAGGCCGCTGATTTGGACGAAAGCTGGGGCAGTCTCTCCTATATAGCCTACAACCGCAGCGCCTCCCTGCTGGTGTCTGCCTATGATTATCAGGAGTTCCGGGAGGGAGGCCAGGTGCAGTGCCAGGTCTATCGGTGTATCACTGAGGGTACAGCAAGATATCTCCTTGCCCAGCTGGGGCAGCGGGATGGCGATTCCGTAACCCTCTCCACCCTCTCCGGCGAAGTCTCCCTAGCCTGGAATGGCGTCAGCTTTTCCGCCGTCTCCCTAGCTCCCTGTGAGTTGGACTTTGACGAAAGCTGGCTCTGGACGGGGGACAGCGGAAGTCTCCTGCTGCTGCGGCAGGGCCGTACGGTGGCGGTCATCTCCGGCGGAGCGGATTGGACGGAATATACATTGGCGATAAAGAATTATCTGGGGTTGAGATAATCATGTAACAGCAAATCCCCTCGGCTCTTTTTGCCGAGGGGATTTGCTGTCTGTTTATGTCCGATCCTGTCTGGCAGGCCGCCAAGGGGTGTAACAGTTCAAAGCGCTGATGCGCCTTTGATATCATCAGCCCCGCAAGCCGGAATATGATAAACTTATCCTTGACAAATCTTCTCCTGGCTCTGCTCCTCCTCCAGCTCCTTCAGCAGCTTTTTGTCCTCCTTGGAACTCAAATCCAGCTGGGCATAGAGGTCGGGCCGCCGCTCCCTGGTGCGGAGGATGGACTGCTTCCGCCGCCAGCGGGCGATATTGGCGTGGTGGCCAGAGAGTAAAACGGGCGGCACTGCCCGGTCGTGCCACACCTCCGGTCTGGAATACTGGGGATGCTCCAGCAGACCGTCCCAGTGACTCTCGTTCTCGTAGCATTCCGGATCGGGCAATACGCCGGGTATCAGCCGGCAGACTGCATCAGCCACCGCCATGGCGGGGATCTCCCCCCCGGTGAGGACAAAGTCCCCGATGGAGATCTCCTCGTCCACGCACTCGTCGATGAACCGCTGATCAACACCCTCATAGTGGCCACAGACCAGGATGAGCCTGTTGTAGTCATCCCGAAGGCGGCGGGCGTCCGTCTGCTGAAAGGTTTTGCCGCAGGGGGACATATAGACGGTATGCACCCTCTCCCCCGCCTCATCGCAGATGTGCCGCCAGCAACGATAGAGGGGATCGGCCTGCATCACCGCCCCCCGGCCCCCGCCGTAGGGGTAATCATCCACCTGCTTCTGTTTATTAGTGGTGTAGTCCCTGATCTGATGGCACTCCACCCGGATGTAGCCCCGCTCCTGCCCCCGGCCCAGGACAGACTCACAGAGCATATCCCCCACTGTGTCTGGAAAGAGGGTCATAATGTCAATGCGGTACATCTTACAGCCCCTCCAGCAGAGAGAAGGAAATATACCCCTCATCGGCGTGGATGCCCCGGACAAAGGCGGGTACATCGGGGACATAGTGCCGGGTCTCCCCGTCAATGACGTAGAGGTCATGGGCGGGATAGTTCAGGATATCCGTTACCCGGCCCAACACAGCGCCAGTAGCCGCGTCCCGGGCCTCCAGGCCAATCAGGTCAGCCACATAGTACTCCCCCTCCGTCAGCGGGGCATCTGCCCTGCGGATGCAGAGGACCTTATTCTTATAGCGTAGGGCTTCATCAATGGAATCCACGCCCTCCAGCGTCATCAGCAGGTAATTCTGATGCACTCTGGCCTGCCGGACACGGAGGGGCTGCCCGTTTACATAGACCTCCGAAAAACCGCAGAGAAAGTCCGGCTCATCGCTCCAGGGCTGCACCTTCAATTCCCCCCCGGTGCCGTGTGTATTCACTATCTTCCCGGCTTCCAAAAATTCCGTGGACATCCTCAATCCTCCATCACATGGGCAAAGGCCATGTCAAACAGCGCCTTCACATGGTCATCATCCAGGGTATAATAGACCGCCTTGCCCATCCGTCGATTCTTCACCAATCTGGCCTGCTTTAAAATCCGGAGTTGGTGGGAAATGGCAGACTGGGACATCCCCAGAATTGCGGAGAGATCACAGACGCACAGTTCGGAGATAGTCAGTGCGCAGATGATCCTTGCCCGGGTGGAGTCCCCAAAAACCTTAAACAGCTCTGCCACCTCAAAGATGGGATCCTCCTCCGGCATCTGGCTCCGCACCAAATCCACCGCCTCCTGGTGGATAACGCTGCAGTCGCACACCTCTGAGTGTTCCGTATGCATGGGCCGTTCCCCCTTTCCTGAAATGGAACAAGCCTCCGGCAGGGGAAAACGCCCCGCCGGAGGGATGTCTGTTCCTTGTGAATCCCGCGTATTACGCTTTGCCGTTGCAGCCCAGCACATCCACAATCTTGTGCTTCACCATCTTCTTGATATTCTCCCGGGCAGGCTTCAGGTACTGCCGGGGATCAAAGTGGTCAGGATGCTGGTTGAAATACTGGCGGATGGTGCCGGTCATGGCCAGCCGCAGGTCGGAGTCGATGTTGATCTTGCACACCGCCATGGATGCCGCCTTCCGCAGCATATCCTCCGGCACACCGATAGCATCGGGCATATTGCCGCCGTTGGCGTTAATCATCTCCACATACTCCGGGATGACAGAGGAGGCGCCGTGGAGGACGATGGGGAAGCCGGGCAGCCGCCGGGCCACCTCCTCCAGAATGTCAAACCGGAGCTGGGGCTTGGTGCCCGGCTTGAACTTATAGGCGCCGTGGGAGGTACCGATGGCGATGGCCAGGGAGTCGCACCCTGTCCGCTCCACAAATTCCTGCACGTCCTCGGGGCGGGTATAGGAGGAATCCTCCGCAGAGACATTGACCTCATCTTCCACACCGGCCAGGGTACCCAGCTCAGCCTCAACGACAACGCCGTGATCGTGGGCATACTCCACTACCTTTTTGGAGACGGCTATGTTTTCCTCAAAGGGCTTGGAGGAGGCGTCGATCATCACAGAGGTAAAGCCGCCGTCAATACAGGATTTGCACAGTTCAAAGCTGTCCCCGTGATCCAGATGGAGACAGATGGGCAGGTCAGTCTCAATGATGGCAGCTTCCACCAGCTTCATCAGGTAGGTGTGATTGGCATAAGAGCGGGCGCCCTTGGATACCTGGAGAATCAGGGGGGCGTTCTCCTCCTTGGCAGCCTCGGTGATTCCCTGGATAATCTCCATATTGTTCACGTTGAAGGCGCCGATTGCATAGCCGCCCTCATATGCCTTACGGAACATTTCGGTTGAAGTAACGAGTGGCATAGTGATCATCTCCTTAAAATTTATACTTCTATTTTAGCATTTGGCCTTGCAAATTGCAAGAGCGTGTGATATAATTTTACCAGAAATGTCCTTGGAGTGTCTCCCTTTTTTCAGGAAGGTTTCCAAAAGACGCCAAAATGCTTCGTGTTCAGTCATGAGAACAGGAGGAATATTTATGAGTCAATTATCTGGCGCGTGTATCATTGGCCAGTCTGGCGGCCCCACCTCCGTCATCAACGCCAGCGCTCTGGGCGCCATCCAGACTGCCCTGAACGCCGATTGCATCACCCGTGTGCTGGGCGCTGCCCACGGCATCAAGGGTGTACTGAACGATCAGCTTTACGATATGGGCCAGGAGGATCCGGCAGAGCTGGAACTGCTGAAGTATACGCCCTCCTCCGCTCTGGGTTCTTGCAGGTACAAAATCGCGGATCCTGACGTGGATGACACTGACTATAAGCGCATTCTGGAGATCTTCCGGAAATACGACGTCCGCTATTTCTTTTATAACGGCGGCAACGACTCCATGGACACCTGCAACAAGATATCCAAGTATATGCAGCGGGTGGGTTATGACTGCCGGGTCATGGGCATCCCCAAGACCATCGACAACGACCTCTTTGGCACCGACCACTGCCCTGGCTACCCCTCCGCCGCCAAGTTTATCGCTACTACCTGTATGGAGGTCTATCAGGACGCC
>CAYUUP010000079.1:0-7095 GCA_964447925.1 uncultured Oscillospiraceae bacterium
GAAGGAGAAGCCGGATGCCATGGTCATCGGCGAGGTCTGGGAGGACGGCACCACCAAAATCGCCTACGGCGTCCGGCGGAAGCATCTGCTGGGGGGCCATCTGGACGGGCTGATGAACTATCCCTTCCGCACCGCCCTGATTGATTTCCTGTTGGGCGGGCCAGGGGAGAATTTTAGAGAAACCATGGAGACGCTGCGGGAGAACTATCCCCCCTTTGCTTTTTATAACGCCATGAACGCCCTGGGTACTCACGATACCCTGCGAATTCTCACCTATCTGGGGGTGGGCAGCCAGAAGCTGGAGGAGTCCAAGGACTGGCGGGCAAAATACAGGATGACACCCCAAGAGCTGGAGCGGGGGCTTGCCCGGCTGCGGCTGGGGGCGATGGTGTTATTTGCCTTTCCCGGCGCCCCCACGGTGTACTATGGTGACGAGGTGGGTATGACCGGCTTTGAGGATCCCTTCAACCGCCGCACCTTCCCCTGGGGCAGGGAAGACCGGCAGCTGAAGGACTTTTTCCGGACACTGGGCAATCTCCGAAAAAAAAGCGCCCCCCTCCGCCGGGGGGCGCTGGTGTGGGGCGATTGCAGGGACAGTGCCATCTCCTTTGCCCGGATGTGGCAAGGGGAGACGGCTGTGGCCGCCGTCAATGCGGGGGATGCCGCCGTCACGGTCAACGTTCCCTGCGAGGTGCCCGTGACCGAGGTGTTTACTGGGAAAACCTGCCTGCCGGTGAACGGGTTGCTGGCGGTGGAGCTAGGCCCTATGGAAGGTATCCTGGCGGCGGGGGCCGCAGATTGAACCTGGCATAAAAGCGATGAAGAACCGGCCAACCCCCGGTTCCTCATCGCTTTTTAGGTTGCCCTTGATTTTTGCGAAGAACGCCGTTCTGTCGAAATGCCTTCAGAACAACGGGCATCAAAGCACAGCGGTTAAATCGTCTCTAAAAAGCTGGAAATAAAATGCAGCGCCGCGCCAACACAGGTGGACCAGGAGCGGTAGCGGGAAAGGATGAGATAGGGGCGATCCGGCTGGAAGGGATTCAATTCCTGCAGGCGGTTCTGAAGGGATTCTAAATAGGGTTCCATAAACTGGACCAGGATACCCCCCAGCACAATGTCGCAGTCCAGCACCATGCGAATGTTGTGGATGCCCAGGGCCAGATGATCCAGGTAGTCCTCCCACATGGCCCGGTACGCCGCGTTGCCCTCTTCCAGCTCACTGAAGAACTCCTCGCGGGATATGCCCAGGTCATCACTGATGCGGGCGGTGGAACAATAGGCCTCCAGACAGCCCTGCTTGCCGCAGGAGCAGGGACGGCCACCGGGAACGATGCACATATGTCCAAACTCGCCGCTGTGGTGGTGACGGCCCATATAGCGGACACCTGAGAGCAAGACCGCGCCCCCCACGCCCTTCTGGACAGAGAGATAGACCATGTTCTCCATGCTGGGGCGATCCCACCACTCTGCCATACCACCGGCGTTGGCGTCGTTTTCGATGAAGCAGGGATAGGGGATATGGGCGGTCAGAGTCTCCACGGGCAACTCCCGCAGCGAGACGATGTGGGACATGACAACGACATTCCGCTCCTCGTCCAGGATGCCTGGAACGGCGATGCCTACCCCCAGCAGGGTGGAACGATCGATCTGGTTAGCATCAATGAAATCCTCCAGATAGCAGGCAAGCTGGCGGCAATATTGCTGATCGCCTGTGAAAAGCCGAAAGATGCTGGACTGGCATATCAATCTGGCTTTTAGGTCGATGCAAACGATGTGGATATGGCGGCTGGACAGCATCAGTCCGATGGAGCATTTCACCTTGGCGTTGATACCGATGGCCTTGGGCTTGCGGCCACCGGTGGAGTCAAAGGTGCCTTGCAGCTGTAGCAGCCCGGCGTCCAGCAGTTCCCGGAGATTTTGCCCTACAGTAGGCAGGCTCAAATTCAGGCTCTGGGCCACATCCTGCTTGGTGACAGGGGTTTCGGAAGAATAAACATAGCGAAAGACGCGGTTCCGGTTCTGCCGCCGCAATTCTGTGGTGTTATAAGTGGGAGCCACGGGACACCTCCTAAGAAGAAACAGTGAAAAACTTAAGCAACATCTATTATTCTACCACAAAATTTAACAAAAGCAAGAGAAATGAGAGGTTTTTATAAAAGTTTATTCAACAGGCATTGGGCGCCTGAATCATCAGCACACCTTCCCTGGCAGTTCTGCCAGCCACTCCGCCGCCAGGGGCAGCCATCCGGCAATATGTGCGCTCCGGTAGCTTGGCCCCATGGCGCACTCATCCGTGGCGGCAGCCATGGCGTGGGGGCCGGAGCGGAAGATGTGCAGTTCAAGGGGGATCCCCGCCTGCCGCAGCGCCCCGGCATAGAGCAGGGTATTCTCTACAGGGACCATCTGGTCGGTGGCGGTGGCCCAGAGGAAGGTGGGAGGGTTTCCTGCCGTCACGCTGGTTTCCAGAGAGAGTTGGGGCTGGCTCTCCCCGCCGATGGCTCCCAGTAGATGATAGAAGGAGGCTGCCGGTTTGCCGAAATCCCGGGCGGAGATAACGGGATAGCCGAGGATGGCAGCATCGGGCCGCAGTTCCTCCGGACGGCCCAGGTCGGCCAACTCAGGCGCGGCCCACAGATTGGCCAGGCAGCCTGCCAGATGGCCCCCTGCGGAGAAGCCGCAGACGGCCACCCGGTCTATGCCGTACTTCTCCCGGCTGGCCCGGACATAGGCCACCGCCGCCGCCAGTTCCCGCAGCTGGGCGGGATAGCGAACGGGCGCCACAGAATAGTGGAGGACGAAGGCCTGGACACCGGCGGCCAGAAAATCCAAAGCCACCGGCTCTCCCTCGGTGGGCGCCACCACCTGATAGCCGCCGCCGGGGCAGATAATCACCGCCCAGCGGCGCCCGGTGTCTGCCAGTGAACCTGTCCGGGGCCGGGCATAGCTGACCAGATAGCTTTCAAAACCGGGCAGAAGCGGGGAAATTGTTTCGTGGAACAAGAGAATCATCCTTTCAGAAGTGTTTTCCGGACTGCCGGCGAGACAAGACCGCAGAACAGCGATTTTGGAGGAAGGTGCAAAAAAATTATAGAAGGAAAATACAAACAATCGCAAAGATCTTGCAAAAGGTTCAAATGTTTGATATAATGGGGCAACAGAGACGGGTTGCTTGCGCGGGGAAGGCGCACACGATGGAGGGAGGTTGTTTCCGTTGGGCGGGCAGAGATACAGCATAGTCCTGTTTGATGCGGACAATACCTTATTTGACTTTGATACCGCCTCGGCCACTGCTTTGACAGATACCCTGTTAAAGTGGGGCATCGAGGTGACACCGAAGCTGCTCCACCGGTATCATGTCATCAACGACCGGCTGTGGGCGTCCTTTGACCGGGGCGAGGCCGACCGGGAGTGGCTGACCGAGGAGCGATTCCGGCTGCTGCTGGAGGAGTTTTCCCTGACGGGGGACACCGCCGAAATCAATCGCGATTATCAGCGGGGGCTGGCGGAAAACGCCACACTGCTGCCCGGTGCGGAGGAACTCTGTGCCAGGTTGGACGGCCTATGTCACCAGTGCATTATCACCAACGGGCTGACACTGGCCCAGCAGGGCAGGGTGGAGCGTTCAGCATTGGCGCCCTATCTGAAGGATGTCTTTATTTCCCAGGAGTTGGGCTGCCGCAAGCCGGAGCGCCGGTTTTTCGACATCGTATTCCAGAGACTGGGTCTGACGGAGGAGGAACTGCCCCACACCGTGGTGGTGGGGGACAGCCTGACATCAGATATTCAGGGAGGCATCGCTGCCGGGGTGGACACGATCTGGCTGAACCGGAACGACATCCTGAATACCACTAGCATCACCCCCACATGGACGGTCTACTCGCTGGAGGCCGTGGGCCGCATCATCCTGGGGAGATAACAGCGGATACGGCACTAGAAGGCAGACAGCGATTAAGGGAGGGGCGGTTCCATGTGCCGCAGAGAAGAAATCAGCGGTTTGACCCTGTTGCAGCCTCCGGGCTGTTTTTCCCTGGGTCGGGATTCCCTGCTGCTGTCCCGCTTCCTCTCTCCCAGACCGGGCAGCCGTATCCTGGATCTGGGCTGCGGCGTGGGGACGCTGGCGGTGCTGCTGTCCAGTCGCATTCCCAACCTGACGATGGACGGCGTGGAGCTGGAGCCAAAAGCAGCGGGCTTCGCCCGGCGCAATTTGGCGGAAAACGGGCTGGTGGGGGAGATTTACAACTGGAATTTGGCGGAGGTACCCGCCCGGCTGCCCCATGGGGGCTATGACTGGGTGGTATCCAATCCGCCTTATTATTCCGCAGCCGGCAAGACAGCCGTTGGGACAAGGGGGCTGGCCCGCAGCGAGATTGCTGCGACCTTGTCTTGCCTGTGTCGGGCCGCTGCCTGGGTGCTGCAAACCGGCAGGCGCTTTGGCCTGTGCTATCCCGCTGCCCGGTTGCCAGAGTTATTTTCCACACTGGAAGAGACGGGGTTTGCGCCCAAGCGGCTCCAGCTGGTGCAGACCCGATGGGATTCCCCTCCGGATTTGGCCCTGGTAGAGGCCAGCCGCCATGGCAGGCCAGGACTGACCCTGCTGCCCACCCACATTATGCAGTTCCCGGAGGAGGGCGCGCCGCCCGTCTGCCGGGAATAATTCCGCGAACCGCCGCAGGAGAGGAGGTATCCCATGTCCGGAACGCTCTATCTGGTGCCTACACCCATCGGCAATCTGGCGGATATTTCCCCCCGGATGGAACAGACCCTCTCGGAGGTGGACTTCATTGCCGCCGAGGACACCCGAATTACCTTGAGACTGTTGAATCATCTGGGGTTGAAAAAGCCCTGCGTCAGTTATTACCGCCACAACACCGCATCCAGCGGCCCGGCCATTCTGAACCGGCTGCTGGCAGGGGAGAGTTGCGCCCTGGTTACCGATGCCGGTACGCCGGCCATCAGCGACCCGGGGGAGGAGTTGGTGGCGCTGTGTGCCGGGGCAGGGGTGACAGTCTGCTCCATTCCTGGCCCCTGCGCCCTGACGGTGGCCCTGTCCGCCTCGGGCCAGCCCACGGGCCGCTTCGTCTTTGAAGGCTTTTTGCCCCAGAATCCCAAGAACCGCCGGGCGCGGTTGACTGCCCTGGCGGCAGAGGAGCGGACGATTATCCTCTATGAGGCCCCCCACAAGCTCCGGGCAACCCTAACAGATCTGGCAGAGACGTTGGGAGAGAAACGGCCTGTCACGCTGTGCCGGGAGCTGACCAAGCTCCACGAGGAATTGAGCCGTCTTACCCTGGGAGAGGCTGTCACCCGCTATGAGCAGGAACCCCCTCGGGGGGAATTTGTGCTGGTGGTGGCGGGGCGTGTCCCCACTGAAGAAGCTCCCGCCCTTTCACTGGAAGAGGCCACAGAGCTGGTGCTGACCCTCCGTCAAAGCGGGCGGCCACTGAAGGAGGCCGCCCGGCAGGTCGCGCAGGATACAGGATATAGCAAGAACGAGCTATATCGGATGGCTCTGCGCGGCACACAGGGGGATCCGGACAGAGAAGGATGAAGAGAGGAACCCCTGCCCGCGGGACAGGGGGCATCATGCGGTGCGCAGGCGCACCCGACCGTTCCGGTATGTCTGCCGGGGCGGCCTTTATTTTTCCTTCTTTTTCTTCGCCTTTTTTGACGGCTCCTCCGGCAGCAGCAGATCCAGTAGCTGCTGGCAGGCTAGCTTGCTGGCGTAGCTCTGAAGAGCCATCTGAAAGGCTACCATAGCTATCTGCTCCCGGCTGGCATCACCGTCGGGCAGGCGCTCCGCCGTCTCGCTGAGTACACAGTCCATCTCCCGCACGAACCGGCTATAGAGCAGGGCGATCCCCTCGTCGGCCGGGGTATCCGGCATAAGGGCATCCAGCTGGCACTGGAGCAGCCGGTGAGTATCCTTTACCGACAGCACCTGCTTATAGGTACAGATGGCCGTCAGGTAGGCCAGGTGGACACGGGTGTATTTCTTCCCCTCCGCACGGGGCATCAGGCCGTCCTTAATATAGTTATTCACCATAGCGGCAGTCAGCGTATCTGTCTCCCCCAGATGGATGAGCTGCCGGGGCATATAAGACAGCGCCTGATCCATATAGAGGGCTAGGTCGGGCATATTGTCCCACGCTGCAGGCCGTTCTTCCCTCAGACGGAGACGCAGCTTTTCCAGGCTTTCCTTCATTGTATTGAGATCCCCTTTCGTCCGCATAGGGCGGAGCCATACGCACTGTGTGGATGCGTATCTTCTCGTATTATATCTTCTTTTTCGGATTTTGTAAAGCAGAGAAAAAGAACCACTTCAAATTACCTGTACGCTCCGTCTTACAGAACTGTTTTCAAATAGCAAAGCCGAGGCGCCTGCTTTTGCAGTCCTCGGCTTTGTGTTGCCCGTTTGTTCAGATGTCCGCAAAATGACCGTTTACACCTCAGGGGTGGTGACAGGAGCGGTTCCGGTGACTTTTTTGGCCTGTTTGGCGGCAGCCTGAGTCTGGAGCGTATCCACGGCCACGGCAATCAGCAGAGCAATTCCCAGCACTACGTCCTGCCAATAGGTATTTAGGTTCAGGAAGTTCATGCCAGAGTTCAGCACACTGATGATCAGCACGCCGACAACCATGTTGCTCATCTTGCCGCCGCCGCCGCCCATCTTGACGCCGCCCAGCATGGCGCCCGCCATGACGGTGAACTCGGCGCCCACGCCCATGGAGTTGGTCATGGAACCGACACGGCCAATATTGACGAACTGGGCAATGCCGAAGAATACACCGGCCAGGGCGAAGATAATGATGCGCATCTTGGCCACGGAGACACCGGACAGGGCTACGGCGTCCGGATTGGAACCCATGGCGTAGATGTTCCGGCCCAGATAGGTCTTGTTCAGGATGAAGGAACCCACAAGGACACACAGTACCATAATCAGAATGCAGGATTTCAGGTTGACGCCGGTGATATTCAGCCCAAAAACCTTCAGTAGATTGGTGCCGCCCCAGAGGAGAAAACCGTCGGAGAAGTTGATGAAGGTCTTGGACATACCACCGGAGAGCAAATAGCTTGCACCATTCAGGATATACT
>CAYUUP010000080.1:0-241 GCA_964447925.1 uncultured Oscillospiraceae bacterium
CCTTGTCCACGCCGAAGATGGCCCGCATGATCTCGGAGCGGCCCGCGCCCACCAGACCGAAGAAGCCGACAACCTCGCCCGCCCGGACCTGGAAGCTCACATCGTGGAAGGCGTCACCGCTGAGATGCTGGATGTCCAGCACCACGTCGCCCTGGGTACGGCCCTCCTTGGAGGGGTACTGCTGGGTCAGGGGGCGGCCGATCATGGCGGTGATGAGTTCGTCCTGGGTGGTGGCGTCCTT
>CAYUUP010000080.1:251-7039 GCA_964447925.1 uncultured Oscillospiraceae bacterium
ATCCATGGTGCAGATGTTGTCGCCGTCCCGGGTGACGTTGATCCGGTCGGAGAGGTACATGACCTCGTCCAGCTTGTGGCTAATGTATACCACGGCGATGTTCCGGTCTGTCAACCGCTTGATAATCTTGAATAAGGTATCCGTCTCCGCCTCAGAGAGGGAGGATGAGGGTTCGTCCATGATAATGAGACGGGCGTTCCGGGTCAAGGCCCGACCGATCTCGATCATCTGCTGCTGGCCCACCGAGAGTTCCCCGGCGATGGCCTTGGGGGAGATGGGCATATCCAACTCGGACAGGATGCGCTCTGTCTCCTCATAGAGTTTCTTGTGATCCACCAGAGGGCCTTTCATTGGCAGGTTGCCGATATACAGGTTGTGGGCCACATCCATCTGGGGCGCAATGGATAGCTCCTGATAGACACAGGAGATCCCCGCAGCGATGGCCTCCTGAGGGCTTTTGAAGTTCACCTCTGCGCCGTCCACGATGTACTGGCCGCTGGTTCTGGCGTGGGCGCCCGTCATCACCTTGATTAAAGTGGACTTGCCCGCACCGTTCTCCCCACAGAGGGAGTGAACCTCGCCCTCCCGCACATCGAAGGAGACACCGCCTAAGGCCCGCACGCCGGGGAACAGCTTGACGATGTCCCGCAGCTCAATAAATACGTTGCCATTCTTCAAGCGATTACACCTCTCATTTCCTTCGCAAAACTGAACTTTCCGGTGAATGCCGGTTCCAACGCAGACTGTGTTTCCCCTCTGCCAGAGCAAATTGTAATGTGTGTGCTACAGGGCATTACCTGTTTGCGCGGGCAAAGGCACAAAGCATCTGCCATTCTGCTTGATATACATTGAATTGTACCATAATCATAGTCAGAATGCAACACTTTTTTGCGCTTCTCTCGCGCATTTTTTATACGTAATGCTGATGGATACACAATCAGGTACCCTTGGCTTATCGCCTTTGCCGGAAAACGCCTATTTTACAACAGACCTTTCCAAAACAGGCAGTTGTGAAAAATTAACAAGCTGGGGGATGGCCGTTCAAAGAATCACCGTACGCAACTGTTGCGGCTTTGCCAAAATTGCCGGGAGCTGGCGGATGGAATCCATCACCGCAGCTGCTCCCTTCCATTCCTTCGGCTCACCGAAGCCATAGGCACAGGCGATGGCGGGGAAGCCGTGCGCAATGCCGACTTTCAAATCCGAGGCCCTGTCACCAATCATAACATAGGGGCCAGAGAAGCGCCGGGCGATGTGGGGATATATCTCCTCCTTGGGGACAAAGCCATATGCCTCGCAGGGGTAAAATCCCGCGAACCACTTCTCCAGCCCAAAATGCCGCCGGTGGGCCTCTAAATAGGCCGTCTTGCAGTTGCTCAAAATCACCATCTGGTGGCCTTGGGCATACAGCACATCCAGTGTCTCCTCCACACCGGGGTAGAAAGCGGCATATCGGGTGATATTCTCCTCCATGGCCGCTCCCACCCGCCGGGCCGCTTCCTCCATCCGCGAAGGGGGCAATTCCGGCAGAAAGCCCTGCCACATATCACGGGCGTTGTAACCCAGCCAGCCGCCGATCTCCTTGTCCGTCAGTTCACGTTCCGGAGCAAGCCCCTCCGCCACCAGCCGGGCATACTCTCCCCGGAGGGCCGGGGCGTAGAGGGGCAAGGTGTTGTGGAGGGTGCCGTCATAGTCAAAAATCAGCGTCATAGCTGCCGCATGAGATTGACCATCTCGATAGCGGAGAGAGCGCAGTCATAGCCTTTGTTCCCCGCCTTGGAGCCGGCCCGCTCAATGGCCTGCTCGATATTTTCGGTGGTGATGACGCCAAAGAGAACGGGGATGCCGCTCTTTAGGCCCACCTGGGCAATGCCCTTGGTAACTTCAGAGCAGACCATCTCATAGTGGGAGGTGGAGCCGCGGATGACAGCCCCCACGCAGATTACGGCGTCGTACTTGCCGGACATGGCCATTTGCTGGGCCACCACCGGAATCTCAAAGGCGCCGGGCACCCAGGCGGCGGTGATGTTCTCCTCCGGCACACCATGGCGGACTAGGCCGTCCACCGCACCGGAGAGCAGCTTGCTGACGATAAACTCGTTGAACCGGGAGGCTACGATTGCCACCCGCATCCCGGAGGCAACCACTTGCCCCTCTAAAATTCTGATTTCCTTGATTGCCATTTGTAATTCCTCCTTGTAATATTACGATTTGTTGACTGGCTTTATGATCGCTGCTCAATTACACCTCAATCTCTGAGAAGATGTGGCCCATCTTCTCCTTTTTCGTCCGGAGATAAAAGGCGTCATAGGGTTGTGGGGGGATCTCAATCGGCACCCGTTCCACAATTTCCAGGCCAAAGCCGGTCAGCCCATACACCTTGCCGGGGTTATTCGTCAGCAGCCGGATGGATTTGACCCCCAGCTCCCGGAGGATCTGCGCCCCGCTCCAATACTCCCGCAGGTCGGGAGCAAAACCCAGCTTCAGGTTTGCCTCCACTGTGTCGAGGCCTTGCTCCTGCAGCTCATACGCCTTCAGCTTGTTAATCAGGCCAATCCCCCGGCCCTCCTGACGCATATATACCAACACGCCCCGGCCCTCCTGGGCGATCTGCTTCATGGCCGCGTCCAGCTGTTGGCCGCAGTCGCACCGGGCAGAGCCAAAGACATCTCCTGTCAGGCACTCAGAGTGTACCCGGCACAGAACATTTTTTCCGTCGCCCAACTCGCCCCGTACCAGGGCCACATGGTGTTCTCCGGTGATATCGTTGACAAAGCCGTGAATCTGGAAATCACCATAACGGGTGGGCAGCTTGGCACTGGCGGTGTCAATCATATGGTTCTCGTGGAGACGGCAGTAATTCTGCAGGTCGTGGATGGTGATGAAAGGCATCTCCAGCTGGAGAGCCAGCTTCTGCAACTCAGGTGTGCGGAGCATCCGCCCGTCATCCCCCATGATTTCACAGCACAGGCCGCATTGGGCCAGACCCGCCAGGCGGCACAAGTCCACTGTGGCCTCAGTGTGGCCGTCCCGGGTCAGCACACCGCCCTTCCGGGCCACCAGCGGGAACATATGTCCCGGACGGCGGAAGTCCTCCGGCTTGCTGGCAGGATCCACCACCTTCCGGGCAGTAAAGCCCCGCTCTACGGCGCTGATGCCGGTGGTGGTTTCCACATGATCAATGGAAACAGTGAAGTTGGTCTGATGGTTATCCGTGTTTTCGCTGACCATCAGGGGCAGATTCAGCCTGTGAGCAAGTTCCTGGCTGATGGGCATACAGATTAGCCCCCTGGCCCGGGCCGCCATGAGATTGACATTTTCCGTGGTGGCAAACTGGGCGGCGCAGATGAAGTCTCCCTCGTTTTCCCGCTCCGGGTCATCGGTGCAGAGAATTACCCGGCCCTGACGCAGGGCCTCCAGCGCCTCTTCAATGGTGGAATATTGGAACAATGTGAAAACCTCCTTGGTGTGGTCAACTATACATTAAAAAGTTGGGGTTAAAATCCGTTTTCCCGCAGGAAGTCCAGCGTAATGCCGGAGGCGGGCGTCTCCTCCAGGGGCGGCCCGGCCAATAGGCGCTGGACGTACTTCCCGATGATATCGTTTTCCAGATTTACCACGTCCCCGGGCCGTCTGCCCAGTAGTGTTGTCTCCGCCCCGGTGTGTGGAATGACAGAGACGGAGAAGCTGGTTGTTGTCAGAGCTGCTACCGTTAGGCTGATGCCGTCAATGGCGATGGAGCCTTTTTCCACAGTCAGGGCCAGGATAGCGGGTACCGTGTGGACTGTAACCCAGGTGGCGTTGCCCTCCTGCCGGAGGGATGTTACCGTGCCAGTGCCGTCGATGTGGCCGGAGACGATATGCCCGCCAAATCGTCCGTTAGCGGGCATGGCCCGCTCCAGATTTACCGGGCTGCCAGGCCGTAGCCCTCCCAAATTGCTTCTGCGCAGCGTTTCCGCCATGACATCGGCAGAAAAGCCGTCCCCGGTTATGGCTGTCACCGTCAGACAGACGCCGTTGACAGCGATGCTGTCACCGATCCTTGTCCCCTCCAGCACTGCTTTGGCCCGGATGGACAGGCTGCCGGACTCCCCCCGCAGCTCCAACTGCCGGAGCGTGCCAGTTTCCTCAATGATTCCAGTAAACATCTCACATCTCCTGTCCTTCCCGGCTTTTTTTCGGCCTGACCTGATACTCCAGCAGGATATCCTGCCCCAGAGGGGTAGCATTCTTCCATTCCAGCAGCCAGCAATTCTCCGGCGTGTCCACGCCCTGGCCGGATACCGGGGTGGGAGCTGTCCTGCCGCCGAAGAGCTTGGGGGCCAGATAGAGCTTGACCTCTTGCACCAGCCCCGCCCGGAGCATGGCCTCATTGAGGGCGCCTCCTCCCTCCAGCAGCAGACTGTCAATCTCCCTCTGACCCAGCCGGGTCATCAGCGCCGGGAGGTCAACCCTGCCGTCCGGACCAGGCAGTTCCCAGACCGTGACTCCCCTCTCCTCCAACCGCTGTCTCTTCTCTGCCGGGGCCTGTGCCGCCGCTACGATAGTGGGATACTCCCCCGCCGTGCGGACGATCTGGCTCTCATCCGGAATCCGCAGACTGCTGTCGCAGACAATGCGCACAGGCTGTTTTCCCCCAGCCAACCGGCAGTTTAGCAGGGGGTCATCCGCCAGCACTGTACCGATACCTACCATGATACCGGTATATCGGTGGCGCAGGGTCTGGACGTGTTTCCGGGCCTCCTCTCCTGACACCCACCGGGAGGCTCCGGTATAGCAGGCAATCTTGCCATCGGCGGTCATGGCGTACTTCATTACCACATAGGGGGTCTTGTGAGTGATATAGTGGAAGAACACCGGGTTCAAAGCGTCGCACTCTTCCCGGAGGAAGTCCTCATCCACTTGAACCCCCGCTTCACGCAGCAAGGCTGCCCCCTTCCCCGCCACCAGCGGATTGGGATCCCGTGAGCCGATGACCACCCGGTGCAGCCCGGCCCGCAAAATTGCTTCGGTACAGGGGGGTGTGCGGCCCTGGTGGCAGCACGGCTCCAGAGTGACATAGATTGTCCCCCCTGCCGGATCTTCGGTGCAGGCAGCCAGCGCCCGGCGCTCAGCGTGGAGTTCCCCGCATTTGGGATGCCAGCCCTCGCCGATAATCCGGCCGCCCTTGACCACTACCGCTCCCACCATGGGGTTAGGGCTGGTCCAGCCCATGCCATTTCTGGCAAGCTCTATGGCCCTGCGCATATAACGCGCATCACAACTGTCCGGCATAACGATCACTCCCCAAAAACAAAAGCACCCCGAGCTTCTCACCCAGGGCGCTGACCTCTTAGAATGGGGACGGGCCATTCGGTGTCCCGATGATCGTCCGCAATCTCCCGTTCTTCTCTCATCCAGACTATACTGTCGGCCCCGGAATTGCGCCGGGTCAGCCGAAATGGCTCGCGGGCTGTACCGCCGGTAGGGAGTTGCACCCCGCCCCGAAGAATCTGATACTATTATAGTCTCCGGTCACTGCATTGTCAACTCAAATTTTCACAATATTTTTAGAACAATTGTTGCATTTTACCTTGGGACGTGATATAATGTCCTTATCAAAACAGGGAGGTATGGCGGTATGAAAGAGTTGACTGCCAAGCAACAGCGCGTTTACGACTATATCCTGTCCTATATTTCCGACAATGGCTATCCCCCTTCCATCCGGGAAATCGCCGCAGCCGTGGGCGTCCAGTCCCCATCCACCATCCATTTCCACCTGAAGGCGCTGGAGGAAGCGGGAGTCATCACCCGGGGCAAGGGCAAGACCCGGGCCATCACCGCTGTCCGTCCCCTGGCGGAGCCGGACAGCCGGGAGGAAGCCGCCACCGAGCCGGCTCATGTCAGGCTGGGTGAAGAAGCCGAGCCTGAGGTCAATCAGGTTCCCGTCTTGGGCAATGTGGCCGCAGGCTCCCCCATCCTGGCGGAGGAGTGCATCGAGGATTACCTGACCTATGACACCGGCGGCCGCTCGGGGGAGCATTTCGCCCTGCGTATCCGGGGGGACTCTATGCTAAATGCCGGCATCCTGCCTGGCGATCTGGTGGTGGTTCACCGCCAGTCCACCGCCGAAAACGGGGAGATTGTCATTGCCCTGCTGGACACCGAAGCCACCTGCAAGCGGCTCCGCCGCCGGGATGGTCGGGTGTGGCTGGTGCCGGAGAACGATGACTACCAGCCCATCGACGGCACCCATTCCCAGCTGCTGGGCAAGGTGGTGGCGCTGGTACGCGAGTATTCCTAAATCCGTACGATATAGGCTGATGCACGCGCATAAACAGGCTCCAAACGACACTTTTATGTGTTCCGGCCATGTGCAAAACGCAAAAGTGCCGTAACAGAAGCGTTTAATCGCGGCAAGCAACCATTTGCCACAGCGGGCGGCGTGACACCCAGTCACGCCGCCTTTCTGCGTCCGCCTGCCGCCGGACTTGTCCGGTGCGGAGACAATGGCACCGGTATATCCCCTGCCCCTTGTGAGTAAAACGTCCCCGTCCACGGCTGCCGGCAGGCTTGCAACGGCCTGTAAAATTTTATTTTCGTCCATTCGGCCTGGCCGCTTAACAGCAGAATATATTTTGAAATTTGTTCTTGCATTTTCCCTGCGGGGCGAGTATAATGTTGCACGAACAATTTAATAATGGGAGAATCCAATGCTTCAATTGAGGAGATAGCATCATGAAAAAATCCTTTTTTAGGCTTATTGCTCTGATGTTAGCTGTTTTGATGCTAACTGCTGTACTGGGCGG
>CAYUUP010000081.1:0-6998 GCA_964447925.1 uncultured Oscillospiraceae bacterium
TACGATGCGGACATTGAGGAAATCAAAAAGAATCGGGAAGAAATCTACGATGGCAAAGCCATTGAAATTGCCGAGGCGTTGCCCGCTTAAGCGCCACCGGGAGTGCCGCTTTCCGGAGGAAGAGATCAACGACCTGCTGGGACAGGACTTTATGGCGATGCTGACAAGAATCAAAAAGCGGCGGTCTGAAGCAGCAGACACCCCATTGGTGGCAAAGGCCAGCTTTGTGGATTCTCCCAATGCAAACGCGGTCGGGTGTCTGACGCTGTTGCCGCAACATTGACACTGTATTTTTCTGCTGTGGCAGTTCTGGCTGGCATCACTGGGGATCTTGCGGCTGTCGGCTGCAAACCCATAAAGCCCCCAGATAATCCAGCATTCCCCAGCCGTGGCAGATTTTTTGAGTTTCTAACGGAATAGGTCGGATACAGCGGGAACACACTACTTTTGAGAGCTTGTGCAAGCAGACCGGTGGCAGCGTCCTCCGGCTTCCGCCGGACGGATATTTTTCCGATCCGGTGGGTGAAGACAAAGGAGTGTGTTATCTATGTCCCGCTATCTATCCCGTCGGGGTCAAATCCGGGCCGTCAGCTTTTTGATTGCCGCCTTTCTGATTTTGTGTGGTATCACAATTGCAAAGGATGCGGAGGCCCGTCAATATCAGCGGGCCATGCAAAACACCTATATCCGGGCCTTTTCCGAACTGACCGCCAGCGTGGATCGAATCGACACCGCGCTGGAAAAGGCGGTGTACACCACCTCCTCCCGGCAGCTTTGCAATCTTTGCGCGGAGATTTTCGGCCAGGCTATGACAGCCCAGCAGGCTTTGGGACAACTGCCCTATGCCAACGTGGAGTTGGAGCAGACGGCAGCCTTTGTGTCCAAGGTAGGGGATTACGCCAACGCTCTGGCACGCTCCGCCGCTCAAGAGGAGGGGTATGCCGGTCAGCAGCTTGAGACGGTAAAAGCCCTATCCCGAGGGGCGTCTGAACTGCGGGGGAGGCTGGACGGCCTAGAATCTGAGCTGTATGACGGCGTTATTACTCTGGAGGATGTGGAGACGGCGGAGCGGCGGATGGCCCGGAGCAGCGGCGAAACAGGGGAGACGGTTGCCGGTTCCAGCTATCAGGACATTGAGGCGGAGTTCCCTGAGACACCCACGCTGATCTATGACGGCCCCTTCTCAGAGCATCTCAGCTCTCGCCGGGCGCTGATGCTGGAAAATGTCGGGACGGTGACGGAAGAAGAGGCCTTGAAGAATGCGCTGGACTTCGCCGGACTGACGGCGGGGCAGCTGACTCTGCTCTCCCCTGTGGAGGGGGAGTTTACCGCCTGGCTCTTCGGGGGTGAGGCGGATGGCGAACAGGTTGCTGTCACTGTGACTCAATCCGGAGGCTATATCCTCTCCATGAGCCGTTCCCGCAGTCTGGGGGATGAGACAGTTTCCCGGGAAGAGGCGGTAGACCTAGCGCGGAAATTTCTGGATCGGGCAGGCTTTGAGGGCGGCGCCAATGCTCTGGCAGAGAGCTACTACACCCAGTCCGATGGTGTACTCACTATCAATCTGGCAGGAACCCAAGAGGGTGTGATCTGCTATCCCGACCTAGTGAAGGTCAGCGTGGCTCTGGACACCGGCGAGATTGTGGGCTTTGAGTGCGGTGGTTATCTGATGAACCATGGAAAACGAGAGATGTCCGGTCAGCGGGTTCCTGTGGAACAGGCCCGGAAGGAAATCTCTCCTGAGTTGACCATCCTGTCGGAGGGGCTGGCTATCATTCCCACCCAGGGCGAACACGAGGTGCTGTGCTGGGAGTTCTACTGTGAAAACAACCAGGGCCGCCACTATATCTCATATATCAATGCTGGAACCGGCCAGGAGCAGCAGCTGCTACTCCTGCTGGAGGATGAGACGGGAACGCTGGCAATCTGATATCTTGCGCGGGAGGCGGAACCTTTCCGCCTCCCGGTTTGCTTTTTTATAGATACGCCTGCGGGGCTATGCTGTTCGTTGTGGAAATCCCACTCTGAAATGTGGAAAACCCAGTGAAAACGAGGTGAAATAGCAAGTATATTCCAGGGTGGATTTGCGAAAGCGTAATTTAATTGGCACATAAATATTCCAAATATTTCAAATAATCCAAAAAATTCGTCGTATCTGATTAAAATAAGTGGCAAAACAGGAAATCTAGTGGAATTTAATCAAAATAATGTAGAAAAAATTGTCGCAATCCACACAGGATGAGAAAATTGTGGTAAAATGTTAAATGTATTACTGTAAACTACACTCCTAGATCAATGACGAAAGGAGCAGCCGGAATGCGTGTTTTGAAAAAATGGTATACATATCTGTTGATGCTGCTGACGGCGCTGCTGGCAGTGTTCCTGCTGTCGGAGTGGGGCGGCGCCAACGCACTGGGAAGTTACGAGGAGGAACTGGCCAGTTTCCCCTCAGATTACCAATCTTTACTGGCAAAATTGCACGCGGCTCATCCAAATTGGATTTTTGTGGCAGTGGATGCCGGGGACTGGGAGACAGCAGTCACTGCCGAGTCCAAAACAGGGATCAGCTTAATCAACAAGAACTATAGCGCCTTTTTGCTGAACAACACCTCCGACTATTATAATGCCTCCACAGGAGCCTATAAGGTCTATGACGGAACGACCTGGGTGCAGGCGGGGCGTAATACGGTGGCCTGGTTCATGGATCCCCGGAACTTCCTGGATGAAACCTACATCTGGCTTTTCGAATCCCTGAACTATGACAACGTCCAGACCCTAGACGGCGTCAAATCAATCCTCAACGGAACTGATATGGCGTCCGCTGAAAATATTACCTATTATGATACCGCCGGAACGAAACAGGCTTTAGATATTACCTACGCAGAGGCCGTTTATCAGGCTGGCTTGGATAACAGCATCAGCCCCTACTATCTTGCGGCAAAAATCATCCAGGAGGTGGGAGGGAACACCAGCGGAACCGCCACCTCCGGCCTGAACGCCACCTATCCCGGCATCTATAATTTCTATAATATTGGGGCTTCCAGCGGCAGTAACGCCGCCGTTACCGGTCTGAAGTGGGCCAGCGGCAACGGCACGGGCGCCACCTCCTATGGCCGCCCGTGGACAACCCCTGTCCTCTCCATCAGCGGTGGTGCCGGCTATATCGCTTCGTCCTACATCAGCAAGGGGCAGAATACCCTGTATCTACAGCGGTTCAATGTGACCTCTTATAAAACCTACTCCCACCAGTATATGACCAGCATATACAGCGCAGCAGCAGAGGCCAGGACTACCTCTAAGGCCTCCAAGAGCAGCAGTAACACCTATGTCTTCTATATTCCGGTGTACAACAGTATGCCCAGCCAGGATGCCACGGTGTCCTTCACGCGAACGGTGGATACTGCCACCACTACCAAATCGGCCACACTGCGGGCCACGGCCAACAGCAGTGACACCGCTGTGGCTACAATCAGTAAGGGTAAAACCGTCACCGTGTTGGAGGTGGTAGAGAATGCCAAGCCCATCACCTCCTCCTCTGTAACCTCTTTCCTATACTATCCCTACTGGGTAAAGGTGAGTTACGGCAGCTATACGGGCTATCTCTGCGCCAGTGATCTGAGCTTTGATGCCAGCTACAGTGTGGCCGAAGGCAGTACCCTGAACCTTGCTGGGCAACTGACCGCCAGCAATGCAGGGACAATCACCTACTACAGCACAGACCCCGCCGTAGCCACCATCAGCAGCAGCGGCGTTGTCACCGGTGTGGATGCGGGCAGCTGCTCCATCTACGCTATCAGTTCTGGCGGGCAGCTGGATGCCGTGGGCATCAAGGTCACCTCCGGCGGCGGCACGGGCGGCGAAACGGGCGGCGAAACGGGCGGTGACAGCAACACGGACAGTTATACCTACACCGAATATGTCACCACCGCCCGGGTGAATTACCGTAGCGGGCCGGGTACCAGCTATGCGGTCAAAGGAACGCTGGCCAAGGGATCCACAGTGCAGGTGGTGGACGGTTCCGACAAGACCGCCAATGGCTACACCTGGTATATGGTCAAAATCAACGGCAGCTTCTATTACGTCGCTTCCAGCTATCTGAAGGCTTCCACCGCCGGTGAGTCATGGACGACCTATTACACCACCACGGCAGTGAATTATCGCAGTGGGCCGGGTACCAACTATACCGTCAAGGGGACGCTGGCCTCGGGGACCTCCGTGCAGGTGGCGGACGGTTACAGCGCCTCTGCCAATGGCTATACCTGGGCCAAGATCAAGGTAAACGGCAGCTATTACTATGTTGCCATAAAGTACCTGACCACTACTGCGCCCGCCACTGGTGACAATAACACTACCACGGCCTATACCACCACAGCCAAGGTAAATTACCGCACTGGGCCGGGTACCAGTTATGCCGTCAAAGGGACACTGGCCAAGGGAACCACGGTGAATGTGGTAGACGGCTACAGCAAAGCTGCCAATGGCTACACCTGGTATAAGGTGAAAATCGGCAGCAGCTGCTATTATGTGGTATCCAAGTATCTGAAGGCAACCACGGGCAGCACGCCAACTTCCACGACTACCATGTATACCACCACCCGGGTGAATTACCGCACCGGGCCGGGTACCAGCTATGGCACCAAGGGGACGTTGGCAGCTGGTGCTGCTGTGAAGATGGTTGTGGGCTATAGTGCCAAAGCCAATGGCTATGACTGGGCCAAGATAGAGATCAACGGCAGCTACTACTATGTGGCACTGAAGTATCTCTCCGCCACCAAAGCCGGCACGGCACCCAATACTACCACCGCAACTGTCACCATGACCACCTCCGCCCGCGTGAATTACCGCACTGGGCCGGGTACCAGCTACAGCGCATCGGGAACGCTGGCCAAGGGAACCTCCGTCAGTGTTTACACCGATGACGCCACTGTGGCAGGGGGCTATACCTGGTATAAGGTGTCCATCAACGGGAAGTACTACTACATTGCCGGGGCCTACCTGACCCGACCGGTGGTGACTTACACCACAACAGCCCGGGTGAATTACCGAACTGGGCCGGGTACCAGCTACAGCGCCAAGGGGACGCTGGCCAAGGGGGCCACAGTGAACGTGGTGTCCGGCGTCAGCTACACCGCCAACGGCTATACCTGGTATCAGGTGGAGATCGGCGGTGGGTACTATTACATCGCCTCCACCTATCTCACCAAGTCATAAAGTAAAAAATGCAGTAAAAAAGTTCCTCCGAGCTACAGCCCGGAGGAACTTTTTTAGCTTGTCGTTATTGATGCTGTGCAGAACTTACAGCATACTGGCCACTTCATCAGCGAAATTCTCTTTCTTCTTTTCAATGCCCTCGCCGGTTTCATAGCGGGTGAAAGCATTAACCTGGATATCGCCACCCAAGGACTTGGCCACGGCCTTGATGTGGTCGGCCACAGTGACCTTGTTCTCCTTGACGAAGGCCTGGTTCAGCAGACAGACCTCAGCAAAGAAATTTTTCATCCGGCCCTTGACTTTGTTCTCGGCAATCATTTTCCGCTTTTCCTCGGGTACCTTGCTATTGGCGGCGCCCTCCTCCAGTGCCTTTGCCAGCTGAATGGACTGCTCCTTTTCCACAGCATCCTGGGGAATGTCCTTATCGGAGACATAGGTAGGCCGCATAGCGGCAATCTGCATTGCCAGATCCTTGCCCAGGGCGACGACCTCCTCGCTCTCAGCCAAGTTGTCAGAGACGGTCAGGTTGACCAGCACACCGATCTTGCCGCCCATGTGGATATAGGGGATGTTGACGCCCCCGGCATAGCGAGTGAAGCGGCGAATTTGCAGGTTCTCGCCGATAGAGAGTACCCGGTCGGCAGTGACATCGGCCACAGTGCGGCCAGTGCCGGGGTACTCAGCAGCCTGAAGTGCGGCAATATCGGCGGGATTGCTGTCGATGATCACATCAGCCAGATCCTTCACGAAGTTCTGAAAAATCTCATTCTTAGCAACAAAGTCAGTCTGGGAGTTGACCTCAATGACAGCACCCACGCCACCCTTGACCACGGCAAAGGACACGCCTTCAGCGGCGATCTTGCCGGCCTTCTTGGCCTGAGCAGCAAGTCCCTTCTCCCGGAGCCAGTCGATGGCGGCGTCCTTGTCACCGTCAGTGGCGGTCAGGGCTTTCTTGCAGTCCATCATGCCCACGCCGGTCATCTCCCGGAGGGCCTTCACATCCTGTGCGGTAAATGCCATAGTAAATACCTCCTATACGTTGAGGTGTTCCTGAGAACTACCTGAAATTTTGAAATTACTGTTCCTCGCTCTCCTCTGCTGCCTGCTCTTCTCCCTGGCGGCCCTCGACAACTGCGTTAGCCATGATGGAAGAGATGAGCCGGATGGCGCGGATGGCGTCATCATTGCCGGGGATTACATAATCCACCTCGTCTGGGTCGCAGTTGGTATCTACAATGGCCACCACGGGGATATTCAACTTGCGGGCTTCGGCGATAGCATTATGTTCCTTCCGGGGATCCACCACAAAGATGGCGCCGGGAAGCTGTCGCATATCCTTGACACCGCCAAGATACTTCTCCAACTTGGCCATCTCGTGCAGCAGCTTGATGACTTCCTTCTTGGGCAGCATATCAAAGGTGCCGTCCTGCTGCATCTTTTTCAGCTGATTTAGCCGATCCACGCGGCCGCGCATGGTCTTGAAGTTGGTGAGCATGCCGCCCAGCCAGCGGGAGTTCACATAGAACATACTGACGCGGGTGGCCTCCTCACGGATGGCCTCCTGGGCCTGCTTCTTAGTGCCTACAAAGAGCAGGCTCTTGCCGGAAGCGGACATCTCTTTTACAAAGCGGTATGCCTCATCCAGCTTCTTCACGGTTTTCTGCAGGTCGATGATATAGATCCCATTACGCTCAGTATAGATATACTTCTGCATTTTGGGGTTCCACCGACGGGTCTGGTGGCCGAAGTGAACGCCGGCCTCCAGCAGCTGCTTCATAGATACGACT
>CAYUUP010000082.1:0-6807 GCA_964447925.1 uncultured Oscillospiraceae bacterium
GCGCAGGCGGCCTATCCCGAGTTCCCCATGGACGGCGAGCTCCAGTTCGACGCCGCCGTTGTCCCCTCTGTGGGTCAGAAGAAGGCACCCGGCTCCAAGGTGGCGGGCTATGCCAACACCTTCATCGTACCTGACCTGAACGCCGGCAACATCTGCTATAAGGTCGCTCAGCGCACCGGCGGCTATGAGGCCTATGGCCCTATTCTGCTGGGCCTGAACGCCCCCATCAACGATCTCTCCCGCGGCTGCACCGCCGACGAGGTCTACAATATGGCTATTGTCACCGCCGTCCTGGTGTAATGAACTGGCACTCAGCATAATTGCGGTAATGTCAAGGGGCTGCCCCGCCACGGGGCAGCCCCTTTGCTGTGAGATCCCCTGTTCCGACCCCTCTGTGGGGCTGCTTCTTTATGCGGGAAAAGCGGCCGGAGGCACCACACAGGAACCCAGGTCCTATGTACCTCCTGGAGCATGCTTAAGTGCTGCGCTGCTGGCGGGCCGGGTGCAAAAAATTTTTAAGGGGTGCAACGAAAAGGGTAAAGCTGCCGTCTTATAAGGTAAGAGCAAAACCGCTTGTGAACACGGAAAGGAGCGATTATCATGAAATGGAGCAAACGACTACCCGCATTTCTGCTTGTGCTGCTGTTTGCCCTCTGCCTTGCCGGCTGTGGCGCCAACAAAGATGCAATCTCTGAGGGTTCTGCCGATACCCAGAGCCTGTACAATGGCAACGATGCCCTCTGGGGTGAGGAGACGGCAGGAGAGGATCCTGGCGAGACGGAAAGTACGGAGAGCGAAGATACCTCTGGCATTTCCCGCTCCGGGGATAAGCTCATCTACACGGCAGAGGTCAATGCTGAGGCCACCGACTTTGACGCGGCGGTGGCAAGCCTGAGCGCGCTGGTGGACACCATGGGGGGCTACTTCGAGAGCAGCCAGGTCTATCTGGGCAGCACGGGCAGCAGCTATCGCTGGAGCTATTACGTCATCCGCATCCCCAGCGAGAACTATCGGACGTTCCTCTCCCGGCTGGAGGAGAACGGCGCCTGCCACATGACGAACCTCTGCGAAAACGTGGAGGACGTGACCGAGAGCTATTACGATATCCAGAACCGGCTCACCACCCAGCAGACCAAGCTGACCCGGCTCCAGGAGCTGCTCAGTCAGGCGGAGAGCGTGGAAGATATCATCACCATCGAATCCGAGATATCCGAGGTGGAATACCTCATCGACTATTACACCGGCATTCTGAACAGTTATGACAGCCAGGTGGCATATTCTACCGTCACCCTGAATCTGGATCAGGTGACCCGGCTGACGGAGGAGAGTGACACTACCCTGGTCTCCCGGATGGGGGCGTCCTTCCGTGGCGGACTGAATAATTTCGTAGACGGCTGCCAGAGCCTGCTGGTCTGGATGGCCGGGAATGTGCTGATAATCCTCCTGCTGGCAGTCATCGTGGCTGCAGTGATTGTCATCCTGCGGCGGAGATCGGTGAAAAAGCGGCGGGCGGTTCGACCGGCATCCACGGAGCCGAAGGAGGAGTGAGCGTCTACTTCTGTAGGCTGTTAGGGGAGGGGCTGTCTCAAGCGAGACAGCCCCTCCCTATTTGACGCAAATATAACCGTATGCCGGACTTTGAGTCAGGACTGATTCCAAAATTCCTCCGGATCCACCGTCATCCCATCCTGGGTGACGGAGAAGTGAAGCCAGCCGCCATCATTGGACTCGCCTGCTGCAGTTGTGCCTACCTGACCCAGCACCTGACCGGCGCCTACGGTGTCACCTGCCTCTGCGACCAGGTTTTCGGCGCTGAGGTTGCCATAGCTGGTAACAAGGCCGTTGCCGTGGTCAATGGTGATGACAACGCCTAAAAGGGGATCCTCCTCCACCGAGGTGACGGTGCCATCGGCGGCAGCCAGAACGCTGGCGCCCAGCTCGGCGGCGATATCGATGCCGTCATGGGTACGCCAGTCTCCCATGGCAGTGTTGTAGGTCAGCTTGCCGGCAGAGAAGGCGGCCACAATCTCCCCCCCTTCCAGGGGATATTGCAGGCTAATGACAATGTCAGGCTTGTCCTCTATAACCGAGGAGACATTCTCTGCTGTCCCAGCGACCTCTTCGGCAGAGCCTGTGGCTTGCTCTGTATCTTCGCCGGTGAGGGCGGATTCCGGGTCATCTGTAGCTTCGGATCCTGTATCCGATTCAAATTCGGCATCGCTCCCGGATCCCGTCTCTGCTTCTGTCTCCGTCTCCACCGGGGTGGCTTCAATCAGCGCTTCACCGACGGTTTCCGCCAGCTCATCCGTCTCTGCGCTGTAGGACCGGGCGGTGTGCCAGAGGTAGAGGCCGGAGCCGGCAATTAATGCCAGACACAGCAGCAGGACAAGATAAAAGCCCTTCCCGTCCAGAAAATCCCCCACATACTGGGAGAAAGAACGTTTTTTCATTGGGATTCCCTCCATACTTCATTGGGACGCCAGGTCCCATTTGAGGGTATTATTGCCGGGATTGGAAAAATTTATACATAGGGACCACCTCTATAGAATTTACATTTTATTCACCACAGCAACTCCGTTTTGTTGGAGAATAATACTGTGATGTCCACAGGTAATAGGCATCCGAAAATCTGTATATTTGGGGTGCAGGCGCATGGCATACATAGAACTGCGGCAGGTCAGCAAGCGTTATCAGATGGGAGAGGTGGCCATTGACGCGGTGCGGGAGATGTCCTTTACCGTGGAAAAGGGAGAGTTCGTTGTGATTGTCGGCCCCTCCGGCGCGGGAAAGACGACTATCCTTAACCTGCTGGGCGGTATGGACAGCTGCACCGGCGGCCACATCCTGGTGGATGGGCAAGATATCAGCGGCTACAATGAAAAGCAGCTGACGGAGTACCGCCGACATGACATCGGCTTCGTCTTTCAGTTCTATAACCTGGTGCAGAATCTGACGGCGCTGGAGAATGTAGAGCTGGCTGCTCAGATCTGTGAAGATCCGCTGGATGCCGCCCAGGTACTCCGGCATATGGGGCTGGAGGAACGGCTGGCGAATTTCCCTGCCCAGCTTTCCGGCGGCGAGCAGCAGCGGGTGGCCATTGCCCGGGCGCTGGCCAAGAACCCCAAGCTGCTGCTGTGCGATGAACCCACCGGCGCATTGGACTATGTGACGGGCAAGGCAATCCTCAAGCTGTTGCAGGACACCTGCCGTCAGGGGGGCATGACAGTATTGGTCATTACCCACAATTCCGCTATCGCGCCCATGGCAGACCGGATTATCCGGGTGAAGAACGGGAGCATCGAGTCCTCCACGTGTAATTCAAATCCCACCCCAGTGGAGAAAATAGAGTGGTAATGCTTTTTCGCGGGAAAAGGATTTAAGGTTTATGAGAAAATCCGCATTAAATAAGGACGCCCTGCGGGAAATCAGAAAGAGCCGCAGCCGTTTCATCTCCATCGCGGTGCTGGTGGCACTGGCGGTACTCTTTCTTTTTGGCCTGCGTATGGCCGCACCGGATATGAAGGCCACCGCCGACCGTTATCTGGATGGCCAGAAGCTGATGGACGTGCGCATTGCCTCCACTTTGGGCATTACCCAGGAGGATGTGGACACCCTGGCGGCCTATGAGGGCGTGGAATATGCTGAAGGCAGCTATGGAGTGGATGCCATCGCGACAAATGGGGAGGTGGCCAGTGCCACCGTCCATACCCTGTCCATCAGCAAGGATATTAATATCTTCTATCTGGTGGAGGGAGAGATGCCCTCTTCCGCTGACGAGTGTGTCATTGAACCCATTCTGATGGCGGAATTGGGACTGTCTATCGGAGATACGGTAGCACTGGACACCGGAACGGGCAGCTATGAGGGCGCCCTGGCCTATGAGAACTATACTATTGTTGGCGTCTGCCACTCCCCACTGTACATCTCCACCTCCAAGGGGACATCCAGCTTGGGCAGCGGTACGGTGGCGGGTATCATCGGCCTGTTGCCGGGAGCCTATACGCTGGATTACTACACCGACCTCTATCTGACGGTAAAGGGGGCGGCGGAGCTGACCACCTACTCTGATGAATACAGTGACTTTATCGAGGGCTTCACTGGTACTTTGGACGAGTTGGCGGAGGATCGTGCCGCCCTGCGGCTGGAGCAGGTGAAGTCGGAGGCCCAGGAGGAAATTGATGATGGCTGGGCAGAATATGCAGACGCCGAAGAAGAGGCCAGGCAGGAATTGGCTGATGGCTGGGCGGAACTGGCGGATGCCCGGCAGGAGCTGGACGATGGCTGGCAGTCGTACTATGACGGGCTGGAGGAAATCACCACTGCCCAGAAAGAGGCTGACAGTGCGGAGACGGAACTGGCGGATGCCCTGATCAGCTTGGAGGACGGGGAAGCGTCTTATGAATCTGCGCTGGCGGAATATAACGATGGGCTGGCGGAATATCAGAGCGGCTATGCGGACGCTCAGGCAGGAGAAGCGGCCTACTCTGATGGCCTTGCTCAATATCAGGCAGGGCTTGTGGCCTATGAGAGCGGCTATACCCAGTATCAGGCGGCGCTGAAGGAGTATCAGGCGGGGGAGACAGCTTATGCCGATGGCCTTGTCCAATATCAGGCGGGGCTTGCGGGCTATGAAAGCGGCTATGCTCAGTATCTGGCAGGCCAGGAAGCATATCAGGCGGGGCTGCAGGAGCTGGAGCAGCTGAAGCAGCTGATTATGCTGGTGCAGGCTGAGCCGGACAATACCGCCTATGTACAGGCGCTGACCGCTGTTCTGATTTCCTTGGGAGTGGATGCGCCCACAGATGAGGCCCAGTTGGAGACAGTGGCCGTCCTGACGGCGGAGGCCCTGGAGCAACAGCTGGAGAGTGCAAAATCCACTCTGGACGCCACCGCTGCGCAGCTGTCTGCTGCAAAAGCCACCCTGGACGAAAGCAGGGAACAGTTGGAGGCGAGCCGGGCAGAGCTGGATACCGCAAGATCCGTCCTGGAAGCAACTGATGCGGAGCTGGGCGCTGCAAAAGCCACCTTGGACGAAAGCAGGGAACAGCTGGAGACGAGCCGGGCAGAGTTGGATGCTGCAAAGTCCGTCTTGGAAGCGGGGCGGGCTAAGCTGGATGCCGCACAGGTGGGACTGACCGCCGCTCGGCAAGAGCTGGACGATGGCTGGCGGAGCTACAATGACGGGCTGGAAGCGCTGGAGGATGCCAGGGCAGGTCTCGCGGACGCCGAGTTAGAGTTGGCCGACGCTCTGACAGAGCTGAACGAAGGCGAGACAGAGTACGCAAACGGCCTGGAGGAATATGAGAACGGCAAGACAGAGGTGGAACAGGAGCTGGCCGATGCCGAAGCGGAACTGTTGGATGCTCAGGCGGAGCTGGATAACATTGACGAATGCCAGTGGTATGTGCTAGATCGCACCTCCAACACTGGCTTCGTCAGCTTCCGGCAGGATGCCGAACGGATGAGCAAGCTGGCCCTGGTATTTCCCATGCTGTTCTTCCTGGTGGCGGCGTTGGTGTGCCTCACCACCATGACCCGGATGGTGGAGGAGCAGCGGGTGCAGATTGGCGGCTTGAAGGCCTTGGGCTACTCCAGAAGGGCCATCACAAAAAAATATGTGGGTTATGGGCTGGCTGCCTCCCTGCTGGGCAGCGCTGTGGGTCTGATTGTTGGCGGTACGGTCATCCCTGCTATCCTGCTGTGGGCCTGGTCCGTGATGTATGACATCCCCGGCAGAGTATTCATGGTGGACATTCCTACCATGCTGCTGTCAGTGGGGCTTGCGATACTCAGCTGTGTGGTGGCGGTGCTGGCTGCTGTCCTGAATACTCTCCGGGCCGCTCCAGCTGCCCTGATGCGGCCCCGGACTCCCAAGGCGGGCAAGCGGGTGTGGTTGGAGTATGTGACGCCGCTGTGGAAAAGAATGAATTTCTCCGCCAAAGTGACAGCCCGGAATCTGTTTCGCTACAAGAAACGCTTCTGGATGACAGTCATCGGCATCGGCGGCTGCACCGCACTGCTGGTCACCGGCTTCGGCCTGCGGGACTCCATCAACGATATCCTAGACAAGCAGTATGGCGAGGTTAGCCTGTATAATGCCATGGCAGCCCTGTCTGGGGTGCCGGATGATGAGATGATTTCCAATCTGGACGGGTTGGATGAGATTGCCAGTTGGCAGGAGGGCTATCTGTCCTCGGTGGACTTTGCCAGCCCCAGCTACAGCGTCAGCGGCTATCTCATGTCGGTGCCGGACACCACCAGTTTGGAGGGCTTTATAGATTTCCATACCCGGAAGGGCGGGGAGAAGGTTCCCCTTACCGATGGCGGCGTTGTGGTGACGGAAAAGCTGGCCACCCTGCTGGGCCTGGAGATTGGAGATATCTTCACTGTGACCCAGGATGAGAAAAAGGTGACAGTTACCGTCACCGGCATCTGTGAGCAGTACATTTATCACTATGTCTACATGACCGACAGCTATTACCAGTCTCTCTTTGGCAATACACCGGAGACAAATATGATCCTGTTGGACTATAGTGCGGAGCAAGCGGGCGCATCGGAACGGGTCTCGGAGGCACTGCTGGAGCTGGATAAAGTCACATCCATCATCAACGTGGAGGACAACCGGTCAATTCTGGAGCGGCAGCTGAAGAGCGTCAATGCCTGCGTGGTGGTTATCATTACAGCGGCTGCGGCCCTGGCCTTTGTGGTACTCTTCAATCTCAGTAATATCAATATTACCGAGCGGAGCCGGGAACTGGCCACCCTCCGGGTGCTGGGCTTCCGGGATCGGGAGATGGACTCCTATGT
>CAYUUP010000083.1:0-4855 GCA_964447925.1 uncultured Oscillospiraceae bacterium
TCTCCTACGCCGTGGCCGTTGTCATGAACGCCGTAGGCATTACCAACCCCGACGGCTCCGCCATTCTGGACTTCACCTCAGTGGCAACCGCCAGCATTGTGGGGCTGCCGCCCTTCCAAATCTGCAAGTTTGACATCACCGCCATCCTGGTGATGGCTCCCATTGCCCTGGCCACCATGATGGAACACATCGGCGATATGTCCGCCATTTCCGCCACTGTAGGGGAGAACTACATTGAAGACCCCGGCCTGCACCGCACCCTGCTGGGTGACGGCCTGGCCACCGCCTTGGCGGGCTTCTTCGGCGGTCCCGCCAACACCACCTACGGCGAGAACACCGGTGTGCTGGAACTATCCCATGTCCATGATCCCCGGGTCATCCGCATCGCCGCCGTGTTTGCCATCGTCCTTAGCTTTATTCCCAAGGTGGCCGAGATCATCGGTTCCCTGCCCGCCTCCATCATCGGCGGCGTCAGCTTCATCCTCTATGGAATGATCTCTGCTATCGGTGTCCGCAACGTGGTGGAGAATAAGGTGGACTTCACCAACTCCCGCAATCTTATCGTGGCCGCCGTTATCTTTGTCTGCGCTCTGGGCTTTTCCGATGGTCTGACCTTCACTGTGGGCGGCACCACCATCACCCTCACCGCCCTGGCAGTAGCTGCCATCGCCGGTATTGTCCTCAACGCCATCCTCCCCGGCAAGGACTACGAGTTCGGCGTCAACCCAAAGGGTGACATCAACCGGGGCATTGCCATAAATCCCAATCTGAATGACGAGGACAAGGCCGGAAAGTGACCGTATCTTTCCCTTTCTCCCAAAATGGGAAAAAGGCAGCTGCGGCTCCCCCATCTGCGGGGGAGCCGCCCCGCTGTTATGAAGCGGCCCGATATTTCGACCGGAGAGGAGCGTTTTCACTGTGCTTGCGTCGTTTGCCGTGTCTCTAAATCAGATGGCAATTTTATTCCTGCTGGTTATTGTCGGCTGGGTAGCTGCCAAGCTGAAGCTCATCACCCCGGAGCTGAAGGGCGGGCTGACAAAAATCGTTCTCTATATCACTACGCCCGCCAGCATCCTGGACTCCGTCCTTACCAGCGACAGCCTGCCCGATGTGCAGGAGATCTTCTATATTCTCATCGTCTCCTTCCTCTTTTATGTCGGTGTACTGATTTTTGCCCTGCTGCTAACCTGGATCATCCGGGTGCCAAAAGGCAGCCGGGGGAGCTACATCACCATGACTTCCTTCAGCAACTGCGGCTTTATTGGCTTTCCAGTGGTATTGAGCCTGTTTGGATCCAGCGCAGTCTTCTATGCCGCCGTCTATAATATCCCCTTTCATCTGCTGCTCTACACCCTGGGACCCATCATGATGGCACGGGATGGCGCCGCTGCCAGGCGGAAGGGGGCAGGCAAGGCCCGCATCAGCATTTCCGTATTCTTCTCTCCCACTGTCATTGCCTGTGTGATCGCAGCTGTGATGGCGGTATTCCGGGTGAGCTTCCCTGACCAGATCACCTCCGCTATCAGCTATCTGGGGGATGTTACCACCCCCATGGCTCTGATGGTGGTGGGGGCCTCCATCGCCGGGATATCCGCCAAGGAGATGCTGGGCAGCCCCCGCATTTATGCTATGGCCGCCGCCCGCCTGCTGATCATCCCCCTGCTTACCTGGGTGGTGTTCTCCCGGTTTGTCGCCAACACTATGCTGACCAATGTAGCGGTGGTGATTGCCGCTATGCCGGTGGCCGCCGTCTGCACCATGCTGGCCATGGAGCATAGTGGGGATGTGAAGGCCATCACGCAAGGTATCTTTATTACAACGTTGCTCTCTGTGGTGACCATACCGCTACTGGCAACTTTGCTGCTGTAGGGGCGGCATTCGGCGCCAACCGCAATGAGACGTGTTTTGCAAGATAACGAACCGTATTATAAGTGGGTGTTATTCCGGATGGTTATGGGAATAATAGCCGGAAAAGGAATTGGGAGCTGAATCCAATGTAGCCGAGCATGTTGCAATTTGAATCAAAAAACGAAATTTGGAGGCAGTTCCATGTCAAAATATCAAGCTGAAATCAGCCGCCGCCGCACCTTTGCCATCATCTCTCACCCGGACGCCGGCAAGACCACCCTGACGGAAAAATTCCTGCTCTACGGCGGAGCCATCGCCCAGGCGGGGGTGGTCAAGGGCAAGAAGAATGCCCGGGCTGCTGTCTCCGACTGGATGGAGATTGAGAAACAGAGGGGCATTTCCGTCACCTCGTCGGTAATGCAGTTCCAGCACAGCGGCTTCTGTATCAATATTCTCGATACCCCGGGACACCAGGACTTCTCCGAGGACACCTACCGCACCCTCATGGCGGCGGATGCCGCCGTTATGGTCATTGATGCAGCCAAGGGCGTGGAGGCACAGACCCGAAAGCTGTTTAAGGTCTGTGTTATGCGTCACATCCCCATCTTTACCTTTATTAATAAGCTGGATCGGGAGGCCAGGGATCCCTTTGACCTCTGTGCCGAGATCGAGGGGGAGTTGGGAATCGAGACCTATGCCATGAACTGGCCTATTGGCTGCGGCAAGGCGTTTCAGGGCGTCTATGACCGGGGGGGACGCCAGATCCTCCGCTTCACCTCCAATACCAATGCCCGGACGGCGGATATCACCGCCGTGGAAATGGATGACCCCAACCTGGCAGAGCTTATTGGACGGCAGGCCAGGGATACGCTGGCAGATGAGATCGGGCTGCTGGACGGGGCCTCCTGCCCTCTGGAGCCAGAGCGGGTGCAGCGGGGAGAGCTGACGCCGGTATTCTTTGGCTCCGCCCTGACGGGCTTCGGCATCCAGCCCTTTTTGGAGAGCTTTTTGCAGATGACGCCGCCGCCGCTACCCCGGCGGGCGGGGGAGGAGATTATCGACTCCTTTGATGACAACTTCTCCGCCTTTGTCTTTAAGATACAGGCCAACATGAACCCCGCCCACCGGGATCGCATCGCCTTTCTCCGGGTATGCTCCGGCCGCTTTGATGCCGACAAGGAGGTCTACCATGTTCAGGGGGGGAAGAAGGTCCGCCTCTCCCGCCCCCAGCAGTTGATGGCTGCCGAGCGGGAGATCATCGAGGACGCCTATGCCGGGGACATCATTGGTGTCTTTGACCCCGGTATCTACGCCATCGGGGATACCCTTTGCGCACTGGGAAAGAAATTTCAATTCGACCCTATCCCCACCTTCGCCCCGGAACACTTCAGCCGTGTCCGGCCGAGGGACACCTTGAAGCGGAAACAGTTCATCAAGGGAATGGAACAGATCGCCCAGGAGGGTGGCATCCAGATTTTTAAGATCCCCCATGCCGGCATGGAGGAGGTTATCGTGGGCGTTGTGGGTGTTCTTCAGCTTGATGTACTCCAGTACCGGCTGAAGAACGAGTATGGTGTGGAACTGGTGATGGAGAGCCAGCCCTATGAACTCCTCCGCCGCATCGATGCCTTTGACGGCGATCTGGATGACATCATCATGGGAAACGAGGTGAAGCGGGTGGAGGATTACCGGGGCAGTTCCCTGCTGCTCTTCCCCGCCCCCTGGTCCATGAACTGGGTGATGGATAAGAACCCGTCCCTTCGCCTCTCCGAGGTGGGCGGCGGGGTGGATTAGCCCAAAGAAAGTGAAGCCCTCCGGCTCGGGCCGGAGGGCATTTTTGCGCAGAGGCGGCCGATTTCCCCGGCCCGGCACAAGGGATCCCCTGAAAAACGAAAAGAACCAGGACTGACCAGCGGGGCGGCGCTGGATTTTTTTCCGGGAAGAGGATTGACAATATTATCGAAAGAGTATATTATATAATATATAAAATCTATCAAAGGAGGACCTCCTATGAAAGTCCCAAAATACCTGACGCGATTACTGGCCCTGCTGATGTGTCTGGCTCTGCTGGCGCTGGCGGCGGGCTGCTCCTCGGGTGGCGGAAAAGCAGGGAGTACCGATGACAGCTACACCCTCTCCCTCACCATCCACGACCCTGAGACCAGCACCATCGGCGTGCTGTACCAGGCCTGGGCCGACAAGATCAGCGAGCTGACTGACGGCCATGTCACCGTCCACATCTACGGCAGCGGTTCCCTAGTGGAGGGTACCGAGGCGGTGGACGGCGTTACCAGCGGCCAGGCGGATATTGCCTGGGTCTATACCTCCTTCTTTACCGGCCAGTTCCCCCTGACTGAGGTGGTGGCGATCCCCCTGCTGGGACTGCAGTCCCCGGATCAGACCACCGAGGTGCTGTGGGATCTCTATGAGGGATATGATGCGCTCCAGGAGGAACTCTCCAGCTTCAAGGTGCTGATGATATACGGCAACCCGCTGAATATCCTGGCCACCAAGAAAGAGGTGGGCTCCATGGCGGATTTGGCGGGACTGAAGCTCCGCAGCCCCACTGGCGGCATCGCTGAGGTCCTTCAGAGCTGGGGCGCCACGCCGCAGCAGATGAACAGCAGCGAGATCTATGACGGACTGCAAAAGGGCACCATTGACGGCTTTATCCATGAGTACAACGGCATTTATACCTTCAGCCTCTATGAGCAGGTGCATTACTATCTTGACCTGCCCCTGTATGATGGCGTCTTTGTGCTGGCCATGAACTGGGATTCCTGGAATGCTTTGCCGGAGGAATATCAGGAGGCCATTGAGAGCGTTTCCCTGCGGGATGCCTCCGTCCAGTTTGCCAAAGACTTCAATGCTGCGGCCATGGAGGAGAAGGAAGAGATCCTCGCGGAGCATGGCGGCATCCTGGTCACGCCCTCTGAGGAATTCAAGGCAGAGCTGCAGGTGGCGGCCGATGCCTATATGGACGAGTGGGCGGCAAACAATACCACCG
>CAYUUP010000083.1:4955-6686 GCA_964447925.1 uncultured Oscillospiraceae bacterium
TTTCTTGTTCTCATCATGCTGGGCATGAATATTGGCCTGGCGCTGATGGTGGTGGGAACGGTGGGCTACGCCATGGCCACCAACTGGAGCGCCGCCATCGGTGTACTCCGCACTGCGCCCACCGCACAGGCCAGCTCCTACGCCCTGATGGTGGTGCCGATGTTCGTCATGATGGGAAATTTCGCTTATGAGGCGGGCCTCAGCGAGGGGCTGTATGATGTTTGCCGCAAGTGGCTCTCCCGGCTGCCGGGGGGGCTGGCCTGCGGCACGGTGGCAGCCTGCGCGGGATTTGGGGCTATCTGCGGCTCCTGCGCTGCCACTGCCGCTACCATGGGCACCATCTCCATTCCGGAGATGCGGCGCTATGGCTATGAGGATAAACTCAGCACCGGCAGCGTGGCCATGGGGGGTACCCTGGGGGTCATGATCCCCCCCTCCACCTCCATGGTGGTCTACGCTGCCATCGCGGAGGCGTCTATCGGCCAGCTTTTTATGGCCGGAATCATTCCGGGCATCATGCTGGCGGCCCTGTGTATCGTCACCATTGTGATCTGGGTGAAGGCGGATCCCTCCCTGGCTCCCGCCACGGGGAAATGCTCCTGGAAGGAGCGGCTCATCTCTCTGAAGGGCCTGATTTATGTGGTCATCCTCTTCGGCGTGGTAATGGGCGGTATGTTCAGCGGGCTGTTTACCGTCAATCAGGCTTCCGCTGTGGGCGTGGCCCTAGCCCTGGTCATCACCGCCGTCCGCCGTCGGCTGAGCTGGGCGGTGTTCAAGCGGGTGGTATTCACCACCATCAAGACCGCAGCTATGACCTTCCTGATCCTTATCGGTGCGTCCGTATTCTGCAAGTTCCTGGCAATTACCCAGCTGCCTGCCATGGTGGCTGACGCCATCTCCAGCCTGAATGTCTCCAAATATGTAATCATCGCCATCATGACCTTCATCTACCTGATTTTGGGGGCCATCATGGACGAGATGCCCATGATTATGCTGACTGTACCCATCTTTCTGCCCATTGTGGAAGCGCTGGGCTTCAACGAGATCTGGTTCGGGATTTATATCGTACTGGTGATGGAACTGGGGGCGATCACACCGCCGGTGGGCCTGAACTGCTTCGTCATTTCCGGCGTGGTGCCGGATGTATCGCTGGGAACCATCTACCGGGGGGTGCTGCCCTTCTGTATCACCGTGCTGGTGGCAGTGGCAATTGTGACGGTATTCCCGTCCATCCCAATGCTGCTGCCGTCACTGATGGCGGGTTAGGAGGTGCGAATAATGGAGAGATTGCTGAAGCTGAAGCCCGCTGTGGGGCGTTTTGCCCATGCCGTGGCCTTGGTCAGTTTTGTATCCTTCCTGTTTATCGCCGCGCTGTGCGTGACAGACGTGGCGCTGGATCTCCTGCTGCATAGCCCCATTGTTGGGGCCTATGAGTTGGTGCAGCAGAGCATGATCTGCGGCGTTTTCTGTGCTTTCGCTTACGGTCAGACGGAGAAATCCCACATCAACATGACCATCTTCCTGCAGAAGATGCCTCAGAGGATCCGGATGGCGATTTTTGCCGTTATGCAGGTGCTGTCTGTGGGGATCTCGGTGCTGCTGAGCTATGCGGCTGGAATACAGATCATCACTGCCTACACCTCCGGCACGGTGACGGGAATGCTTTATATCCCACTGTGGCCCTTCTATGTGGTGGAATTTTTGGCAGTCATCGCTTTTACACTGACGCTG
>CAYUUP010000084.1:0-4485 GCA_964447925.1 uncultured Oscillospiraceae bacterium
CACCGCCTCCCACAACCCAAAGGAGTACAACGGCTATAAGGTATACTGGTCCGACGGCGCCCAGCTCCCCCCCGTCCACGCCTCTGCCGTGGCCGCCAAAATGGACGAGTTAGATATTTTTGCCGATGTGAAGGTCATGGATTACGATGACGCCGTCAGTCAGGGGCTGATCACCATCCTGGGCAGAGAGACCGATGAGGCCTTTCTGGCCAACGTCATGGCCCAGGTCAACGACCGGGATGCTGTGGCTAAAGTCGCAGACAGCTTTTCTGTAGTCTACACCCCCTTCCACGGCACCGGCCACAAGCTGATCCCCGAAGCCCTGCGCCGCCTGGGGCTGAAGCACATCTACTGTGAGCCGAAACAGATGGAGCTAAGCGGTGACTTCCCCACTGTTGTCTCCCCCAATCCGGAAAATCCGGAGGGGTTCTACCTGGCGGTCGATCTGGCAAAAGAGAAGGGCAGCGATCTGATCATCGGCTCTGACCCTGATGCCGACCGGGTGGGTACCATGGTACGGAACGATGAAGGGGAATTCGTCACCATTACAGGCAATCAGATGGGCGTCCTGCTGCTGGACTACCTCATTGGTGCCATGGGCCGTGCAGGTACCCTGCCGGAAAACCCGGTAGCCCTGAAGTCGTTGGTCAGCACTGAGATGGCCCGGCGAGTGGCGGAGAAAAACGGCGTCGCCTGCTACGACACCTTCACCGGCTTCAAGTTCCTGGCAGAGAAGAAGGAGCAGCTGGAGAGTTCCGGCAAGGGCAAAGTGATTTTCGCTTTTGAGGAGTCCTATGGCTATATGGTGGGAGATTTTGTCCGAGACAAGGACGCTGTCACCGCTTCCCTGCTCATCGCCGAAATGGCTGCGTGGTACGCCGGCCAGGGGAAGACGCTGTACAATGCCCTCCAGGATTGCTTCGCCAAATACGGCTTCTATGCCGAAAAGACCATCAATCTGGTGATGCCCGGCCTGGATGGGATGCGGCGGATGAAGGAGATTATGGAGAACCTCCGCAAGACCCCTCTTACCGCCGCCGCAGGCATCGCCGTAGTCCAGCAGAAAGACTATGACGATGGCTCCGTGGTGGACACCGTCACCGGGAAGAAGGGGATGATGGAGCTTTCCGGCTCCAATGTCCTGCGGTATGAGTTGGAGGACGGCACCTCCTTCATCATTCGTCCCTCTGGCACCGAGCCGAAGATCAAAGTCTACATCCTGGCCAGCGGCGAGTCCGCCGAAGGGGTGCAGGAGAAGGTAGCAAGGCTGGCAGAATTTGCCCAGACATTGAAGGGCTGACTTTTAATCTTCACGCAAAGGGGGTCTGCCCCACATGATTAATCATGTGGGGCAGACCCTCCATTTTTCTTCCATACCACAAATTCCCTACCGTTCCAGCCGCTCAAACTCCCGTCGGTCAGCAATGACAACAAGGCTGCCATCCACCGGAAGGGGCTTGTCCGGGTCCCAATTGAGTACCAATTCCCCGTTTACCCGGACTGCGGCTACATTCAGATGTCTCCGGGAACGCAGCTCCAGCTGGCGCAGGCTCCGGCCAGCCCATTCAGTCTGCATAGGAAGCTCCGCCAACCGGATCTGGTTGGAAAGCTCCACCAAATCCATATACCGCCCCATCAGCAGGGTACCGGCGATCCGGGCAGCGGATTCCTTCTCCGGGATGATGACCCGGTCGGCTCCCAGCCGCTCGAAGACCTTAGCCTGCATCTCATCGCTGGCCTTGGCCAACACAAAGGGGATGCCTGCCTCCTTGGCCAAAATAATGCCCATCACGCTGGCAGCCAAATTGCCGGTAGTGGCCACAATGGCCGCATCAAACTGGTTCAACCCCAGTTTATCCATCTCCTTCTGGTCGGTCACGTCCCCCACCACGGCCATAGTCACCCGGTCGGCCACCTGCTCCACCTTTTCGGCGTCCCTGTCCACGGCCAGCACATTCATCCCGGCAGCGGACAATTCCTCCGCCACCCCACGTCCAAATTTGCTGACACCTAAGATCAGATAGGATTTTTCCCGCTGTTTCATGTCTGTGTCCCTCTCCAACTATCCAATGGTGACGTTCTGTTCGGGATAACCCGGCCCGCCGTCCTTGCGGGCAGTGAAAGCGATGGCCAGAGAAATTGGCCCCACCCGGCCCAAATACATACAGCAGGTGAGAAGCAGCTTGCCGCCAATTCTCAGCTCTGCACTGACCCCCCGGGTCAGCCCGACTGTACCCAGGGCGCTGGCCGTCTCAAAGAGCAGATCGGAAAGATCCCCCGGCTGGATTAAGCTCAAAAGGACAGTCCCGCCCAGCAGTACCGCCAGACTGATAAAAACAATGGCGGAGGCCCGGCGCACCAACCGGGCGGGAACGGTGCGGCGGAAAGCGGTCACCTGCTCCCTCCCCCGCACCACCGAGATGGCCGACAGGAATACCAATGCAATCGTGGTTATCTTGACGCCTCCGGCGGTGCTGACAGGGGCGCCGCCGATGAACATCAGCACCACACAAGCCAACACCGAGGCAGTGCGCAGCCCGGACTGGCTGACCGTGGCAAAGCCCGCAGTGCGGGTGGTCACTGACTGAAATAACGCCGCCAGCACCCGAGTGCCTGGCTCCAGTCTGCCCAAGGTCTCTGGGTTATCCCACTCAACCAGCAGGAAGATAATCCAGCCTGTGGTCAGAAGGACAACAGTGGAGCTTAAGGTGAGTTTGGAGTGGAGTTCCAGTCGCTGAAAGAGTTGGCTCCAGCGAATTTCCCCCCGGTGGGCCATTCTCACCACCCGAAGGACATCCCACCAGACAATAAAGCCCAACCCGCCCAGAATAATCAACACCATCGTCACCAGATTGAGCCACAGGTCAGCGGCATAGGGAACCAGGCTGGAGGGGCCAAGGATATCAATACCCGCATTGCAGAAAGCGGAGACAGCGTGGAACAGGGCAATCCAAATCCCGCGGGGTCCATATTCCGGCATAAAGACCGGCAGACACAACAGCATCCCGGCCAGTTCCACCACCAGCGTTCCCTGAAATACCTTACCCAGAAATTGGAGCAGGCCGGAGAGGGTGTCCAGATTAAAAGCCGTCTCCAACAGCAGCCGATCTCGGAGGGTGATCTTCCGACCGATAAGAATCATGACCCCGGTGGTAAAGGAGATAATGCCCAGGCCCCCCAGCTGAACAAGAATCAGAATGACAATTTTGCCAAACAGGCTCCAGTAGGAAAAGGTCTCCACTACTGTCAGTCCGGTAACGCATACCGAGGTAGCGGCGGTGAAAAGGGCATCGGGATAGGCGGCGGCCTGGCCGCTGGCAGTGGCTATGGGCAGGGAGAGCAGCAGGCTGCCCAGAAGGATCGCACCCAGAAAACCCAGCAAAATCAGCTGGGTGGTGGACAGTCTGAACCGCTTTTGTTCCGCCATTGTCCTCCTCCCTTCCCAATCTGTTAATCAAAGTGCCATTAGAAGCTATTGTACCAAATCGCGTATCCGCTGTCAATCCCCGCAGTGGCGCAAGACAGCATCGCTGCCATCGTCAGAAGCAGCGACAGCTATCGGGTCACGCTCTTTTCATAGAGAAAACTCTCTTGCTTTGACTCTTGAGCCGCAGAAAGGCAGTCCATTTTGCAGCTTCGGCTGAGCAAACATCCTGTCTGCGCAGTCAGGTTGAAGCTGTAAGCAATTTTGGCAATTTTCACATAGGAGCAAGGGTAAACAAATAACACGGTTCCCCGGCACTTGCCGGGGAACCGCACAGCAAACAAATTCAATCGTCTATCTGTTCCGCCAGCCAGCCCTCCAGTTCATCAATGGGGATCCGAACCTGCTTCATGGAGTCCCGGAAACGGACGGTGACAGCGTGATCCGCCGGGGTATTCTCATCCCCCACTGTCTGGAAGTCCACCGTGACACAGAAGGGAGTTCCGATCTCGTCCTGACGGCGATAGCGCTTACCAATAGAGCCAGTCTCGTCGTAGTCCACCATAAAGCGGTGGGACAGCTTGGCGTAGATCTCCTGCGCCTTTGGCCCCAGCTTCTTGGAGAGAGGCAGGACTGCTGCCTTATAAGGGGCCAGTGCGGGATGGAGCCGCAGCACCACCCGGACATCATCATTGCCCTTCTTATCTTGACCCACAACCTCCTCGTCATAGGCGTCCACCAGGAAGGCCAGCGTAACCCGGTCGGCACCCAGGGACGGTTCGATGACATAGGGGATATAGCGGCGGTTCTCCTCCGGATCAAAATAGGACAGATCCTTGCCGGAGGTATCCTGGTGGGCTGTCAGATCAAAGTCCGTCCGGCTGGCCACACCCCACAGCTCACCCCAACCGAAGGGGAAAAGATACTCAAAATCGGTGGTAGCATTGGAGTAGTGGGACAGCTCCTCCTGCTCATGATCCCGGAGCCGGAGGTTCTCCTCCTTGACTCCCAGTTTCAGCAGCCACTTGTGGCAGAAATCCTTCCAGTAGGCGAACCACTCC
>CAYUUP010000084.1:4495-6674 GCA_964447925.1 uncultured Oscillospiraceae bacterium
CTGGCTTGCAGAAAAACTCCAGTTCCATTTGCGCAAATTCCCGGGTGCGGAAGGTGAAGTTCCCCGGCGTAATTTCATTCCGGAAGGATTTTCCCACCTGGCAGACGCCAAAAGGCACCTTCTTCCGAGTGGTGCGCTGGATGGCAGGGAAATCCACAAAGATGCCCTGGGCAGTCTCCGGCCGGAGGTATACTGTGGAGGCGGTATCCTCGGTAACGCCCTGGAAGGTCTTGAACATCAGGTTAAACTTGCGGATATCGGTGAAGTCAGAGGCGCCACAGCCAGGGCATGGGATCTCTTTCTCCCGGATGTAGGCCATGAGGGCCTCGTTATCCAACGCCTCCACCGCAATATCAGAGATACCGTTTGCCAGATTCCAGTCCTCCGCCAGCTTGTCGGCCCGGTGGCGCATTTTGCACTTTTTGCAGTCGATGAGGGGGTCGTTAAAGGTGGAGACATGGCCCGATGCCACCCACACCTGGGGGTTCATCAGAATAGCGGCGTCCAGCCCCACGTTATAGGGGCACTCCTGGACAAAACTCTTCCACCATGCCCGTTTGACATTGTTTTTGAGTTCCACGCCAAGGGGGCCATAGTCCCAGGTGTTGGCCAGACCGCCGTAGATCTCGCTGCCGGGATATACAAAGCCTCGGCCTTTGCAAAGAGCCTCGATCTGGCTCATGGTCTTCTTCTGATTTTCCATCTGAATGGTTCTTCCTTTCCTCTCCTGTTATGTTGGCAGGACAATGCGGTGTCCGGCGGTCTGGCCGCCGGACACCGGACGTTTATGGCTCAGATAATATCCCAATCATCGTAATCGTCATACTCATCCTCTACCCGATGGCAACGAGGCTGCTTCAGCAACAGCACCACAGCGGCATAGACCGCAGTGGCAGCAGCCAACAGGGACATCGTCGCAATGAGCAGATTGATAAAGAGCTTTCCGGTGTTCTTCACTGGGGATCCCTCCTTTTGAACTTATCGTTATTCTACCACGAACAGGCGGGACTGGCAACTACTTTTCAAAAGTTTTCCAGTTTTTCCTGTTCCGCAGGGCCATACAGGGGGTAATTCTCCCATCGCTATACCGCATGGCAGGAGCGAAAGAGGGGTTCCATGATGCGCCAAATCCCCAGCTGTACCGGCATAGCTTCAGACCCTGTTTCCATAGAAGGGACTCTTCCCTTTCTTCCAGCAACGCGGCTCCCAATCATCGCCGCTGACCTGCCGGTATCTCTGAAACAGCCAAGCGGCAAAGGCAGCCCGGCTGGGACTTGTGGGCAGCCGGAGAAAGCGCACATCCAAATCGCAGATCCGCACCCGATCCAAGCCGTCGGCGTCCTTTAGCAGCAGGGCCAGCAGACGGCAGCGCTCCATATCCGCTGGGTGATACTCCTCCAGCACCACATCCAACACGGCGTCCGCCCGTGAGTGGGCCGCCACCGCCGCCTGGAGCAGGATCAGTTCCTGGCCTGTTCGACCAGTGAGTCCCTCCAGCCGCAGTGCGGAGCGGGCGCCGTGTTCGGCATCCAGCCAGTCATTCACCCGCCCCACATCGTGATAGGCGCAGGCATCCATCAGCAGAGCGGTGTCCTCCGGGGATATTCCCTCCTCCATGGCGCACAGCCCGCCGTGAAGGATAGTACGTTCAATATGGCCCAGCCCATGTACCCTGCTCTCGAACAGGGCGGTGTGATCCAGCGTCCGCAGCCGCTCCTCCACCAGCGGAAAGAGGGGCCATGCCCCAAATCGCCCCATCAAGGGCTGGTATTCCTCCCAGCGGTTCTCCGCCAGCATATCCAGCATAGGACTGAAACTCATAGATTCTCCTCCCTCAGAATCAGCGTCACCGGGCAGTGGTCGCTGCCGAGAATCTCCGGGCAGATGGCGGACTCTTCCACCCGAGGCAGCAGCCGCTCCGAAACAATCATATAGTCAATACGCCATCCGGCGTTGTTCTCCCTGGCGTGGAAGCGGTAGCTCCACCAAGAATAGGCTCCGGTTTTATCCGGGTAAAGCCACCGGAAAGTGTCCGCAAAACCAGAACTCAACAGCCGGGTCATCCGCTCCCGCTCTTGATCCGAGAATCCCGCGTTGCCCCGGTTGGTCTTGGGATTTTTCAAGTCGATCTCCTCATGGGCCACATTTAGATCCCCGCAGTATACCACCGGCTTTTGGG
>CAYUUP010000085.1:0-6607 GCA_964447925.1 uncultured Oscillospiraceae bacterium
TGGCGGAGGAGTACCCCGATGTGGAATACGAGGATATGCTGGTGGACAACTGCGCCATGCAGCTGGTGCGTGACCCCAGCCAGTTTGACGTGGTGGTAACAGAGAATATGTTCGGCGATATCCTCTCCGACGAGGCCTCCATGATTACCGGCTCCATTGGCCTGTTGCCCTCCGCCTCCATCGGTGACACCGCCCCCGGTCTATATGAGCCAATCCACGGCTCCGCCCCGGACATTGCAGGACAGGACAGGGCCAATCCCATCGCCACCATTCTCTCTGTGGCCATGATGTTCCGGTATTCCTTCCAGCTTCCCGATGAAGCCGCCGCCATTGAACGTGCAGTGGATGCAGTTCTGGCCCAGGGTTGGCACACCGCCGACACCGCCGGAGTTGGGGACCCCATCGGCTGCCGCAAAATGGGTGAGCTGATCTGCGGGGAAATGAAATAATTGGTATCCGGATCCGTGAGTCCAGACAATACAGCCGTGAAGGGAAATCGCAACAAAACCAGACTCTTTCCCGTGTCCCCAGGTAAACCAAAAATTACCCTTGCTGCATAAAACGTTCCCCCCGCGCAATACTACCAAAAAAGGAAGGGAGCGATGCCCATGGAATGCAGCAAAAAAATCGGCCAGCGCACCTTTCAGCTGGCAAATCCCCCCTCCATCGCGGGGCAGGGCTGTGTGGTAGGCAAAAAGGAGGGCGAAGGGCCGCTGGCAAGTTCCTTCGACTGCATCTGTCCGGACACCACTCTGGGGGAGATGTCTTGGGAAAAAGCGGAGTCCGCCATGCAAAAGCTGGCCCTTCAAACCGCCCTGGACAAGGCAAAGCAGCCCCCCTCGGCGCTGGATTTCCTTTTTGCTGGTGATCTGCTGAATCAGTGCATCAGTTCGGGCTATGCTGCCCGTGATCACGGCATTCCTTTCTTTGGGCTGTATGGCGCCTGCTCCACCATGGCGGAGTCCCTGGCCCTGTGCGCCCTGCTGCTGGACGGTGGCTTTGGCGAATGGGGGGCGGCGCTGACCTCCTCCCACTTCTGCTCTGCAGAGCGGCAGTACCGCACACCGTTGGAATATGGCGGTGTGCGCACCCCCACCGCCCAGTGGACGGCTACAGCTGCAGGAGCTTTGGTGCTGGCCCGCACGGGAGACGGCCCTTACGTCACCCATGTGACGGTAGGCAAAGTGACTGATCTGGGCATCTCCGATGCCAACAATATGGGGGCAGCCATGGCTCCCGCCGCCATTGGGACTATCACCGCCCACCTTGAGGACACCGGTCGTTCCTCCGCTTATTATGATCTGATTGTCACCGGCGATCTGGGCAAGCTGGGCAAGGAAATCGTGCTGGAACTGATGGCCCGGGATGGCTATGACCTCTCTGGCAACTACGATGACTGCGGTGTCCTGCTCTACGAGCTGGATGAGCAGGACGTCCACTGCGGCGGCTCTGGCTGCGGCTGCTCCGCCGCTGTCTTGACAGGCTATCTGCTGAACGGAATGCGGGCAGGTCAGTGGAAGCACATCCTGTTCTGTGGCACCGGCGCTCTGCACTCGCCAGTTTCTCTGGGACAGGGAGAGTCTATCCCTGGCATCTGCCATGCGGTCGCTATTTCCACAGAGCGGGAGGCTGTATGAAATGGGTGATATGATCCTCGGATATCTGAAGGCCTTTCTAGTGGGGGGCGTCCTCTGTGCCATCGGCCAGCTTCTGATTGACAGGACTCCCCTGACCCCCGCCCGCATCCTGACCTGCTATGTAGTGGCAGGGGTGGTGCTGGGGGCGCTGGGCCTGTATCAGCCCCTGATGGACTGGGCCGGTGCCGGGGCTTCCGTTCCCCTCACCGGCTTTGGATCCAACCTGGCAAAGGGCGTCCGAGAGGCTGTGACCGAAAAGGGGCTCCTGGGAGCCTTTACCGGCGGGGCCACTGCCGCTGCAGGGGGTATTACCGCCGCTGTCTTTTTTGGCTGGCTCACCGCAGTCATCTTCAAGCCGAAGGATAAGAGCTAAATTTTCTCCTCCCCCGGTCTATCTGGGGACAACCCCGCATATGATGCTCCGTAGCCTGACATAGGAAAAGGAGCGGAGAACATATGCGTACAGACTGGAATGAGAACCGGGCGCTGCTCATCGGAGAGGCCATCGCCCAGCCGGATTTTTCCCATGAAAACCACGGGGAGGACTACTTTCGCTTTCCCCTGGAAATCAGCCGTCTTTCTGGCTCCCGGGATGTGGTGAATGTCATCGCCAGTCGCGCCCTGCTGGAGGACTGCCCGGTGATGGCGGGAGTTCGGATCCGGCTTGCCGGGGAGGTGCGATCCTTCAATAACAAGAATGCCGTGGGCAGCAGGCTGGTCATCACCGCCTACGCCCGCTCCCTGATTCCCACAGATGAGCCAGACGCCAACCAGCTGACACTGGCGGGGGTACTGTGTAAGACACCTATCTACCGCCGCACGCCCCTGGGCCGGGAGATCTGCGACCTGATGCTGGCGGTGAACCGGCGCTATGGCCGGGCTGATTACCTTCCCTGCATCGCCTGGGGGGTTCTGGCCCGCACCTGCGCCCGAATGTCAGTGGGAGAGGGGCTGCGGCTGGAGGGGCGATTACAGAGCCGGGAATATACCAAAGTCACTAACGGCGTCGGCGTCCGCCGCATTGCCTACGAGATTTCCATTATGTCCATGAGTCCGGCTCTGGGCGTGTAAGCCGTCTTTGTCTGTTTTCACCATTGACAATTCACCCTTTCCATTATATAATGCTTGAAACGGCAGTGAAGGAGACCGCCGTGTCCCAAAGCGGCAGAGAAACCGGGTCGTTGGCTGAAAGCCTGGTCAGCAGATGGGACACAATGGCGCAACACTCCGGAGCCGGCAGGTCGAGCCGCCGCTGGACGGTTGGGGTAGGTCTGCCCGATTCCCCCACGTTAAGGGGGCTTGAGAGGTACTCCAGAGTTTGGAGTGCAACACGGGTGGTACCGCGGAATGCTGTTGATTTCGTCCCGGACTGTTTTGCAGTCCGGGACTTTTTCTGCTGCGACTGCGCCCGATCATGTGATTGAAAGGATGTGGTTTATATGCAGACCATCACTGGCACCCTTCCCCAACAGGGATTGACCTGTGCCCAGGTGCGGAGCGGATCATTTTCAGGCCAGACAGTCACCGTCCGGGGGGCTGTACACGCTCTGCGGCCCATGGGCGGGATGACCTTCCTAACCCTGCGCCAGCGGGACGGTATTATTCAGTGTATCTGTCCCCCCGAGATGGATCTCTCCCGGATTCGGGAAGAGTGTACCCTCTCTGTCACCGGGATCCTGCAAAAGGATGATCGCGCTCCCCTGGGGGCAGAAGTTCATGTTGCCAGCCTGGAACTTCTATCTTCCCCTGCTCAGAGACTGCCTGTACCCGTGAGCAAGTGGAAGCTGAGGCTGAATCTGGACACTGAGCTTGCCCTGCGGCCAATCGTCCTGCGAAATCTCCGGAAGCGCTCTGTCTTTAAAATTCAGGAGGGCATCTGCCGGGCCTTCCGGGAGAGTCTGACGGAACAGTGTTTTACGGAGATCCATACCCCCAAGATTGTCCACGCCGGGGCCGAGGGCGGATCCAATATCTTCCGGCTGGACTATTTTGGCAAAAAGGCCTTTCTGGGTCAATCCCCCCAGTTTTATAAGCAAATGATGGTAGGCGTCTTTGAACGGGTCTTTGAGGTGGCGCCAGTTTTCCGGGCAGAGAAGCACTCTACCCCCCGGCACCTGAATGAATACACCTCCATGGACTTAGAGATGGGCTATATCGACTCCTTCTATGACATTATGGAAGTGGAAACCCGCTTCCTCCAGCGGGCTATGGATCTCCTGGATTCGGAATACGCCGATGATCTCCGCCGGCTGGACGTCACCCTGCCCGATGTCTCCGCTATCCCCTGTGTCCGCTTTGATGAGGCCAAACGGCTGGCAGCGGATAAATATGGCCGCCCCATCCGGGATCCCTACGATTTAGAGCCGGAGGAGGAGCAAAATATCGGCCGGTATTTCCGGGAGGAATATAATAGCGACTTCGTCTTTGTCACCCACTATCCCTCCAAAAAGCGGCCCTTCTATGCCATGGATGATCCGGAAAACCCCAAGTTCACCCTCTCTTTTGATCTGCTTTTCCGGGGGATGGAGGTCACCACCGGCGGCCAGCGCATCCACGACTATCACCAGCAGGTGCAAAAGCTACTGGAGCGGGGGATGGATCCCGCAGAATTTCAAAGCTATCTGATGATCCACAGGCACGGCATGCCTCCCCATGGCGGGCTGGGCATTGGCTTGGAACGGATGACCATGAAACTCTGTGGGCTGGACAACGTGCGATATGCCTGCCTGTTCCCCCGAGATCTGTCCCGGTTGGAACCGTAATGCCCCTTCCGCTCTCACAGGTCATGCAGAGGAAGAAAGGATTTTTCATATGAACATCACCCCAGAAATGGTCGATTATATCTCTGAGCTGTCCCGGCTCAAGCTGCCAGATAAGGAAAAGCAGAAAATGCGGAGGGAATTGGAACAGATCATCGCCTATATGGACGTTCTGAACCGGCTGGACACCTCTGGCGTAGAACCCATGAGCCATGTTTTCCCAGTGAGGAATGTCTTTCGGGCAGACGAGGTTACCCCCTCCTATCCCCGGGCCGAGCTGTTGAAAAATGCCCCCGTCCCGGATGATGAGGCCTTCCTCGTACCCAAAGCTGTGGAATAAAGGAGGGAGAGAGATGGAACTGTTTGATCTGACCGCCCTGGAGCTGGGCGCCGCCATCCGCAAGAGGGATGTCTCCGCCCAGGAAGCCGCCGCCGCCGCGCTCTCCCGCATCCGGGAGGACAACCCCACCGATAACACCTTCCTCACCGTGCTGGAGAAGCAATCCATGGAAAAGGCTGCGGAGGTGGATCAGGGCATCCGCTCCGGACAGCTAACCTCTCCGCTGGCGGGAGTCCCTATGGGCGTCAAGGACAATATCTGCACCAAGGGGGTCAAAACCTCCTGCGCCTCCAAAATTCTAGGAGCTTTCGCCCCTCCCTATAACGCCACCGTCATGGAGCGGCTGGATGCCGCCGGAAGCGTCATGCTGGGCAAACTGAATATGGATGAGTTCGCCATGGGTTCCACCAACGAAACGTCCTACTATGGCCCGGTGAAGAATCCCTGGAATCCGGATCATGTCCCTGGCGGCTCCTCCGGCGGAGCGGCGGCAGCTGTGGCCCGGCGGGACTGCTGGTACGCTCTGGGCAGTGACACTGGCGGCTCCATCCGTCAGCCCGCCGCCTATTGCGGCGTCACTGGTATGAAGCCCACTTATGGCACTGTCTCCCGCTATGGCCTCATCGCTTACGCCTCCTCACTGGATCAAATCGGCCCTCTGGCACGGGACGCCGCCGACTGCGCCGCCATTCTGGACGCCATCCAGGGGCGGGACAGCCGGGACAGCACCTCGCTGGACACCCCTGCCGGAGGACTGCTGGCAGGACTCACCGGCAACTTGCAGGGCCTGCGGGTGGGCATCCCGGAGGACTGCTTCCCCGATGGGCTAAACAGTGAGATTTCCGGATCCGTGCTGGCTGTGGCCGATGTACTGAAGGCCAGAGGCGCCACGGTGGAGTCTTTGTCCCTTCCCATCATGGAGTATGTCGTTCCCACCTATTATATCATCGCTTGCGCCGAAGCCAGCTCCAACCTCTCCCGCTTTGACGGCGTCAAGTACGGCTGGCGGGCGGAGGACTATGAGGATCTCACCGATCTCTACAATAAGACCCGCACCCAGGGCTTCGGCTCCGAGGTCAAGCGGCGTATCCTGCTGGGTACCTTTGTCCTCTCCACTGGCTACTACGACGCCTACTACAGAAAAGCCCTACAGGTCAAGGCTGTTATCAAAAAGTCCTTTGATCGGGCCTTTGAGCAGTTTGACCTGCTGCTGACCCCAGTGTCTCCCACCACCGCCCCCCGGCTGGGAGAGAGCCTCCAGGATCCTCTGCAGATGTACCTCTCTGATATCTACACCGTGTCGGTGAACCTGGCAGGACTGCCCGGGCTATCCATGCCCTGCGGCTTTGACGGGGCCGGGATGCCCGTCGGGGCGCAGCTCATCGGCCCCGCTCTGGGGGAGGCAAAGGTGCTGAACGCCGCCTACGCCTTCCAGCTGGATACCAACTACCATAGGCAGCAGCCGTCAAGAAAGGGAGGGAAGTAAGCCATGGAATGGGAAACCGTCATTGGTCTGGAAACCCATGTGGAGCTGGCTACCCGTACCAAAATCTTCTGCTCCTGCACTACTGCCTTTGGCGGGGACAGCAACACCCACTGCTGCCCCGTCTGCACCGGTATGCCTGGCACCCTGCCGGTGATGAACCGCAGCGTCATGGACTACGCTGTACGGGCAGGGCTGGCCCTGAACTGTGACATCACCCGGCGGCACAAGTTCGACCGGAAGAATTACTTCTATCCCGACCTGCCCAAGGCATATCAGATTTCCCAGCTCTATCTGCCTATTTGCCGGAACGGAAAAGTCCCCATCAAAGTGGGCCGCACGGAGAAGATCATCCACATCCACGAGATCCACATGGAGGAGGACGCAG
>CAYUUP010000086.1:0-4239 GCA_964447925.1 uncultured Oscillospiraceae bacterium
AACCGCTGACCTCTTGAATGCCATTCAAGCGCTCTCCCAGCTGAGCTATACCCCCATGTTTTAATGCTGACACCGTCAGGTTGCCAACAGATGCTATTATATCACAGAATTTGAAAAATGCAAGCCCTAATTTCAAAAAAATAAAAAATTTTCTGGAGGGCTGTCACCCGAACCTCGGTCGGGTCATAGAGATAGGGGGAAGCGAAAGGTGAGGAGGCGAGCTGATGGGTGAGCAAGCGGTGTCCGGGCCGTTTTGGGTGGCCATGGCAGCACTGCTGGCAGTTCAATTTTCACAGGGGATGGGCGCGGATCAGCTGAATCTGTATGGCGCTTTTTTTACCTGCTTTGCCGATAATTTGCTGCTGATTGCGGAGCAGCAGCCCCAGGGGGGAGATAACGGCCAGACAGGGCAAGGGGTTTCAGATATTCAAAGTGCTTGAATTGCTGCCCGTTCTATGCTACAATATGAGAAAAGCGATCGCAGCAGGAGAGGGGTTTTCCGTATGGGGACAAGCTATCATGTCAGTCTGAAAAAGCTGATTGAGGAATTTGACCTTGAGGTACTTCATGGAGCCAAGAATCTGGAGCAGACAGAAGTCGAGGAGGACAGCATCAACCGGCCCGGCCTCCAGTTGGTGGGGTTCTATGAGGACTTTGCCTATGAACGCATTCAAATTGTGGGCCGGATGGAGAAACGCTATCTGGAAAAGCTCAACAAGCGGGAGCGCGAGAAGAGTTTTGCCCAGCTGTTTTCCTATGAGATACCGGCGTTGATCCTCTCTCGGGGAGAGACTCCCTTTGAGGAATGCCTGGACATGGCCCGGAAATATGACCGGACAGTACTCCGCAGCCAGGAGGTTACCGGAGAACTGATCTCCAACTTGACCACTGCTCTAAAGACCTATCTCTCCCCCCGCATTACCCGCCACGGAGTGCTGCTGGAAGTACATGGTGAGGGCGTGCTGCTGCTGGGGGAATCCGGCGTGGGCAAAAGCGAGGTGGCGGTGGAACTGATTAAGCGGGGCCACCGGCTGATTGCCGATGATGCGGTGGAGATCAGACGTACTATTGCGAAAAAGCTGACCGGTACTGCCCCGGAATTGATACGCCATTATATTGAGCTGCGGGGTGTCGGCATCATTGATGTACGGCGTATCTTCGGTATGTCGGCGGTGAAGGAGAGCCAGGAGATCGATTTGATCGTCAATCTGGAAACCTGGAAGGAGGGGATGGTCTATGACCGCCTGGGGCTGGAGAATTTTTACACCAGCATCCTAGATGTGCGGGTCCCCACCCTGACTATCCCGGTGAAGCCGGGGCGGAATCTCGCGGTGATTATTGAGGTGGCAGCTATGAACAACCGCCATAAGAAGATGGGCTTCAACGCCGCCCAGGAATTTGCCCAGCAGATCAACGCCCAGTTTGACCAGCCTATGAGTGCCGGGCGGCTGTGATGGAGAACATTATTCAGCAGCAGCGGGAGGCTCGCCTACACACCTGCTGTTTTACCGGCCACCGGCCGGCCCGGCTCCCCTGGGGGAATGATGAGCAGGATGACCGCTGTTGCCGGTTAAAGGTGTGGCTGGAGGAGCAGATCGAGGCGGTCTGCAACAGAGGCATAACTCATTTCATCTCAGGCATGGCCCAGGGGGTGGATTTATACTGCTGCGAGGTTGTTCTGCGGGTGAAGGCCCGCCGCCCATCAATTTTGCTGGAGGCAGCCATTCCCTATCCCGGCCAGGCCGACCACTGGGGCGTGAGCCAGCGGGAGCGGTACCGCCGGCTGCTGGCCCAGTGCGATTTGGAGACGGTGGTGCAGAACAGCCATACGCCGGACTGCATGATGCGCCGTAACCGATATATGGTAGACCGAGCCTCCACGCTGATTGCCGTTTATGACGGCAATCCCTCCGGCGGCACCATGAGAACCTGTCTCTACGCCTATCGGCAGGGGCTGGAGGTGGTGGAGGTCTCTCCCGAGGATTTTTGAGGCAACGAGCAGGAGACCCCAGGAGGAACGCATTATGAAGCTGCAAAAACTGCTTGCCTTCTTGCTGGCAGCACTGCTGCTGGGCCTGACAGCCTGCGGCAGGAGCGAGGGGGAGAAAGCGGAAGAATCTGGACCCATCCAGATTGTGGAGGAAGAGACTGCCATCACCGTCTGGGCTGCCACGGATTTTGGTGGAGCAGAGGGTTATCTGAATAAACTGGCGGATGCCTTTATGGAGACTTATGCCAATGTGATGGTGGAAGTCATCTATTGGGAGGCGAGTGCCATTGGGGATGCCCTCATCAGCGCCGTCAAGACGGGCAGCGCTCCGGATGTGTTGGTTGCCAGCTCGGAGGAGGCGCTGGACTATGCTCAGCAGGGTCTGCTCACTGAGTTAGACAGCCTGGCAACCGATGCGCTGAGGGTGGATATGGTCAGCACCTATATTCTGGACGCCTGCGGTGACGGCACCAATCAGTGGCTCTATCCCCTGAGCTGCATTCCCTGCTGTATGGCGTTGAGTCTATCTGCCCTGGAGGAATCGGGAGCCATAGCGTATATCAATCTGGAGGGGGACAGAGGCTGGACGGCAAAGGACTTTGCCGCAGCCGTCAGGGCACTGGCGATGGCAGGCGATACAGTGGAGATTCCCTGCGGCGGTACGGCGGGGGATATGGCCACTCGAAGCCTGATCACCAACCTCTACGGTGCTGCCATTTATAACGGCAGCCAAACAGCCTGTATCTTTGAATCGGAAGAGTCCAACCGGGCGCTGAATTTGCTCCGGGAGCTGATCCAGGAGGGCAGCTTGACGGCCAACGGCAGCGCCACAGCAGAGGGGCAGCTGGCCCGGCTGAAGGCCGGGGAGTTGGCAATCTCTCTTTACTGGTGCGGCGAAGAGTTGGGGGAGGATGAGATCCTTGTACCCTATCCCAACGACAGCGGCAACCTCTCTCTGGAATTTGCTGTCAAGGGTATGTGCATTTTTGACAACGATGACAGCAGCCGGAGCAAGGTGGCCAAGGCATTTGTCTCCTATGCCTGCGGGGATGAAGCTTGGGGGCCGCAGTCAGTGGCAGCCACCGGGGGACTGCCCGTCCGTGTCAGTCAGCAGGGGCTTCTGGACGGGGGGGACGATATGGACTTTCTCCTGAGCCTCTCCGCCAGCTATGGCCCCAGCTATCATACCGTAACCGCCTTTGAAGAGATGAGGGTACTGTGGCAGGACATGCTGAGGACTACCTTGGTGGATGGCAATAACATCGCCGACGCGGTATACCTCTTTATGAGCCAAACCAATGCCGCCATGGATGAGACTAGGGCAGGCTGAAGGGGAAATCCCCTGGTGGGAAAGCCATAGCCTGTGGAATTTACTTTGTCCATAAGAATAAAAGCGGGGTTCCGGCGGGGACAATCTGCCGGAGCCAGGTTCACTCTGCCCGGCACAAATCATAGTATGGGATACCGAGATTATAAGGACGGTGTGAACCATCTATGAAACAATATCATATCTGGGTCATCGGCGGAGATATGCGTCAGGTAAAGCTGGCGGAGCTGCTGATGGCCGACGGTCACTGTGTCCAGACCTTTGCCATGGAGCAGCGGCCAGAGACGGGAGATTTGCCCGGCTCGGACACACTGCGGGGGATCGAGCAGGCGGACTGTGTCATCCTGCCCCTGCCTACAACGGGAGAAGAGGGAATCCTGAATGCCCCTCTCTCCGATCATCGGGTACCTCTGGTTTCCATCCTGGGTGCGCTGGTGCCAGGGCAGGTGGTCTGCGCTGGGCGGGCAACGGAGGAGCTGGCAGAGCAGGCAAGGGAGCGGGGACTGGTTTTTTATGACTACTTCACCCGGGAGGAACTGGCAGTGGCCAACGCAGTCCCCACGGCAGAGGGAGCTATTCAGATCGCTATGGAGGAACTGCCCACCACCCTCTATGACGCCCGGGTATTGGTGGTAGGCTTTGGGCGGCTGGGCAAGCTGTTGGCCCATCGGCTGCGAGGGCTGGGATCAAAGGTCACAGTTTCCGCACGGACCTGGAAGGATATGGCCTGGATTGAGGCTTACGGCTACAGCAGTGAACGCACCGACCAGCTGGCAGGCTGGTTGTGCAGCTATGACCTAATCATCAACACCGTGCCGGCCTTGGTACTGGATCGGGAGTGTCTCTCTGATTTGGCGGAGCATTGCCTGGTGATTGACCTGGCCTCCAAGCCCGGCGGGGTGGACTTTCAGGGGGCGGCGGA
>CAYUUP010000086.1:4249-6578 GCA_964447925.1 uncultured Oscillospiraceae bacterium
GGCGTTAAGGCGATCTGGGCGCTTTCACTGCCGGGCAAGGTGGCCCCCATTACCTCGGGCAAGATCATTCGGGATACCGTCTACAACATTTTCCGGGAGATCAAGCTATGAGGGCAGAGGAACTTCGGCTTGGCTTCGCCATGTGCGGATCTTACTGTACTTACGCAAAGGTGTTGCCCCAACTCCGGCGCGCGGCAGAGCGCTTTGGCTCTGTACTCCCCATCCTGTCGGAGAACAGCGCCACTACCGACAGCCGCTTTGGTGCTGCGGAGGACTTTCTGCGGCAGATAGAGGAGATCTGTGGCTGTCCGCCCATCACCTCCATCCGAGAGGCGGAACCCATCGGCCCCAAAAAGCTGCTGGATGTATTGGTCATCGCCCCCTGCACCGGGAATACCCTGGCAAAGCTGGCGGCGGGCATTACCGATACCTGCGTCACTATGGCAGCCAAGGCCCATATGCGCAACGGCAGGCCGGTGGTCATTGCCCCCTCCACCAACGATGGCCTGTCCGTCTCCCTGCGGAACATTGGGGATTTGATGTCCCGGAAGCACATCTATTTTGTCCCCTTCGGACAGGATGACATTCAGGGCAAGCCCACCTCGTTGGTGGCCCACATGGAGATGATCTGCCCAGCGGCAGAGGCAGCAACAGTGGGACAGCAGCTACAGCCCGTCCTGCTGGAAGCACAGCGAATTTTATAAAACTGGTTGACAAAAGTTGGGGAATCGGGTATGATAAAGGGCGGCAAGTAATCTGATGTGAAAATATACATCTGAAAAAGGAGTGTGGCCCATATGAAGGGGATTATTCTGGCCGCAGGCAAGGGAACCCGGCTGTATCCCATGACCAAGCCGGTCTGCAAGCCGTTGCTGCCTGTCTATGACAAGCCACTGATTTATTATCCGCTCTCTGTGCTGATTCAGGCTGGTATCTATGAGGTGTTGATCATCATTCCGCCAGGGGAGACTCGGGCGTTTCGTAACCTGCTGGGGGATGGCAGTCAGTGGGGAATGCGCATCAGCTATGCTGTCCAGGAGCGGGCCAGAGGTATTGCAGACGCCATGCTGGTGGGTGCCAGCTTCATCGGCAGTGAGAGTGTCTGCCTGGTGCTGGGGGATAATATCTTTTATTCCCGCAGCCTGGGCAGTATGCTCAAGCAGGTAGCCCGACAGACGGTGGGTGCCACGGTGTTTGGTTGCTATGTGGATGACCCCCGCCCCTTTGGTGTAGTGGAATTTGACGCATCCGGTCGGGCCATCTCCATTGAGGAAAAGCCGGAGTACCCCCGCTCCAACTATGTGGTACCCGGCCTGTATTTTTATGACAATCAGGTAGTGGAGATTGCCAGGAGCCTGAAACCCTCTGCCAGAGGTGAACTGGAAATCACGGATGTCAACCGAGAATATCTCTCCCGTGGCCAGCTGCAGGTGATGCCCATGGAACAGGATACCGTCTGGCTAGATGCTGGGACGGCGGACAGCCTACTGGAGGCTGCCCAGACTATTAAGCAAATTCAAGAACAGTCCAACGGACACCGCGTGGGTTGCATTGAAGAGCTGGCCTATTGGGAGAGCTGGATTACCCTCCACCAGGTCCATCTGCTGGGGCAGGCCATGAGTATGACGCCATACGGCCAGTATATGATGAAGCTAACGCCGGCCAGCATGAATAATCAATAGGAGTGATAAAAGTCCCGGCGGACATATGCACAAATCCGGTAAAAGCGGGCAATAGACAAAAGCCCTCTGAAGCAGAATCTACACTGCAGAAGGGGGCGAATGTTATGCCAAGGCAGTACCAATACGCATCAGATTATCACTGCAAATCAAGGGAACAACGGATCAAGGGAAAATGCAAAAGAAGATAGGAACAGGATTAGGATTAACGGGTGTTTTTCCAAAAATTAAATTTTATCAAAATTAGGGCTTGACTTTTCTATGTCAAATGAGTATAATAACATCTGTTGTTTGCTTTGCCTTGGAGAAGTGTCCGAGAGGTCGAAGGAGCACGACTGGAAATCGTGTGTGCGTCAAAAGCGTACCAAGGGTTCGAATCCCTTCTTCTCCGCCAGATGACGGAACCCAGAATCCATTACGGTTTCTGGGTTTTTCCTTATTTATGCGGGTTCTGGGTGTGTCTTGCATGACGTCCAGTTGTCACATATGAGCGGGAAATAACCCATACGGCGGCGCAAAATGCTAACGGAAATGCTAACGCCCCCGGCACGAAATCAAAGTGCAGAGTTTGATACAATTCAGCGATAACCTTGCCGCCTGAAAATCAAGGGGTGCAAATCCATTTTAGGGGGTACATTTCACAGGCGGGG
>CAYUUP010000087.1:0-6386 GCA_964447925.1 uncultured Oscillospiraceae bacterium
GATGACAATAACAACCTGGGGCAGCGTCTCGCCCCCTTCCCGACTGACAGAGGCATTGTAGGAGGACAGCTCCCGCACCCCTTGCTCAGAAAACATACGGTAGCGCTTGAGCATCTCCGTTACCGCCCACTGAAGGGCGCCTGCCGCCTTCTTGGGGTCAGTGACCACTGGAATCAGCAGGTGGGGGATACCGTTATAGATGCCAAGTTCCACCATCTTGGGATCCACCATGATAAGACGGACTTCCTCTGGAGATGCCTTATAGAGCAAAGAGATAATCAGCGAATTGGTACACACCGACTTGCCAGAGCCGGTAGTGCCTGCAATCAGCAGATGGGGCAGCTTCGCAATGTTGCCTACAATATTCTTGCCGGAGATATCCTTACCCAAGGCAAAGGCCACCTTGGATTTCTCCCCGGAAAACTCCGGCGAGTCAATGACCTCCCTGATCGGGACGGGGCTGACCAGCCGATTTGGCACCTCTACGCCTACCACAGAGCTTTTCCCGGTAATGGGGGCAATCCGCACGCTGGATGCTCCCAGAGACAGGGCAATATCCCCCGCCAGATTGGTCACTTTGTTGAGCTTGACGCCGCGGGTCAGTTCCAACTCATAGCGGGTGACGGATGGCCCCCGTGTAATACAGATGATGCTGGCATCAATGCCAAAGGAGCGGATGGTGTCCTCCAGAGTGGCACGGGTACTCTCCAGTTCTCTGCCTGCGGCGGAACCAGACACCGGCGTCCCCTCGTTCAGCAGGAAAATGGGGGGAAAGGAATAGCCCTCGTAGGGTGGCTTCTCATCCTGCGCATCATCAGGCGGGGCAGCCTCCTGATCTGCCTGCGCACGCTGACCTTCTTTTTGCTTCCCGGATCCGGCTCGGATCTCATGGGGGGGTGATACGGCTGGTTCACGCTCAAAGCGCACCTCTCCCCCCTGGAAGATGGATTCCCCCGCCTCCTCTTCATCCTCATCCTCGTCTTCCTCCGGGGAAGGAGTGTCATCCTCCACCCGCAGGTCAAAGTCCCGCATGGAGCGGTGACTCCGGCGGGGCATGGCAACAGGCTTAACATCGGCACCTGGCTCCTGCTCAAAGCCGTCCTCCTCCCAGACAGTCTGCTGGTCCTCCTGCTGGGTGAGAAGTTCATCCTGCCGCAGCGCCCTGGCCTGCCGCCAGGTCAGGAAGCGCTCCTTCAGCCAAAGCCCCACATCCGCAGGGGTCAGCCGCAGGATAATCATGACAAGCACCAGCAGGATAATCAGCACGATGAACATGGCCCCAAGGCGGCTGAAGCCCATCAGCAGGTTGGCGAGGCCCCCCGCCAGCACGCCGCCGGAGCCGTAGGCCTGGCCACTCTTCCACAGAGAGATGATGCCACCGCTGGAGATATCGGACAGCAGGATATGGAAAGCCATCCCAATTACCCAGGGCAAGGCAAGGCTGCATCCCAGCCGGGCATAGGCCCATTCCCGTCCGTGAAAGACCAGGAATATGCTGGCCAGCAGCAGGGCAGGCGGTACAAACCAGAAGCCATAGCCCACCAGTCCCCGGATGATATTACAGTAAAAGCTGATAAAGACGGCCTCCACGCCAAAATAGCCAAAGATGGCAAAAATTGCCAGCAACAGGCAGACCACTGCCCCGGCAAACCAGCCCCACCCAGTGGATTTCCCTTTGTCACTCCTGACGCTGGACTTTTTTCCACCGTTCTTTACGGCAGATGTCCTTGAAGCCGTTTTTTTCTTCTGTGCCATGTATTTTGATTCTCCTAATATTTTCAATCTCCGGCGCTGTCTCCCGCGTTTTGGGCGGCGATGTCAGCATACCGGTCCTTAGAGCAGGATAATGCTGAGTACAATGGTCAGAACGCCCACGCCCCAGCAGTAATAGGCAAAGCCGCCAAACTTTCCTTTGTCAGCCAGCAGGTTCACCAGCCGGATGGCAAAATAGCCCACGACTGCGGCTACCGCTACGCCCACCAGATAAGCCGGCAGCATGGATATCTCGATGCCCTCCTTCAGAGCGTCCTTCAAGCTGATGATGTTGGCTCCCAGCACCGCCGGGATGGACATCAGAAAGGAGTAGCGCACGGCATACTCCCGCTTATAGCCCCGCAGCATACCCACAGCGATGGTGGTGCCGGAGCGGGACAGGCCGGGAATAGTGGCAACCGCCTGGCCACAGCCCACCAGCAGGGCGTCCAGAAGGGTGGATGTCCGCTCGGTCTTTTTTCCTTTTGCCAGCCGGTCGGAGACAAAGAGCAAAGTACCCGTCACCAGCAGGGCAACGGCGATAAAGTACGTATTCCCGGAGAGACTTTCGATGTAGTCCTTCACCGGCAGAATAGCAAAGAGGGGCAGCGTACCTACGATAATCAGCAGAATCAGCCGCCGGGCAGGGGGGACATGCTTTGGCTTTCCCTCTGGCGGGCGGGTAAAGTCCCGGATACCCAAGAAAAATTCCTTCACCAGTTCTACAATGTCCTTCCAATAGACCGCAAAAATGGAGATCAGCGTCCCCAGATGGAGCAGAACGTCAAAGAAGGTGCTGCTCTCATCCGCACTCTGGATGCCCAGGAAGTTATGGAACAGGGCCAGATGACCCGAGCTGGAGATGGGCAGGAACTCTGCAATGCCCTGCACCAGTCCTAAAAAGATAGACTGCAAATAACTCAAAGCGATTCCTCCTTTGTATTTAGAGTATAGCATATTTTGGCTGGGGATGCTAGCCTTTACCAAAATTCATGCCGGGGCAGGGGAACCTTTTCCATAGGCCGCCAAGCTGCCAGCAGCATTCCTCGTTTCACCGTGACACAGGCGGGTCCCGCCAAGAAGACATTGCTGACCCCAAGAGGGTAGTCACTGGACATAATGGCGTCCTCCAGCGGATAGGACAGACCGGTGAGGGTGACGCCCTCCGCTAGACCACCCCAGGCAAAGAGGGACAGCGTCCCTGCCTGTTCCGCCGGAAACATCAGGTGACCATTTTGGATGGCCGTGACCGCAGTATCCGCCCTCAGCAGGAAGCCGGGCAGGGTGCGGGCTGCCAGCCAAGCTAGGATTTGGAGGTTGCCCAGGGTGTGATCCAGCCGCCCACCCAGTCCGCCATAGATGTTAAACCGGCGGCAGCCCCGGCTCAGCCCTTCCCGGACGGCCAGCAGCATATCCGGCTCGTCCTTGCGGACAGGGTGGCGAACTACCTCCACATCCTCCGGCACATAGCCTAGGGAGTCAAAGTCACCTACCGCCAAATGGGGGGATATTCCCCAGTTCTTCAGTTTTTCGTAGCCCCCGTCAGCGGCAATCACCAGCCCCGCCGGGGGATTTTCCAGGGAAAATACCAGCTCGTCGTATGCCCCTGCTCCGAAAATCGAGCAGACTTTTTCCTCCATTTTCACCCCTCCATGCGCTGACAAAGAAGTATACTGTCTACCATTTCCAACTCGGTTATCGTACTTTCCAGCGCGGTCAGCGCCAGCGTGTCAGATAGCAGCATCTCCAGCGAGTCTTTCTCCAGCGCCAATGTGCAGATGCCGCCCTCCACCTGAACAGCCAACTCCTGGCTGTCTGCTGGCAAAAATCCCCGCATGGTGGAGGAGGATGGCCCGGCGCACAGCGCCTCCAACACTGCTTCCACCTGATCTGCTGGGGCCTCACTGTCCGCCGTCAGCGCACGGTACTCCGTGCCGATATCCTCCCCGGAGACCAGAGGGAAGAAGAGCTGAATTTCCAGCGTCACTGGATCGCTGACACCGCCGTCCAGGGTGATGTCCTCCGCTGTCAGGCCATCGGCCCGGTGTTCTGCCAGGAGGTGGCCTTCGACAGTGATGGTGACGGTATCCACCGCATCTAGGCCGCTCATGGTCAGGGTGACGCAGTAATCCGCCAAAATAAGATCCAGCCCGGAGAGTTGGCCATAGGCGGAGGAAAAGTCCACCGTCAGCATACCGTCCTCCAGTGTCCAGCTGTTTACCACTGTGCCCTGGGGGAGAGGACTTTCATAGCCCATCTCATCCATACCCTCTGTCAGCAGAAACAGCAGGTATTCCACTTTGTCGGCGTCATCCTCTGACAAATCCGGCAGCTCCTCGGCCTCCAGCGCGCTGCCGCTGACCTCATCGCTAGGGCTGTAGACCGTCACCACTCTGCCACTTCTCTCCTGCCTGCACCCCGGGAGAAGGAGCAGCAGGGCAGATAACAGGATCAGCGCACGTTTCATGGCTGCACCTCCCTGGCGGCAGGCAGTGTGGTCACAAATCGGCTGCCACCGCCCTCCCGGGATTCCAGATGGATGTCTCCGCCAAAGGCCAGCACCGTGTCCCGGACGATGGAAAGTCCCAGGCCAGTACCCCCGGCCTCCCGGGAACGAGCCTTGTCCACCCGGTAAAATCGCAAAAAGACCTTGTCCCGTTCCTCCTCCGGCACACCTACGCCAGTGTCCTCCACCAGCAGTGTGATTTTTTCCCCTGCCCGGTTCAGAGCGAGGAAGACCTGCCCACCCTGCCGGTTATATTTAATGGCATTTTCTACCAGATTGAAGACGATCTGATAGACACCGTCCGCTGTGGCCCGTACATAGCAGTCCGGCTCCAGGGCCAGCTGGAAAGCAACCTCCCGCTGATCTGCCAGCGGCGTCAGCATATGGAGGGCATCGGCCACCACCTGGCCCACATCCACCCGCTCCGGCTGGGGTTCCACCTGGTTGTCCAGTCGGGTCAGGGTCAGCAGATTTTCGGTAATGCGTGAGAGACGCTCTGTCTCGCTGCCGATATCTGCCACAAACTCCAGCTCCGTCTCCCGATCCATCCCCTCATTTTGTAGGATGGAGTCGATCAGCAGACGGATGGAGGCCAGCGGGGTTTTTAGCTCATGAGAGGCATCGGAAACGAAGCGGCGGCGGACATCGTTGGTCGCTTGCAGCTGCTCCGCCATCCGATTGAACTCCTCTGCCAGATCCGCCAGCTCATCTCGGCCACGCACCTCCACTCGAACTGCTCCCGGTTCCTGACGGCTCAGACTGCGGATGCCGGTGTGCAGCCGACTGATCCGCCGGGTCAGTGTCCGGGACAGGAAATAACTCAGCACCAGCGCCAGGACGCACACCACCAGGGAGATATTGCGGAGATTCCGCTGAAGCCCTGTCAGCAGCGCCCCCTGCTCCGCGTCATATTCATAAACGTATACCGCCCCGATGACGGCGTTGCGATAGGTGACGGGGATGGCAGCGCTGCTGCGGAAAGCGCCATCGTCATAGCGGGAATAGAACACATCATTTCCCTCCAGGCACAGTACTATCTCCTGCAAAAGAGCGTATTTTCCCGTCTCCTTCTGGGTGTCATAGAGGGTCAGACCGGTGGTACCGGTGACCAGCACCCGGTTCAGACCGCTGTCATCCAGCATATCCATGACATGGACTACGTCCTCTTGGGTCAGCACCTCCAGCGCGGCCAGGGTGGATGCCATCACCGATGCCTGATTCTGGAGGGAAGTCTGCTTTGCCTTGAACACCAGCTCCTGGGAGGTCAGAATGGGGTAGGTGTTCAACAGCACCAGCACCGCTCCCACAATGGCAATATAGGAGAGGGCAAATTTCCACTGTAGGCTGCCTCGCCAAAAATGCCGCTCCCGCTTTTCTGGCTCATCCGTCCGCCCTGCCCGATTTCTCTTCCCAAACAAGGCATACCCCCTCCTTTCTCCTTCTATCAAACAGGCTGTACTCTAATTATAACGTGAATGAATCGGTTTGGCAAGGGAAAGACTGCCTTTGCATCTGATATTGCTGAAGATGTTACAATAATGTGTGACAAAAAATGAAAAAGGATAGCGAATTCCTTTGAAGATTTCGAAAGACAATTAGCTGCCAGACAAAGACAGTACAACAATTTTCCCATGTGTCCCCTTAATTGGTACACCCTGAAACACGTCATATCTGCATGGCCCAATGTACCACACATCATTGACAAACCTGCAAAAATTTACAGCGACGGCTCGCACCGGCCTTGCAAAACCTTCACGCATGTGCTATAATCAGGGCAGTTCGGCAAATCGGAATTTCACGGAGGTGTTCACATGAGCTTACAAAACAAGCTGCGCCTTATCAGTGGAATTATGCTGATTGTGGCCATCGTATTTGTATTATGTGCCTTGTCCAACCCACAGCTTGGGCACGTTATATACCTTGGAAATTGGGAATTTGGTGCAGAACAGAAGAGAGTTTGCTACCTCGTTTATGTTATCGTTATGGTAGTTCTATTTATTACATCTTTCTTTGTCAAGAAAAAGAGATAACCCAAATGGCAAATTAAAGTTTGCCGAGTTATCTCAATATGTAGCGGCGGCGTTTCACTCGCCGCCGTTCCTTTTATCCGGCTGCCGGATAGTCGCTG
>CAYUUP010000088.1:0-6106 GCA_964447925.1 uncultured Oscillospiraceae bacterium
GCTCATAGGAGGTGGAGACAGCCTTATTGCTCCACATGGTGTACCGGGCCTCGGAGGTGGCCGCTTCGGTGTCCTCCGCCTCAGCGATGTCCTCCAGCAGGAGGCTGTCGGTAATGGTGGCATAGTCGTTAAGGTCAAAGGTAGGAGAACTGGCCATACCCAGGACGGCTCCGGTGTCGCAGTCCAACGCGAGAATAAAACCGCCGTCTTGTATGGCGTATTTTTCAACGCCCTCCTCCAGATATTTCTCGCATAAATACTGAATGTTCAGATCCAGCGTCAGGGTCAGTTCGTCTCCGTCCTGCGCATCATAGTAGTCCGAGAAAAAATTCAGCAGATCCGTCCCCTGGGCGTTCTGAGCGGTAATGACCAGGCCGGTGGATCCGGACAGTTCTTCCTCATACTCTGCCTCCAAGCCATAAGCGCCTCCGGCATCGTTGGTAAACCCAATAATCTGGGCAGCCAGTCCACCGTAGGGATAATAGCGTTTGGTGTTGGGCTGGAGATAGATGGCATTGTCCAGATCATTCTCTGTGATAAAGGCCCTCACAGCGTCCTCTACATCAGCATCCACCTTTTGGGCAATGCGCTGATACTGGCTGTCAGTGTTCTGGCACCGCTCCCGCAGATCTGCGGTGTCCACCGCATCTCCCAGTATCTCCGCCATTCCGCTCACCACCAGTCCTACCACATCCCTGTCATAGAACTCCAGCTTCACTTGATACTCCGCTAGCTTCACTGCGTCCGTCTCCGCAGCCATCTTCGTCCGAAGGCTTTCGGCGTTCTCGTCCCAGTCCTCCTGAAGCTCAGAAATGGCCTTTGGTGACAGGATAATGTCGTAGGCAGTGGATGAGATGGCCAGCACGTTGCCGTTGGTGTCATAGATCGTCCCCCGGGAGGCGGAAACCGTCAATTCGGAGGTCTGCTGATCCACTGCCATCTGCTCCATCTCATCGTGTCGGATGACCTGCCAATAAAACAGCTGAAACAGCAGGGCAGCGAAGGTCACGACCCCGAAGATAATCAAAAGAAACACAACTCGCCAGAAGGTACGCCGGTTCTCCTTCTGTCTGCTGCTGGCCCGTTCCTGCGATTCATTCATTCCGGCTCACCTCCTACGGGAAAAAGGGGCGTAAGAAACCCTATTTTCTCACGCCCCTAGTCGATCTCTCTATAGAACACGATGGCACTCACCTATTGTCATGGCAGTATATGCCCATCCCGGGAAAAGTATGAGAGCCGCTGTCCTATTGAAAATATCCGATGACTGTGCCTGCCAACTCTTTTATATCGTTCCAGAAGGTCTGGAGCGGATCAGTCTCCTCCGCCTGCTCATAGACCACCGCGCTGTCCGGCTCGGACAGATCCAGATAGATCTTCTGACTCTCATTGGGCGAGGTTAGCCCGCCGGCCTGTTCCACAGCCTCCTCAAGGGTAGCCATATCAAAGGCGGCCTCATACTGATAGAGCAGCTGCTCTTCCTCCTCCTGCAGTTCGCTGAGCTGGGAACGAAGTTCCACCGTCTCCGCATAGACCTCATTGCACCGGATATAGCCCAGCAGCAGCACCACCGCAATGATGGCCACCGCCATGAAGCCGCAGACCGCAAAGGGTGATACTCGCAGCTGCTCCCGCACCGCGACCTGGGTACGAACCCGCTCCCGATAACGGGGCTGTACCAGAGGTGGCGTCTCCGGCGGAGCGGGAACCGGCTCTGCTTCCGGGATATAGCCCGGTGCGGCCACTACATTGTCATAGTATTCCAGATCATAGGCTACGCTGCCATAGGATGCGCCGCCGGATGCTGATCTTCTTCTGTACGCTTCCGCCACCTGATTGCCCTCCTTATATTTTTTCCGCTATCCGCAGCTTGGCGCTGCGCGCTCTCGGATTTTCGCTTAATTCCGTCTCGCCTGGTCGAATTGGCTTTTTTGTCACCAGCCGAACGGTTGCCTTCCTGCCGCAGACACAGACGGGAAATTCCGGAGGGCAGATGCACCCCCGCGCCTGCTCCGCCAAGGAATTTTTCACAATCCTATCTTCCAGGGAATGAAAGGAAATCACGCACAGGCGACCGCCGGAGTTCAGCCGGCCAACAGCCTGCCCCATCATGGACTCCACCGCGCCCAGCTCGTCATTGACCACAATGCGGATTGCTTGAAAGCTCCGCTTGGCGGGGTGCTGCTTCTCCCTCAGAGCAGCAGCGGGCATGGCCCCCCGAATGATGCCCGCAAGCTCCAGCGTTGTTTCAATGGGCTTATCCCCTCTGGCCCGACAAATGGCCCCGGCAATTTGCGGGGCATACCGTTCCTCTCCATATTGGGAGAGGATGCGCCGCAGTTCTCCCTGGGGCCAGCTGTTGACCACCTCATAGGCGGTCAGCAAACCGTCCCGGCCCATACGCATATCCAGCGGGCCATCCTTTGTATAGGAAAACCCCCTGCTGCCGTCATCCAATTGGGGGGAGGATACACCCAGGTCAAAAAGCATTCCATCCACGCCAGGGAGAGAAAGTCTGTCCAATATCTCAGTCAGCTCCCGGAAGTCTCCCTGTACTAGGGTGATCTTTTCCTTCCAGGGGATCAGTCGTTCCGACGCCGCTGTCAGCGCGTCCTCATCCCGGTCGATACAGATCAGACGTCCGGCATCAAGACGCTTTACGATCTCTATGGAGTGTCCCGCCCGGCCCAAGGTGCCATCGAGATAAACACCATCAGGTCGAATTTTCAGTCCATCCAGGCACTCCTCCAGCAGGACGGGCCGATGGCCATAGTCCATGGATCACAGCCCCAGCATAGCCAGCGTCTTGGCCACATTCTCCGGGGTGGTTTCCTTTTTCTTCTTCTCCTCCCAGACCTCACGGCTCCAGAGTTTGGCCTTATCGTTGCTGCCAATGGTGACCACATCCTTGCCAAGCCCGGCATATGTCCGCAGTTCATCAGAGAGGGCAATGCGATATTGGGCGTCAGGCTCACACCGGCAGGCATTGGAGAAGAAGGTATCCAGAGTGGATGTGCTGCTGCTGGGCATCTCAGCGACCTTTGCCTTCAACTCCTCCCATTTTTCCAGGGGGTAGAATGTGACATACTTATAGAAGCTGCCGTCCTCGTTCATCTGAGCGCCCATGGCAGCGTAAAATACGCTGCCCAGGGGCTGGCGCAGCTTGGCCGGGAGAAACATCCGACCCTTTGCGTCAATTGTGTGTTCGTATGTGCCGGTCATTTGCTTCTCCCTCCTTTCTGCTCCCTATTTGCTCCCTATTCATCACTTTTGCTCCACTTTGCTTTTTAGTATAACGGCTGGCAGCGCAAATTGCAAGAGGGAATTTGGAATTTTCTCATATTTTTTTGATTTCAGCGCCGGGTTATAAAACAGCTGTACGATGATTCCATGCTTTTCCACAGCTTTTCCACAAATGTTGCGGAAAACCCCGATTTTTCGTTCTCCTTCACCAGCCTTGCAGTCCCCGCAGAGCGTGTCTTCGCCGTCAGCGGAGATATCCAGTTGGAATTTCAAGAATAAGAGCGTGGCACATCCATCTCCAGGAGGGTGAGCGCATCATCTCTCGGCCCCTCTAAGGGGTGGCTGACAAGAGGTACTTGGCTAGCATCCCCTGTGGGGAAGCCAATCCTATAGCAAGAGAAACAAGACTCTGCATGCGAGGCAGGAAAAGCCCCTTGACAACATCCCGCTTTTCTGGGATAATAGATGTATAGCCGCAAAGAGTGCGCCGTATGGCACGGGAATCCGTCCGGCCCCCCCGCAGCCGGACACACTTTTAAAGCCACCCGGGGGACAGGCCCCGCCGCCCCACCGGTGCAGTATTATGAAGGAGGAAATTTTTAATGACTTATCAGCAGATGTATGAAGCTAAGAAGACGGACCTGCAGGGCTGCTTGGCCCAGATCCAATCCCATGACACCATTTGTTTTGCCGGGGACTGCAACGGCGCGGTGGAAATTCTCTCCAATATGCACACCATCGCCGGCCGACTGGAGGGTGTAGAGGCCATCAAGGGCCATGAAGGTTATTATGAGTTTGTCTCCAACCCCGGCATGGACGGCCACATCAATACCGGCAGCTTCTTCTTTGGCAAGAATTTTATGGATGGCCAGGTTCACCGCAACGTATCCTATATCGTCACCGACCTATGTGACTACTCCACCTTTGTACAGGAACACAAGCCCTGCAACACCTTTGTGGCCGCCTGCACCCCAATGGATGATGAGGGCTTTTTTGAAGTGGGCCTGTGCATGATGTGGGAAGCAGAGTGTTTTGAAACCTGCGAGAAAATCATCCTGGAGGTCAACCCTAATCTGCCCCGCGTCACCGGCGGTCTGAAAATCAATGTGGCCGATGTCACCTCCTTGATGGAGGTGGACTATCCCATTCAGGAGATCCCCTCCCTGAACCCCAGCCCCGAGGAGATTCAGGTGGCCAAGAATGTCCGCTCTCTGGTGAAGGACGGCGACTGTATTCAGCTAGGCATTGGCTCTCTGCCCAATGCCATTGCCAACGAGATGATGGATTTGAAGGATCTGGGTCTTCACACCGAGATGGCCACCACCACCATGGGCCATATGATCCGGGCCGGCATCATCAACGGTGAGCGGAAGAACATCAACCGGGGCAAACACATCTTTACCTTCGCCGGCGGTGACCGCGCTCTGTACGACACCCTTGGCTCCAACAAAAACTGCGTCATCGTTCCCGCCCGCTACGGCGTCAACCCCATGGTCATTATGCAGAATAATAACATGGTTTCCATCAACACCTGTATTGAGATGGATCTGACCGGTCAGATCTGCTCCGAATCCATCGGCCCCCGGCAGTACTCCGGCTCCGGCGGTGGCTTTGACTACGCCTATGGCGCCCTTCACGCCAAGGGCGGTCGGGGCATTATGGCCTTCACCTCCACCACCAAGAAAGGCTATTCCAAAATCAAGACTCTGCTGGCCAACGGTGCCAACATCACTATTCCCCGAAACTATGCCGACTATATTGTCACCGAATATGGCATTGCCCACCTGCGGGGCTGCAGCGTCCGGGAGCGGGCCGAAGCCCTCATCAACATTGCCCACCCCGACTTCCGCACCCAGCTGAAAGAAGAGGCCACCAAGCTGATGTACCTCTGATTTTCTTGAAAGGGTATCCCGCCGTTCCACCTGTGCAGCTGGTAATTGCGGCGGCTTCGGGAAAGCCATTTATAAAAGTGGAAACGGAAAAGGCGTCTTTGGGCGTCTTTTCCTCTTTTTTTCTTGCAAATTGTTAAAAATGAGGTATAATGACAGTAGAAATGCCGCAATGATCCCCTTGTGTCCGGCGGCAGTATATAAGGAGGACGCTTCTATGAGTAAAAAATACGTTTATCTCTTTTCTGAGGGAAACGGTCAGATGCGGGAGCTTCTGGGTGGCAAGGGAGCCAACCTTGCCGAGATGACCCGACTGGGCATGCCGGTACCCCAGGGCTTTACTGTCTCCACTGAGGCCTGCACCCGCTACTATGATGACGGCCGCACCATTGCGGCGGACATCCAGGAGGAGATTCTCGCCGCGTTGAAGACCCTGGAGGGCATTGTGGGCAAGAAGCTCGGCAACCCGGAAAATCCCCTGCTGGTTTCCGTCCGCTCCGGTGCCCGGGCCTCCATGCCTGGCATGATGGACACCATTTTGAACCTGGGCCTCAACGACCAGGTGGCCGAGGGTATGGTGAAGCTGACAAATAATCCCCGTTTTGTCTATGACTCCTACCGGCGCTTTATCCAGATGTTCTCAGACGTAGTGATGGAACTGGATAAAAGTGACTTTGAGGCTATGATTGACGCCATGAAGAAGGATCGCGGAGCGGAAAAGGATACTGATCTGAGCGCCGACGATATGAAGGAGCTGGCTGGCCAGTTCAAGGCCTATTACAAAAAGGCAAAGGGCGAGGACTTCCCCCAGGATCCTGGCGTCCAGCTGATGGAGGCTGTCCGGGCAGTCTTCCGCTCTTGGGATAATCCCCGGGCCAACGTCTACCGCCGGGATAACGACATCCCATATAGCTGGGGTACCGCTGTCAACGTCCAGATGATGGTCTTTGGCAACATGGGCGACACCTCCGGCA
>CAYUUP010000089.1:0-5994 GCA_964447925.1 uncultured Oscillospiraceae bacterium
CCTACAATTTTGCCAATGTGGTGGATGACCACCTGATGGGCATCACCCATGTGGTGCGCGGTTCGGAGTATCTCTCCTCTGCCCCCAAATATAATCTGCTGTACCAGGCCTTCGGCTGGGAGGTACCCATCTATATCCACTGTTCCCCTGTCATGCGGGACAGCCAGCACAAGATGTCCAAGCGCCACGGCGACCCCTCCTATGAGGATCTTCTGGCCCAGGGCTACCTCTCCCCGGCGGTGTTAAACTATGTGGCTCTGCTGGGCTGGTCCCCCGGCGGTGAGCGGGAGATCTACTCGCTGGAGGAGCTGCGGGAGGTCTTTGATATCAAAGGCATCTCCAAGTCTCCGGCCATCTTTGACATGGAAAAGCTAACGTATTTCAATAGCACCTATCTCCGGGCCATGTCCCCAGAGGACTTCGCCGCCGCCGCCCTTCCCTATATTCGGCAGGTGGTGCAGAATCCCGCCTATGACGCGGACGCTATCTCCGCACTGCTCCAACAGCGGTGCGAGCGGCTGACGGACATCCCGGAAAAAATCGACTTTTTTGAGAAACTGCCCGACTATGAGTCGGAGCTGTTTGTCCACAAAAAGTCTAAGTCCACCCTGGAAAGCTCGGCAGAGATGCTCACCGCTGTGCTGCCAGTGTTGGAGGGCCTGGAGGACTGGACGCCCGATGCCATCCGGGACGCCCTCACTGGGCTGGCCCAGCAGTTGGAGGTGAAGAACGCCAAGCTCATGTGGCCGGTGCGCATTGCCGTCACCGGAAAAGCTGTGACCCCTGGTGGTGCAGTGGAGATCTGCCACATCCTGGGCCGGGAGGAGACGTTGCGGCGGCTGCGGCAAGGACTGCAAAAGCTGACGGGGTGAAGCCCTGGGGCGGCCAATTCAAAATATTTCAAAAAGCACTTGACAGCCCTACGGGGCTGTCGTATAATTATAACAGCGTTATATAACGCCGTTATAAAGGAGGGCTGCATTTGAAAACGGATGATCTTTCCGAAACTCAGCGGCATATCCTGGAGGCCGGACGGCAAGAATTTTTGCAATGGGGCTATTCCGGCGCCTCGCTGCGGAGCATCGCGGGGCGGGCGGGCGTCACGACCGGTGCTTTCTATGGCTACTACAAGAGCAAGGCGGAGCTGTTTGACGATCTGGTGGGGGAGGCATACCACACCATGATGCGCGTCTACAGCGGCGCCCAGAACACCTTTGCCCAACTGCCGGAGAGCGAGCAGCCCTCCCGCATGGGGGACATCTCCGGGGGCTGTATGGACTGGATGGTGGGTTACATCTATCGGCACTGGGATGCCTTTAAGCTGCTGGTGTGCTGCGCCCAAGGCACTAAGTACGAGCATATGATCCACCAGATGGTGGAGATAGAGGTGGAGGCCACCCACAAATTCTTTGATGTGCTGCGCCGGCTGGGGCATTCCCTTCAGGACGTGGATCCTCAATTGGAGCATATCCTGGTCAGTGGGATGTTCTCCGCCTACTTTGAGATCGTCGTCCACGATATGCCGGAGGAGCAGGCGGTGGGCTACGTCAAAAAGCTGCGGGAGTTCTACACCGCCGGCTGGATGAAGCTGATGGATATTCCGGGGGATTGGACAAGACCCGCAGGGGAGGGGTGAACTGCCGGGTGGTGTTTAGCGCTGCCCCTGGCGTCCAGCCAATGGCGGAGCAGGACCGACTCTTGCGGTATTGCAGCTTGCGCTCCCGTTTTTTGCCCCATATGTTAGTTTTCGCAAACTAACATATAAACCCTGATAGGAGGAAACTTTTATGAAAGAAAAGAAAATTTTCAGTATTTCACGGCTGATGGGCTACGCTGGGGGATACCGGTATCTCACCTATGCATCCTGGATCCTCTCATCCCTCTCTGCTCTCGTTGCTCTGGTACCTTTCTGGTATATCTGGCGAATCATGAAGGAGGTGCTGGAGGTGATGCCCCATTTTAACCAGGCGAAGCATCTGGCCTATTACGGCTGGATGGCGGTGCTGTTTGCCGTCATCTCTGTGATTACCTATATTGGGGGACTAATGTGTTCCCACCTGTCCGCCTTCCGGGTAGCCACTAACATCCGCATCCAGACCATGCGGCATATTGCGTCTCTGCCCCTGGGGGCTGCGGAGAGCTTTGGCAGCGGCCGCCTGCGGAAGATCGTCAACGATTCCAGTGCTGCAACTGAGACTTATCTGGCCCACCAGCTCCCCGACAAGGCCAACGCCATCGCCACCCCTGTGGGCCTGTTGGCCCTGCTGCTGCTCTTCGACTGGCGGCTTGGGCTGTTGAGCCTGATTCCTGTGGTTTTGGGCTTTGCCATCATGATGACCATGACCGGGGCGGGGATGCAGGAGAAAATGAAGGAGTACACCAACGCTTTGGAGGATATGGCCAATCAGGCGGTGGAGTACGTCCGGGGGGTGCCGGTGGTAAAGACCTTTGGCCAGACAGTATTCTCTTTCCGGAGATTCAAGAAGTCTATCGACAACTACAGCGTTTGGGCCATTGCCTACACCAAGGAGCTGCGGGGGCCGATGATGGGCTACACCGCCGCCATCAATGGCGTTTTTGTCTTTCTCATTGCCGGGACGCTGATCTTTACCCGGAATGGAGTGACGCTGGACTTCCTGCTGAATCTTATCTTTTACATCATCATTACGCCGGTAATCTCCCTGACCCTGACCCGGATCATGTACCTCAGCGAGAATAGCATGATTGTGGCTGACGCGCTGGAACGTATTGACGGTGTGCTGAACATCCGGCCCCTGCCGGAGACGGCTTCACCCAAGACTCCAGCGGACAACTCCGTCACTCTGGATGGTGTCACCTTCAGCTACGATGGAGAGAATGACGTCCTTCACGACATCTCCCTTGATATCCGGCCTGGCCAGACGGTGGCCCTTGTCGGTCCCTCCGGCGGAGGAAAAACCACCCTGGCCAGCCTGATTTCCCGCTTCTTTGACCCAAAATCGGGACGGATATTGATCGGTGGCGTGGATATCCGGGATATCCCACGAAAGCAGCTGATGGAGACGGTATCCTTTGTATTTCAGGACAGTAGGCTGCTCAAGACCACTATTTTGGAAAATGTCCGGCTGGGAAAGCCCAACGCCAGCCGGGAGGAGGTTATGGCGGCACTGGAGGCCGCACAGTGCATGGATATTATCCAGAAGCTGCCCCAGGGAGTGGAAACAGTAATTGGCGCGAAGGGCGTATATCTGTCCGGCGGTGAGCAGCAGCGCATCGCCATCGCCAGGGTCATGTTGAAGGATACGCCTATCGTCATTCTGGATGAGGCAACAGCCTTTGCTGACCCGGATAGCGAGGGGCGGGTGCAGGCGGCCTTCAGTCAGCTCTCTCGGAACAAGACCGTCATCATGATTGCCCATCGCCTTTCCACCGTGGCCGGGGCGGACTGCATCCATGTTCTCCGGGAGGGACGGCTGGTGGAGAGCGGATCCTGCGCCCAGCTCCTAAAGCAGGAGGGGCTGTTCAGCCAGATGTGGAGGGACTATCAGGCTTCCGTACAATGGAAGGTTGCAAAGGAGGAAAATTGAGCTATGATCGAAAAAATCCAGAGAACCTATGCCATGTCCCGGAAGGGGGCAGTGGATTTCGTCAAGGGCTGCATTGCCTGTGCCGTACAGAATCTGTCCTTTATGATTCCGGTGAGCCTGCTCTATCTGTTGGTCTGTGACCTGCTGGAGGGGGGTGTCCCCTCTGGGCATATCCCTCTTCTTCTCGGGGGCTGCGCGGCCTGCATCCTGTTTATCCTCGTTGCCACCTGGTTCCAGTATAACGGCACCTATCTCGTTACCTATGTGGAGAGCGGCGTCCGGCGCATCTCCCTGGCGGAGAAACTGCGACAACTGCCGCTGTCCTTCTTTGGCAAGAAGGATTTGGCCGACCTGACCAGTACTATCATGGCCGACTGCGCCACCCTGGAAACCAATTTCTCCCACTATTTCCCCGCTCTGTTCGGCTCCATCATTTCAACTGTACTCATTTCCATCGGACTGCTTTTCTTCAATTGGCGGATGGCTGTTGCCGCCCTTTGGGTGCTGCCGGTGTCGCTGGCGCTGGTGTGGTTCTCTGGCCGGATGCAGGAGAAACTCTCACAGCGGGCCATGGATGCCAAGCTGGACTGTGCTGACGGCATTCAGGAATGCATTGAAACGCTGCGCGATCTGAAGTCCTGCAACGCTGAAGAGGCTTATCTGGATGGGCTGAACGAAAAAATCCGGGCGGTAGAACGCCGGGCTGTTGTCAGCGAGTTCGGCACCGCCTCGGTGGTTGTCTCCGCATCCCTGATTTTGAAGCTGGGCATCGCCTCGGTGGCGCTGGCGGGAAGTTTCCTGCTGGTGGGCGGTTCGCTGGAGGTGACGGTATTTTTCATGTACCTGTTGGTAGTCTCCCGGCTCTATGATGCCCTTCAGGGTGCGCTGCAAAATCTGGCGGTCATCATCGGTACCCGGGTGAATACGGCCCGGATGAATGAGATCCTCTTTCATCCCGTCCAGACCGGCAGCGAGACGCTGAGTAATCAGAACTGCGATGTCACCTTTGATCATGTGGCCTTCGCCTATGACTCCGGGGAGACTGTGCTGGAGGATGTGTCCTTCACTGCACGGCAGGGGGAGGTCACAGCGCTGGTGGGTCCCTCCGGCGGCGGCAAGACCACAGTTTCCCGGCTGGCAGCCCGGTTCTGGGACGCCACCAGAGGAAGAATCACTGTAGGCGGTATGGACGTTTCCCAGACTGACCCAGAGGCACTGCTGCGGCTGTATTCCATTGTTTTCCAGGATGTTACCCTCTTTGATGACACCATCCTGGAAAATATCCGCATCGGTCGGAAGGATGCCACGGATGCGGAGGTACTGGCGGCGGCTAGGTTAGCCAACTGTGACGAATTTGCCGAAAAGCTGCCAGAGGGATGGAACAGCATGATCGGTGAGAATGGCCGGGAGATGTCCGGCGGCGAGCGGCAGCGCATCTCTATTGCCCGGGCCTTCCTGAAGGACGCACCCATCATCCTGCTGGACGAGGCTACCGCCTCGCTGGATGTGGAGAATGAGACGCTGATCCAGACCGCCCTCTCCAGGTTGATTCGCAATAAGACGGTGCTGATTATTGCCCACCGGATGCGTACTGTGGCCGGAGCGGACAAGATCGTGGTGCTGTCCGGCGGACGGGTGACAGAGCAGGGGCTGCCGGAGGAGCTGTTGGCCCGGGGCGGGAGTTACGCCAGGATGGTGGCACTCCAGACGGAAAACCAGAATTGGAGTCTCGGGGAGTGAGGGTGGCGTTTTTATCAGTCGATTGTGACCCGTTTAGGTGCATATTTTGAAATTGCCCCTTGCATTTGTCTCCGTTTGCCGCTATAATAGTGCTTGCGGGTTCCGGGCCTGTTCCACCGGCCCGGCCTGCGGACAGGGAGAGTTATCGAAGTGGTCATAACGAGCCTGACTCGAAATCAGGTAGCCTTTACCGGCTCGTGGGTTCGAATCCCACACTCTCCGCCATCAAGAGGCTATAAAAGAGATATAGCCCGCAAAAGCCCCGATTCTGTCGGGGTTTTCTGCTGCTCAAATGCCGGGATTTCAGGGCGCATATTAAAAGGTATAAAATCGCCATTTTCCCTTTGAGAATGGATCTGAACTCCCGTACAACTGCATAACTACTGAAACGGCAGGCAAGTCATAGAAAACTTGCCTGCCGTTTTTTGCTACCTGCCTTGCCCAAAGTTTTGCAAAAGACCTCGGGCTTTTTCATTTCATAAAAAGGAGCGATCAAAATGCACTTTTCTTATGCGGCTTAGACAAATAAGAGAGTCCCGAAACCATCACTGTTTCGGGACTCTCTTGTCTGGTACGCCCGTAGGCGCGAAATTTGAACACAGCGCCTCACCCTCATCCAAGGCTTTCTCCGCGAGCTGGAGCGATACCTTGTTATTTTTCCCGCCGAAGTTCAGATGCAGGATCAGCC
>CAYUUP010000090.1:0-5986 GCA_964447925.1 uncultured Oscillospiraceae bacterium
AGGAGGATAACTTCTGGGAGCATGGCTCCGGTCCCTGCGGCCCCTGCTCCGAGATCTATTATGACCGCGGCCCGGAAAAGGGCTGCGGCAGGCCGGGCTGCACCGTGGGCTGCGACTGTGACCGTTATATTGAGGTGTGGAACAACGTATTCTCCCAGTTCAGCAACGATGGACAGGGCAATTACACCGACCTCATTCAAAAGAACATTGACACCGGCATGGGGCTGGAGCGGCTGGCTTGCGTCTGCCAGGAGGTGGACTCTCTCTTTGATGTGGACACCGTGATGAATATCACTGCCCGGGTAACAGAACTCACCGGAGCCGCCTATGGTCAGAGCCACAAGACCGATGTCTCCCTCCGGGTTATTACCGACCACATCCGCTCCGCCACTATGATGATCTGCGACGGCGTCCGCCCCTCCAACGAAGGCCGGGGCTATGTCCTCCGGCGGCTGCTGCGCCGGGCTGCCCGTCACGGCAAGTTGCTGGGGGTCCAGGAACCCTTCCTCTATCTGGTCTGCGCCACCGTTGTCCGCGAGAACAGGGACGCCTATCCCGATCTGGTGGAGAAGGAGGACTATATCACCCGGGTTATCCGGATGGAGGAGGAGAGTTTTGCCCGCACTATTGATGGCGGCATCAAGATCTTCACCGAGATGCTGACCGGACACAAGGAGCGGGGCGAGACTGTTTTCTCCGGCCAGGACGCCTTTAAGCTGGCGGATACCTATGGTTTCCCCATCGACCTGACGGTAGAGATGGCCGAGGATGAGGGCATGACGGTAGATCAGGAGAGCTACGCCACCTGCATGGAGGAGCAGCGTACCCGCGCCCGGAAGGCCCGGGAGGCCCTGGGCGATCTGGCCTGGGCGGGCATCGACCTGGGGCTGGACACCACCCCCACCACCTTCACCGGCTATAAAAAGACAACGGACACGGGAACCATATTGGCCCTAGTCACCGGAGAGGAAACCTGTGTCACCCTGAACGAGGGGGAGACGGGTATCGTGGTGCTGGACTGCACCCCCTTTTATGCCGAGATGGGCGGCCAGGTGGCCGACCATGGCACGATCTCCAACGGCAAAAATGTCTTTGCCGTCTCCGATGTCCAGAAAGACAAGGGCGGCAAGTATCTCCACTATGGCGTTATGACTGCCGGCAGCCTGACAGTGGAGGACACTGTTACGGCAGAGCTGGATCGAGAGCGGCGGCGGGCTATTATGCGGGCGCACTCTGCTACTCACCTGCTCCAGGAGGCCCTCGTCCAGGTGCTGGGTACCCACGTCCAGCAGGCAGGCTCCCTGGTGGAGCCGGACTATCTCCGGTTTGACTTCACCCACCACACCGCCATGACCCCGGAAGAGCTGAAAAAAGTCACCGGGCTGGTGAATGACGCCATTCTCGAGGACTACCCGGTGGAGGTACGGGAGATGCCCATTGATGAGGCCAAGGCAATGGGGGCCACCGCCCTCTTCGGCGAGAAGTACGGCGATGTAGTCCGGGTGGTCAACATGGGTGGTTACTCCATTGAGCTGTGCGGCGGCACCCATCTGCCCAATACTGCACGGGCCGGTTCCTTCCACATCCTTTCCGAGGGTTCGGTTGCTGCCGGGGTGCGGCGCATCGAGGCCGTGGTGGGCAAGGCTTCCATCGGCGGGTTGCTGGACGAGGAGCGCAGCTTCTTTGCCGCCGCCGGCCTGCTGAAAATCAAGCCGGAAACCCTGCCGGACCGCATCCGCCATGATATGGCCGAGGCAAAGGAGATGCGCCGCCATATCGAGCAGTACAGAAGCCGGGCTATGCTGGGCCAAGCAAGTGACTTCCTGATGTCCGCCAAGGAGATCTGCGGGATGCGGGTTCTGACATGTTCACTTCAGGACATGGATGCCTCAGATCTCCGGAAGATGGGCGATTTCCTCCGGGACAAGGCTTCCAACGTGGTGGCCGTGTTGTCCAGCACTTCCGGCGAAAAGATCAGCTTTCTGGCTGTCTGTGGCAAGGATGCCGTAGCTGCCGGCTTGCGCGCCGGGGATCTGGTAAAAGCCGTCACCAGGGTCTGCGGCGGATCTGGCGGCGGTAAGGCGGACTCCGCCATGGGCGGTGGCAAGGATGTCCGCAAGGTGGATGACGCTCTGGCCGTTGTAGATGACTTTGTGCTGGAAAGGCTGGGGAAATAAGCCGCCTAAAAATCATTTTTCCTCTTGAAAAGCGGGATAAGCTATAGTATAATAGCGCTATAAGCCTTACATCGGGCGCTCTGCTCCCGTGACAAGGCCGCACTAGTCGGGGCTTTGGCGGCGCCCTCTGCCCGCATCGCCACACAGCGGGGATGAATCCCGGCCCCCGGGGCTTTCGAGACGGCCCCACGCGACGGCAGCCTGTGAACCATGTCAGGCGGGGAACCGAGCAGCATTAAGCAGTGTCTGCCGGGCGCCGTGGAACGCCGTTTCGTCTATGCTTCAAAGGCCGGTGTGCGGTCTTGTCATGGGAGCAGAGCTGCTCCCGCAGAAAAAGGGCAGACCCTTGGGGGCTGCCCTTTTATTATAAGGAGAATTGCAATGTATCAGGCGTTATACCGTAAATGGCGTCCCCGTACCTTCTCCGATGTGATGGGTCAGGAACACATTACCCGTACCCTGCAAAATCAGGTCATGTCCGGCCGCCTGTCCCACGCCTACCTCTTTACCGGTACCCGGGGGACGGGCAAAACCTCCTGCGCCAAAATCCTGGCCCGGGCGGTGAACTGCCAGCATCCTGTAAATGGTGACCCCTGCAATCAGTGTCCCGCCTGTCTGGGCATCGAGAATGGCTCCATTCTGGATGTGGTGGAGCTGGATGCCGCATCCAACAACGGCGTGGATCAGGTGCGGGCGCTGCGGGACGAGGCCATATACTCCCCCACCGCTGTGGAGAAGCGGGTCTATATCGTGGACGAGGTGCATATGCTGTCCACCGCCGCTTTCAATGCCCTGCTGAAAATTTTGGAGGAGCCGCCGGAACACCTGATGTTTATTCTGGCCACCACCGAGCCACAAAAGGTCCCTGCAACCATTCTCTCTCGGTGCCAGCGCTTCTCCTTCCGGCGGCTGGGGCCGGAGGTCATCCGGCGGCGGCTGGAAGATGTTTCCCGGGCAGAGAGCATCGACCTGACCCCCGACGGGGCCGCCCTGCTGGCGCGGCTGGCGGACGGGGCCCTGCGGGATGGACTCTCCCTGCTGGATCAGTGCGCCGCCGTCAGTAAAACCGTTGACCGGGATGCCGTGCTGGACACCCTGGGTCTGGCAGGCAACCTGAGAACCGCCCGCCTGATGAATGAGATCCGCAGACAAAATACTGCGGCGGCCCTGGAGCAGCTGTCCCAGATCTACGACGCCGGCAAGGACATGGCGTCCCTGCTGGGAGAACTGTCCGCCTTGGCCCGTGACCTTCTGATTCGCAAGACTGCTTCCAACGGTGGGGTCGCCCTGCTGGCGGGTGGCTATGATGAGGCCACCTTGAAGACCCTCTCCGATGGTCTGCCACCGGAGAGACTGCTTTTGATTCTCAACACATTACAGGCTGCAATGGAGGAACTGCGGCAGTCTCAGGATCGCCGCACAACGGTGGAGCTGTGTATCCTCCGGCTGTGTTCCCCCCAGTTGGACACCTCCCCGGCGGCACTGGCCGCTCGGATTGCCGCTCTAGAGGAGAGAATGGGCTTTGTTCCCGAAACGGCTGCGGCGGAAATCCCCTCGTCGGAGGAATCGGCTTCAGTGCCTGCTCCATCTCAGATGGACAGCCCCCCCTGGGATGAGCTTTCCCCGCCTTCCGGTGACGGCGATGCTCCGGATAAGCCGGATCCGCCCCTGTCCCGGCAGTCCTCTCAAAAGGCAGCCTCACCGGCGGATGGCGGTATATGGCCAGCAATTGCAGAACGGCTCCGCGCCTCCGCGCCCCCCATGGCCCGGGCTTTTCTGACAAATCCTGACCAGACCTCCGGGGTGCTGACGGAGGGCCGCCTGACTCTCTCCGTGACAGACGATTTCGTCCGCCATGCTGTGGAGCGGCAAGAGGTACTGTCAACGGTGGCCGCCGCCGCCAAGGAAGTCACCGGGGAGGAACTTCAAGTTGTGGTGCGGACGGGGGTGCCTGCCCCTGCGGCGGCAGTCGATCCGCTGGCCCAGCTGGAGGACAGCTTCCGGAAATTCGGTTTCCAGGTGAAGTGATGACTCCGGGGGGACAACATCATCCGCTTTTTCCTACAATTCTTGATAAAAAGGAGCGATATTATGGCTAAGGGTTATCGGGGCGGCGCCGGCCGCGGAATGGGTGGCGTCAATATGAACATGGTGCGCCAGGCCCAGAGGATGCAGCAGGACATGCAGAAAATGCAGCAAGAACTGGAGACACGGGAGTATGTCGGCAAGGCTGGGGGCGGCATGATTACCGCTGTGGCCGATGGCCAGCATCGGCTGAAGTCCTTGACGATCTCCCCGGAGATTGTAGATCCGGAGGACGCGGAGCTGCTGGCCGATGCTGTCATGGCGGCGGTGAACGATGCCCTCCAACAGGCCGACGAGGATGCCTCCCGTTCCATCGGCCAGGTTACAGGCAACCTTGACCTCAGCAGGTTCGGGCTGTAGGAGGAGATCTGCCATGCTCTCTCAGCGCGCCGTGGAGCTGGGTAGTGCCCGCTCCGTCATCCGGGAACTCTTTGAATATGGCAATCAGCGGGCCAAGTCGGTAGGGACGGAGAATGTTTTCGACTTCTCCATCGGCAATCCAAGTGTTCCCCCACCCCCTTTGGTGAATGAGACAGCCATTCGGCTGCTGCGGGAATCTGACCCCGTTCGCCTCCATGGATACACCAGCGCCGGGGGGGATGCCCAGGCCAGAGCCAAAATTGCTGCGTCCCTCTCCCGCCGCTTTGGGGGGAGCTACACCGTCGATAATCTCTACCTGACGGTGGGAGCTGCCGCCGCCCTATGCTGCTGTCTCCACGGGCTGTGCCGACCCGGTGACGAGGTGGTGGTTTTCGCCCCCTACTTCCCGGAGTACAAAGTCTTTATCGAAGGGGCTGGGGCCAGCATGACCCTGATCCCTGCCGATGTGGATTCCTTTCAGATCAATTTCCAGGCGCTGGAGACCGCCCTCACCCCCTACACCCAGGCGGTGATTATCAACTCCCCCAATAACCCCTGCGGTGTGGTCTACTCGGCGGATACCCTGACCCGGCTGGCGGGACTGCTGGAGGTCAAATCGGCGGAGTACGGCCACCCCATTTATATCATCTCTGATGAGCCCTACCGGGAGATTGTCTATAACGGCATCCAGACCCCCTGGGTACCCGACTTTTACCCCAACACTCTGGTGTGCTATTCCTGGTCAAAGTCCCTGTCCTTGCCGGGGCAGCGTATCGGCTACGTGCTGGTGCCTGGGACGGTGGAGGATTGGCAGTCAGCCTATGCTGCTGTGGCCGGCGCTGGACGGATGCTAGGCTATGTCAATGCCCCTGCCCTCTTTCAGCGGGTGGCCGCCGCCTGCTGCGATCAGACCTCCGATCTCTCGGTCTATGCCCAGAACCGACACCTGCTGCTGAATGGCCTGCGGGAGTTGGGCTTCACCTGTGTGGAGCCAGAGGGTACTTTCTACCTCTTTCCCCGGACGTTGGAGCCGGATGACGCCGCTTTTTGCCAGGCAGCCCAGGCCCTTGACCTACTCATCGTCCCCGGCAGCGGCTTTGGCTGTCCCGGACACGCACGCATTTCCTATTGCGTGCCAACGGAGCGGATTCGCCGGGCATTGCCGATATTTGAAAAGCTGGCAGAACAGTACGTGAGATAAATTTTGGGGCTGCTTCCACTATGCTTTTCCTGATGAAGATGACGCAGACAGGTGTCTGAGGGAGGTGATTCAGCCGCGGGCTGCGCAGGAGGGCCGGGCCATTCCCGATTCTGTTTGCGGGCCAGCGGGGCGTGGGGGATTCAGACGATAGTGCGTAGTGAGG
>CAYUUP010000091.1:0-5968 GCA_964447925.1 uncultured Oscillospiraceae bacterium
AAGTACGGTCTCGCCTGAGCCTGTCCAAGATCCCTGCGCCGGTTTGTGCGCGGGGATTTTTGTTTTTATGCACTCCGGGGCGAAAACGAAATTCCTTCCCGGCATATGATACTGTATGATAATATCGCACCATTCCATGCGAAAAGCGAACTGTAAGGAGGAACCCCCTATGCTTCAGAAAATCGACCCACGTTCCCTGGCAGAGAACCCCTTCTCCCTCATCGGTGATGACTGGATGCTGGTCACCGCCGGCACCGCCGAAGCATGCAACACCATGACCGCCAGTTGGGGCGGAGTAGGCATTCTGTGGAACTATCCGGTGGCCACCATCTATGTCCGGCCTCAGCGCTATACCAAGGTCTTTCTGGATGCCCAGGACACCTTCTCCCTGTCCTTCTTCGGGCGGGAGCGCCGCAGGGAACTGGCCCTGTGCGGCTCCAAAAGCGGCCGGGACATCAACAAATTTGAAGCCTGCGGCTTTACCGTGGAGACAGCGGAGAACGGCGCTCCCTATATTGGGGAGGCAAAGCTGGTGTTCTGCTGCCGGAAACTCTACTGGCAGGACATGGAGCCAGCCCACTTCCTGGATGCTGAAATTGAAAAGCACTACCCAGAAGAGGACTATCATCGTATCTATATTGGTAAAATTGAGGAAGCCTATGCAAAATAATGCCCCCGACCGGGCCATTCTGGCCGGCCTCTCCTGTGGCCGCCTGCCCCCGTCTGACAACGCCGACGAAAATTCCATGAATGAGCTGGCCGCCCTGCTGGAGACTGCGGGAGGTATCTGCGTGGGCGTGGTCACCCAGTCCCGTCCCGTCCCGGAGCCCCGGACACTGATGGGCGGGGGCAAGGTAGAGGAGCTGCGCCAGCTGGCCCAAGCCACCGATGCTGACATGGTCATCTTTGACAATAGTCTCTCCCCTTCCCAGCTCCGGGCGCTCACTGAGGAGGTGGGCGTCCAGGTTATGGATCGAGCCGCTCTGATTTTAGATATCTTTGCCCAGCGGGCCAGGACAAAGGAGGGCCGGCTCCAGGTGGAGCTTGCCCAATACCGCTACCTGCTGCCTCGGCTCACCGGTATGTGGGGCCATCTGGTGCGGCAGACCGCTTCCGGCGGAAAGTCTCCCATTGGCACCCGCGGCCCCGGCGAAACCCAGCTGGAGAGTGACCGCCGTCACATCCGTCGGAAAATTGCCAAGCTGGAGGAGGATCTGGCCCAGGTGCGCCGGGTACGGGGCGTCCAGCGACAGCGGCGCATCAAAAACGAGATCCCAGTGGTGGCCATTGTGGGCTACACCAACGCCGGGAAGTCCACCCTGCTGAACCGGCTCACCAGGGCGGATATCCCTGCTAACGACCGTCTTTTCGACACTCTGGACACCACAACCCGCGCTCTGGAAATTTCCAACACCTGCACTGTACTCCTCTCCGACACTGTGGGCTTTATCCGCAAGCTGCCCCACCACCTGGTGGAAGCCTTCAAAGCCACTCTGGAAGAGCTTGCCTTTGCCGATTTAATCCTCCATGTCATTGATGTCTCCTCTCCCCAATGGCAGGAACAGGCGGAGGTGGTGGAGCAACTCATCCGGGAATTGGGGGCGGAGCAGACCCCCTGTATTGATGTTTTCAACAAGGCCGACCTCTGTGCGGGGGAAATTTTGCCCCACGGAGAGAATATCGTCACCATCTCGGCTCGCACCGGCCAGGGGTTGGACAAGCTGCTTGCCGCCATCGCCCAGCGGCTGGACAGCGGGAACCGCCGGGTCACCCTCCACCTCCCCTATGACCGGGCCGGGCTGCTGGATCTGATTTACCGAGAGGGCAAGGTGGAGTCGGTGGACTACTCCGCCACCATTGATGTGGCCGCTGTCTGCCCGCCCAGGCTGTGGGCCAGGGTGCGAGACTATGCCGTGGAGCCCGGTGAGGTATCCGGCCATGGGTGAGATCTTCATCCCAGCAGGGGCGGGGGAAAGCGAATTTACAGAAAAACGCTCCCGCTTTCTGGGGCACCTGCGGCCTGTCTCCACAGAGGATGAGGCTCGGAACTTTCTTTCGGAGGTCAAGGCCCAGCACCACGATGCCCGGCACAATTGCTGGTGCTATGTGGTGGACGGTGGGCAAATCCTCCGCTACTCCGATGACGGCGAACCCCAGGGGACAGCCGGACAGCCCATGCTGGCAGTCTTCACCAAGGCGGGCGTCTCCGGCCTGTGTTGCGTGGTGACCCGCTATTTCGGTGGCGTGCTGCTGGGGGCCGGGGGCCTGGTGCGGGCATATACCCGGGCTGCAAAAGACGCCCTGAACGCGGCAGGTATCGCTGTCCTGCGGCCCTGGCAGCAGCTGCGCATCCCCTGTGAATATAGCTGGCTGCAGCGTGTAAAGCTGGAGATCCAGCGTTGTGGCGGTGAGGTGAGCAATATCGAATACGGCGCCGGGGTCACGGTGGAGGCTTTGCTTTCCCAGGAGCAGACGGAACCCTTTTCCACCCGGCTCACTGACATGACCGCTGGGACCGTGACGGTGGAGGCAGCGGGAACCGTGATGCGGGCGGAGCGGCTCAATTAGGCGTAATATGCTGTCTCTGCACCCACATATAACTGGAAATTCTTGAATTTTTATGGCTCAACCCCTTGACATTCTTCGCAAAACCGGTATAATAGTTTAGTCCGGCAAAAAATACCGGACAATCCTTGCCCCGCAATGGGGCCATATGTCCATAAGGAGGTGCAACAATGGCAAAAGTCAGTGCAAACTATGAGGTGGTGTTCATCCTCGACCCCGAAGTAGGCGAGGAGGGCCTGGCCGCTCTGGTGGAGCGGTTCAAGACACTGATCTCCAGCAACGGCGAGTTAGCTGACGTAGACGAGTGGGGCAAGCGTCGCCTGGCCTACGAGATCAACCACAAGTCCGAGGGCTATTACGTCCTGATGACCTTCTCCTCCGCTCCGGGGCTGCCCGCTGAAATCAGCCGGATCAGCAACATCACGGACGGCGTGATTCGTTCCATGGTCGTCTGCAAAGACGAGTAAGGAGGCGCTTTTCATGCTGAATCACATCGTTATTATGGGTCGGCTGACCCGGGATCCGGAACTGCGCCATACTCAGGCTGGCGTCCCTGTGGCCTCCTTCTCCCTAGCGGTGGATCGCGATATTCGCAACCGGGAGACTGGTGAGCGTCCCACCGATTTCATCGACGTGGTGGCCTGGCGCTCTACGGCGGAGTTCGTCTCCAAGTACTTCTCTAAGGGCCGGATGGCCGTTGTGGAAGGCAGACTCCAAATCCGTGACTGGACTGACCGGGAGGGCAACAAGCGCCGCAGCGCGGAGGTCGTTGCCGACAACATTTACTTCGGTGACTCCAAGCGGGATGACAATCGTCAGCAGCCGTCCTACAGCGCACCTGCTTACAGTGCGCCCGCATACAACGCAGCTGCTCCCGCCGGCAACAGCTATGCCCCGCCCCAGGGCTTCGGCACGCCCGCCCAGAGCGACTACGCCGAACTGGAGGACGATGGCGAACTGCCCTTTTAATATAGGGGCATTCCAACACAATTCGTGTCCGCCCGCAGTGGCGGGGGACTGTAATTCTCATCAGACAGGAGGTTAAGCATTATGGCTTATGATAAGACCCGTGGGCGCAAGCGCAGGAAGGTCTGTATGTTCTGCGCGGATCGCGTCCAGAACATTGATTATAAGGACGCAGCCAAGCTGCGCCGCTATCTCTCCGAGCGGGGAAAGATCCTGCCCCATCGCACCACTGGCACCTGCGCCGCCCATCAGCGTCAGCTGACTGTGGCCATCAAGCGTGCCCGGCAGATCGCTCTGCTGCCCTACGTCACCGACTGACAGAGGGCTTCTAAAAACAGGAGAAGGGGCTGCCCCACAAAGGGGCAGTCCCTTTTTTGCGGGCTCTTTTGCGGCAGCCGGAACAGTCTGTGCCATTCAGCGAAAGTCTGCCGCTGCCAAGGATGCCCTAAACAGCGCTGACCCCGGCCTGGTTTCCGCCAAGCCGGGGCAACATTTTGAAGAGAGAAAGAGAGGATGAAAAACATGAAAAACGCTATTTGCTCCTGACAACTAATATAATAGCACAGCCCAGCTGTTAATGCTTGAAAATTCTGTGACCAGGATTTGAAGTCTTTATGAACTTTTCCTCAAAATCTTTTCAGACGATGGTCAACTGGCCGTTTTTCACTGTCACCGTCAGCTTCGTCCCCGGCGTGGCCTGGTCGGCAATCAGTCTGCGGGCCAGCAGAGTCTCCACCGTATGCTGGAGATAGCGGCGCAGGGGCCGTGCGCCAAAGGCGGGATCATAGGACTGGTCGATGACCAGCTCCTTGGCCTCATCCGTCAGCTGGACGGACAGCTCCTGATCCGCCAGACGGCGGTTCAGATCAGCCACCTGCAGATCCACGATGGCGGTGATATTCTCCCGGGTCAGCGGCTTATAGTAGACAATCTCATCAAGACGATTCAAAAACTCCGGCCGGAAGGTGCGTCTTAGCAGGGCATCCACCTGTGCCTGGGCCTCAGGGCTGATCTCACCGTCCGGCGTGATGCCATCTAGCAGATACTGGGAGCCAAGGTTGCTGGTCATAATCAGGATGGTGTTCTTGAAGTCCACCGTCCGGCCCTGGCTGTCGGTAATGCGGCCATCATCCAGCACCTGAAGCAGGATGTTAAAGACATCAGGATGGGCCTTTTCCACTTCGTCAAAGAGGACAACGGAGTAGGGTTTCCGGCGGACGGCCTCGGTGAGCTGTCCGCCCTCCTCATAGCCCACATAGCCCGGAGGCGCACCGATGAGCCGGGAGACAGAGAATTTCTCCATATATTCGCTCATGTCAATGCGAACCATGCTCCGCTCAGAATCGAACAAAGCCTCTGCCAGCGTCTTGGCCAGTTCGGTCTTGCCCACGCCGGTGGGTCCCAGGAAGAGGAAGGAGCCAATGGGCCGGTCGGGATCCTGAACGCCTGCCCGGGAGCGGAGGATGGCCTCGGCCACCCGGGAGATAGCCTCGTCCTGGCCGATGACCCGCTGATGAAGGATATCCTCCAGCCGCAGCAGCTTTTCCCGCTCACCCTCCATCAGCCGGGAAACGGGGATACCCGTCCACCGCTGGATGATCTTGGCGATTTCCTCCTCAGTGACAGCGTTCCGCAGCAGGGACCGGTTCTGCCCTTGGGCAGCAATCCCCTCCTCCCGCTCCAGCTCCTGTTGGAGCCGGGGCAGTTCGCCGTATTGCAGCTGGGCAGCCCTGTCATAATCATAGTCCCGCTGGGCTACCTCCAGCTGCGCTTTGATATGTTCAATCTGCTCCCGGAGCTGCTGCACCCGACCGATGGCATTTTTCTCGTTCTCCCACTGGGCCTGCTTGGCGTGCAGCTCCTCCCGCAGCTCGGCCAACTCCTTTTGCAGCTCAGCCAGCCGCTCCTTGGAACGGGTGTCCTCCTCCTTTTTCAGCGCCGCTTCCTCAATCTCCAGCTGAGTGATCCTCCGGGAAACCACGTCCAATTCAGTGGGCATGGAATCGATCTCCGTGCGGATTAGGGCGCAGGCCTCGTCAATCAGATCAATCGCCTTATCCGGCAGGAAACGGTCTGTGATATAGCGGTTGGAGAGGGTCGCGGCGGCGATGATGGCCCCGTCCTGAATTTTCACACCGTGGAATACTTCATACCGCTCCTTCAGCCCCCGGAGAATAGCCACCGTGTCCTCCACGGAAGGTTCCGCCACCAGCACCGGCTGAAACCGGCGCTCCAGGGCGGCATCCTTCTCAATATACTGACGGTATTCGTTGAGGGTGGTAGCCCCGATGCAGTGCAGTTCTCCGCGGGCCAGCATGGGCTTCAGCAGATTGCCAGCGTCCATGGATCCTTCGGTTTTCCCTGCCCCAACAATGGTGTGTAGCTCGTCAATAAAGAGAATGATCCTCCCCTCGGACTTTTTGACCTCCTCCAGCAC
>CAYUUP010000092.1:0-5821 GCA_964447925.1 uncultured Oscillospiraceae bacterium
CCAGCACTAGGGTGGGTCGCTGGACGGCCTCGATGACCTTTGCCATGGTGAAGGTCTTGCCTGAACCGGTGACACCCAGCAGGGTCTGTTCCCCCAGCCCCAAATGAATCCCCTGTACCAGGGCGTCGATGGCCTCCGGCTGGTCACCGGAAGGGGTATAGGAGCTGACTACTTCAAATTTTGCCACGAAGTTCACCCCCTGTGCTTATCTGATTGCCTTGCCATTATACCAGAACGTTAGTTCTATGTCAAGGGGGAATCCGGAAGGCTTGACTGGATTTACCCGCCATTGGGCGGGTGCCGTTTTCGGGAGCCAAACAGGGAAACCATAGACTGCTCTTCAGCAGGATTGGCAGAGACACCCAACAGGCCCGACTCCCGCATGGAAAAGCAGCGCTCCCGACCCACAATGATGTGGTCGGCCAGGGTGATGCCCACGGGCCGCAGCATTTCTGCTAGGGTCAGGGTGGCCCGGATATCCTCCTGAGAGGGAGTCGGGTCACCGCTGGGGTGGTTATGGGCCAGGTAGAGGAAGGAGGCCCGCAGGGCCAGGGCGGTTTCCATGACCCGGCGGTTCCGCAGAGGAACGGAGTCCACCGTACCGGTATCCAGAGGGACGCAGGACAGTACCCTGCCGGAGATGTCCAGGCAGAGAAGATAAATCCGCTCCTCTGTCTCGCCGAAAAAGCGGGGCAGAAGATATTCCACTGCTTCCTGAGAGGTAGTGACCGCAGTGTACTCCTGGCTTTGGCTGATGGCGTACCGCCGCATCAGCTGAGGCATCAACGCCAGAAGGCAGGCAGTATTCTGACTCAGTCCGCCGATATTCTGCAGGTCAGCAGGGGAGGCGTTCAGCACCCCGGCCAGGGAGCCGAAGGTATCAATGAGCCGGTGGGCCAGCGGGTTGGTGTCCTGCCGAGGAATGGCGTAGAACAGCAGCAGTTCCAGCAGTTCATGGTCTGCCAGAGCCGCCTCACCGCAGACCAGGAATTTTTCCCGCAGCCGGTTCCTGTGTCCGTCATGAGTCGCCATTACTCGGTGGGGCCATACTGGGCCAGATAGCGTTCCATCCGTTCCCGGATAGCGTTGTCCAGCACGACAGTACCATCGATGGGACGGTTGTGGAGAAAGGAGATGATCTCCCGGACGGTGACGAGGGGATAGACAGCAATGCCGTGATCCTGCCGCAGCTCATCCAGGGTGGAGCAGCTCCGGGTACCCCGTTCCATCCGATCCACAGAGACAAACAGGGCTGAGATTTTCAGCTGCCCGATCTGTTTAAACAGGGCCAGGGTTTCCCGGACGGCAGTCCCGGCGGTGACCACATCCTCCACAATGGCGATGCGGTCACCGTCCTTGGGCTTGTAGCCCACCAGGGAGCCGCCCTCACCGTGATCCTTGGCCTCCTTGCGGTTGAAGAAGTAGGGCAGATCCCGCCCGTGATTCCGGTAGAGGGAGGCGGCGGCGGTGACTGCCAGCGGAATGCCTTTATAGGCCGGGCCAAAGAGGGCATCAATGCCGTTGGGCATATTCTCCTGAATGCAGGCGGCATAAAAATCCCCCAGCTGAGCGGCCTGGGAACCGGTCTTGTAGTTACCGGTGTTGATAAAGTATGGGGTATTCCTACCGCTCTTGGTGACGAAGTCTCCGAAGGTCAGTACGCCGGAACGCACCATAAACTGAATAAAGGATTCCTTATAGGTCATCATATTCTTCCTCCTTAATGTGTTTGCGCCGACTGGGATATTTTATATATACCGCTCAAGAACAACGGAGAGCCGCCCCTTACGGGTCAGTCCTCCCACTTGGGCGAGGCGGCACTTCCCCAGCCCCCGACAGGAGATCACTGACCCCTCCGGGAGCAGCAGATCCGGGCGTTCCGTCTCCTGCCAGTCCACCGCCACATGACCGGCGGCAATTTGGGCGGCTGCCTTGGAGCGGGAGAGGGAAAAGGCGGCGGCCAGGATGGCGTCCAGCCGCAGAGAGGAGACGGTGCCCCAAATTGTCTTCACCGCTGCGGAAGGCGAGGTAATCTCTCCCAAAGACAGGGGAGAGAGCTTTAGCCGCACCCGCCCGGCGGCCTCTAGATTCTGAAGGACGAAGGCGGCAATCTCCGACAGCAGCAGGATGTCACACTGCCCCTCTCCCACAAGGATGTCCCCCACCCGGTCACGGGCAATGCCAAGCCCCATCAGGGAACCGAGAAGATCCCGGTGGGTGGGTATCCGTCTCTCGTCCCGGTACCAGACAGCCCGGAGAGCGGAGATAGGACATGGCTCCAGGGAGGAGAAGTCCTCCGGCTCCAGCCAGTCGGGCAGAAAGACACAGAGCTGCCGTTCAGCCTTGGGATAGCCGCCCCACCACAGGCAGCGGACATCGCCGGACTGGTCGATGAGCCGCTGGACGGCTGCTGCTCCGGCTGGAGAAAGAAAATTGGTGTGGGTGGGAATGCATTTCCTCTGGCATAGCTCCAGCCGGTCGGCTGCCTGAGACAGCAGCAGCCGTTCCTCCGGGGAAGAGGACAGGCGGTCCAGCAGTTCGCTCCGCTTCATGGGGCAAACCACCACAGCGCTGCTGCCAGGGCCAGCTGTGCCAGCAGGATAAGGGGTATACCAATGCGGAATTTCAGCTTTTGGGTTTTGTGGTGAAAGGTCATCATGCCGAGAAGTGAGCCGGGGGAGCCGCCCAGCAGGGCGGTGAGGAGGAGAGTGGCCTCCGGGATGCGCCGCTGCCCTGCCTTGGCCCGGCGTTTGTCCAGACCCATTTGGATCAAGGCAACAATTGACCAGACCGACACCCAGAATAGTACACCCGGCAGCTTGTCCAGCAGCCCGCCCCGGGTATAGAGCTGTTCCCTGGTCATGTTCAGCACCATAGCCCCGTTCCCCCTTCCAAACAGCCCCTCCGGATCCTTTTGCGCAGCTACATTATATCAGATGTTTATGGGGCGGGTCAAGTCGTGGGGAAAAATCCAATGGCATTAGCTTTTTCCGGATTTTAGTGATTTCTTCAGGAAGACGATCAGACCCGGTGCATACCGATATGTAGTCCTGCCGCGACAGCAGTATAAAACGGTCGGGGCGGAGTCCCGTCCCGACCGTCTCGGTCCTTTTTTATGTTGCAACGCTGGCTCAGATATCCAGTGCGGCGTGATAGCCCTCATAGACGGCCTTTGTGATATTGGCGGGGCGGATGCAGTCACCCACCTCCCGGACGAAGGGCGCGCAAAGCCGTAGGGCGTCCACGTCACCCCGGTTGGCCCGCTGGCCTGCGGCGCAGATAACGGTGTCGCAGGGGATCACTTCCTCCGTGCCGTCAGCGTTTATCACCACCAGGCCTTCATCGGTCACGGCCTGTCCGGCGGTGTTCAGATGTACCTGCACGCCTGCCTCAAGCTGCTTCATCAAAATCGGGCGGTGGCGGATGTTGCAGTCGGGGGCCAGCGTGTCCCGCATTTCCACCAGGTGGACGGTCTTGCCCTCCTGAAGCAGATGGATGGCGCTTTCGCACCCAGCCAGGCCTCCTCCCAGCACCGCCACGGTTTGGCCCACTCTGTCCTGATTCAGGTAGTAATCATTGACCACAACGGCCCGCTCAATGCCGGACAGGGGAGGTACAATGGGCGTGGAACCGACAGCGAGAATTATCGCATCAGGCTGTTCCGTTTCCACATACTCCGGGGTAACGGCGGTGTTCAGCCGGATCTCCACCCCTTCGGCCAGGGCCTGGCGCTCCAGTGTCAGGCCCAGTTCATACATCTCCCGCTTAAAGGGGATAGCCTGCTCGGATTTTAGAATTCCGCCCACGGCATTGGACTTCTCACACAGGATCACCTGGTGTCCACGCTGGGCGGCGGTGACGGCGGCTTTCAGCCCGGCAACGCCCGCCCCCGCGACCAACACCTTTTTTGGCCGCAGCACGGGGACAACCTCCATGCCGTCGATCTCCCGCCCCACCAGGGGATTCACCGCACATCGCCGGGTCTGGGTTGTGGGCCGCTCCGCCATACAGGTGAAGCAGCGCAGGCACTTGACGATCTTGTCCTCCTGACTGGCACAGACCTTCCTGGGCAGGAAGGGATCTGCCAGCAGCTCACGGGCCATGTAGATGACATCAGCTTTGCCGCTCTCCAGAATTTCCTCCATCATGGCGGGGTCGTTGATGGCCCCGATAGTGGCCACCGGCTTGGAGACATGCTTTTTGATCTCCGCTGCCAGGTGGACATTGACGCCATGCTCCGCGAACATAGAGGGATGGGTGTTGAAGAATCCAAACTGGTAGGAGCCGGCGGAGACATGAATTAAATCTACCAAATCCTCCAGCCCGTGGGCAATTTGACAGCCCTCTGCCAGGTCGTAGCCGCCTTCAAACAGCTCAGAGCCGCTCATCCGCATCTCAATGGGAAAGCCGGGGCCGACGCCCTCCCGGACGGCAGTCAGGATCTCCCTGGCAAAGCGCAGCCGGTTTTCCGGACTGCCCCCGTATTCGTCGGTGCGCTTATTGAACCAGGGGGAGAGAAACTGATTGATGAGCCAGCTGTGGCCACAGTGTACCATGATCATCTCGTAACCGGCACGCTTGGCAAGAGCGGCGGTTTCTCGATAGCTGTTTACGATATCCGCGATCTGCTCCTTTGTCAGCCCCCTCACCGGCTTGCCGTCATGCCGGATGCCGTCGCTGGGGCCGTACTGACACAGCCCCTCTTTCCTGTTCTTGTCTGCCATATAGGTCCCGGCGTACTGGCCAGAGTGGGAGAACTCGATGGAGGGGACGGCCCCGTGGCGGCGGATGCCGTCCGCAATAAAGGTGTGGGCGGCCAGACAGCCGGGGGTGGTCAGATTCAGATAGAGCATATGGGAGGCGTCGGTGTCGGGGTGTACTACCAGTTCAGAGACGGTGACAGCGGCTGCGCCGCCCTTGGCCCGCAACTCATAGAAGCCCTGCGTCCGGGGACCGGGGACGCAGTTCATGTCGATATCGGTGGCCCCCATGGGAGCGGAGAACATCCGGTGCCGGAAGGTTACGTTGCCCAGCTTAATCGGGCTGGTCAAAAGCGGGTATTTTTTTTGCATTAGAATCGCTCCGATCAAAAGAGGATGATAAACAGCTCTGCCGATATGATGTACCGGCAGAGCCTGAAAAAAGATGGTTACTTAATCACCACGCCCCGGTGCATGACAAAGACCACATGCTCCGGCGTCAGCGAATCAAAGGTCGCATCAATGGGGGCATCCACAGCGATGATGTCCGCCTGCTTGCCGGACTCAATACTGCCCAGCCGGTTGCCTGCGCCGATAATCCGTGCAGTATCCATGGTGGCGGCTCTGATTGCCTCCTCCACGCTCAGCCCCGACTCAACCAGCAGACGCAGTTCATGAACCGGGATTCCGGCGGTTTGATAGGGCGCGCCTTCGTGCATGAAATCGGTACCTACGCTCATGGGTACCCCCGCCCGATATAGCCGCCCAATATTGGAACGCACGGCATCCATAATCTGCTCCCCCGTCTGGGCGGACACCATGTCGAAGATAGATGCAGTGGTGTTGAAGGCCATTCCGCTCTCGGCTACCACAGCAATATCGTCATCAGTCAACTCATTGGTGGGGGTATGTGCCCCTTCGGTCAGCCCCCACCGCGCGGCGTTTACAAAATTGTCCCGTTTGGTAATGTGGGCTGCAGAGGGTACGCCCCGCTCCCTTGCCCGGCGGCAGATTGCCTGAAATACCTCCGGGGAGAGATAGTCCAGCGGCTGGGCTGGATCCATGCCGTAGTCCTGGCCGGTCTTGACGAGATCCGCCCCGGCATCCACCATGGCATCCAC
>CAYUUP010000093.1:0-5818 GCA_964447925.1 uncultured Oscillospiraceae bacterium
TCAGCGCCATAAAGTGGCCGGCGGTCAGACTGTCTGCGGTGCAGTCAAAGCCGATATAGAAGGTGGCCTTGCCCGCGTTGATCATAGTTCGGATTTCTTCCTCGTTGGTGACCTGGGCGATCAGGCCACGGGCCACAAGTTCCTCATACAACTCCATAGTGTTTTCTCCTTAATAAAATAGTCTCGGGTCTTTGTCGACCTCTGTATTGCTCTGCGTTGTCTGCCGCCGCTCCTTCAGAACGTTATAGCCTAGGATCGCGCCGATGACGATGCACGCCCCCAGCAGGGCCAGAGCGCCGATCTGCTCACCGTAAAATACCGCCACCAGCAGCGGATTCAGCACCGGTTCAATGCCGGAAATTAGGGATGCCGTCACTGCAGGAGTGGTTTTCAGGCCGGCACACATAAGGATATACGCCAATCCCACCTGAAAGGCCCCCAAAATTACAATGCCAGTCAGGGCCACAGCGGTAAAGCTGGTCTCCCTCACCAAAAAGGGCAGCCCCAGCAGGACGCTGCAAACATCGCCCCAGAACACGGAGGAAATCGGATCCGCGCCTGGCAGATCGTTCAGCAAAAACACACCAGCATAGCTGATGCCAGACACCAGGGCCAGCAAATTTCCCAGCATGCCGCCCATCTCCAGGCTGTCCAAAAAGAAGCACATAACACCCAACAGCACTGCGACGCAGGCAAATATGTCCAGCCGCTGGGGGTGCTTTTTCCAGAAAATCGCCGTCAGTATAATGACAAAAACCGGCGCCGTGAATTGCAGCACAATGGCGTTGGCCGCTGTGGTCAGCTTGTTGGCCAGGCAGAACAGTACGTTCGTCCCGGAGACGCTGATCGACCCCAGCAGCACCCAACGGTTCAGCTTGGGCCTGTGGCGGGTCAGCAGCAGATACCCGCCCACCACCAGTACCGCAATAATATTCCGCCCGCTGTTGATGGACATACCATTCCATGGGATCACCTTGATGCACAGCCCGCCAATGCTGTACAGCACAGAGGCCAGAAATACGCACAGGATCCCTCTCCGCCGTGCAACATCCGCATTTTCCCATTTGAGTATAATAAAACACCCCCTGTTCCTATTGGAACAGAGGGCGTGAACATACGCGGTACCACCTCTGGTTCGCCCCCCTCTCACGGGCAGGGGCCTCACGGAGTCCTATCAGACTCCCGCGCTGTATCGGGCGCACCCGGCGTACGCCTACTGAGGCCGATTTCCGGCCTGTTGGGGCAGCTGCTCCAGGGTGTATTCACAAGACACCGATCAGTCCCTTTCACCGGCCGGAACCTCTCTGGCGGTCAGGCTGTCCTGCTACTTCTCCCCATCATCGCATAAACAAGCGTATTATATCTTATTGGCCGCCCTGATGTCAAGTGTTTTACAGAAAATTCATGTATCATTCTTGTATTTCACCATCAATTATGTTATATTATTAAAAACGATGTGAGGGCCACCCCTTTCCAAGACGCCGCAGCGCCCCTATACGGCCCTCTCCGGAGGTAACATCTTGAACCAACTAAACGACAAGAACAACCGAAATTCAGACAAAGGCGGGCCGTTTAATAAAAATAACCGAAACCGCAATCTTCTGGGACTTCTGAATATCATCCTGATCCCCTTAATCGCGGTGATTGCCCTGAACTACTTTCTGACCCGGTCAAGCGCGACTGCTTCGGTGGAAATCAAATTCAGCGAACTGATTCAGCTGGTGAAGGATGACCAGGTGGAGGAGGTCAAGCTGGAGAGCGGCAAGTACACCCTGATCCTCACTGAGGAGGGGCAGGAGAAATGGCTGACAGAGTGGCTGGCCGATACCTATGGGGAAGACGCTCCCTCCATTGACGAGGTGGAAATGCCCACGCTTTACGCCGCCCCCCTAACTTACACCGATTTTCTGCTGCTGCTGGATGAACACGGGGTGTCATATTACACCCCCTATGAGACTACCAACTACCTGATGGTAGTGGCCTCCTATGTGGTTCCCTACTTGATTATCCTGGGCGTTATGCTGCTGTTCTTCCGTTTTATGATGAGCGGCAAGCTCGGTGGTGGCATCGGATCCCCCGGCAAATCCAATGCCAAGGTCTATGTGGAGAAATCCACTGGCGTCACCTTCCGGGACGTGGCCGGTCAGGATGAGGCGAAGGAGAGCCTGGAAGAGATCATTGACTTTCTCCATAATCCCGGCAAATATACCGCCATCGGCGCAAAGCTGCCCAAGGGCGCCCTGCTGGTAGGCTCTCCTGGCACAGGCAAGACCCTGTTGGCCAAGGCGGTAGCAGGAGAGGCCAAGGTTCCATTTTTCTCCATTTCCGGATCCGATTTTGTGGAGATGTTTGTGGGCGTGGGTGCTTCCCGTGTTCGCGACCTCTTTAAGGAGGCCGCCAAGATGGCTCCCTGCATCATCTTCATTGATGAGATCGACACCATCGGAAAGAGCCGCGGCGATGGCCGTTTGGGCGGCAACGACGAGCGGGAGCAGACCCTGAACCAGCTGCTGGCTGAATTGGACGGTTTTGATCCCACCAAGGGCGTTATTGTCCTGGGGGCCACCAACCGGCCGGAGGTGCTGGATCCCGCTCTGCTGCGGCCCGGTCGCTTTGACCGCCGTATTACAGTTGATCGGCCCAACCTGGCTGGACGGCTGGCCACCCTCCAGGTACACACTCGGAATATTAAACTGACCGAGGACGTAGACCTGAAAAAAATCGCCCAGGCCACTGCGGGCTGCGTGGGCGCCGACCTGGCAAGCCTGGTCAACGAGGCCGCCCTTCGGGCCGTCCGTATGGGGCGGAAGGCCGTCAACCAGAATGACTTATTGGTCTCCTTTGAGGTGGTTATTGCCGGCACCGAAAAGAAGGGTACTGTCCTTACCGAGAAGGAAAAGCGGCTTATTGCCTATCACGAGGTGGGACACGCCCTGGTAGCTGCTAAGCAGAAGGGTACCGAGCCGGTTTCCAAAATCACCATTGTGCCCCATACCCAGGGGGCGCTGGGCTACACCATGCAGCTGCCCGAGGAGGAAAAATTCCTCATGGACAGAGAGGAACTCCGCAGTGAGATCCGCACCCTGCTGGGCGGTCGGGCTGCCGAAATGGTGGTCTTTGATACCATGACCACCGGCGCCGCCAACGATATTGAGCGGGCCACCGATGTGGCCCGGAAGATGGTGTCCCTCTATGGCATGAATGATCGCTTCGGCGTCATGGGCCTTGCCACCGTCCAGTCCCGCTATCTGGATGGATCGCTGGGTAATACCTGCGCCGATGCCACCGCCGCCATTGTAGATGAGGAAATTCAGCAGCTGCTGTCCGGCTGCCTGAACGAGGCGAAGCAGATCCTTCTGGACAACCGACAGGATCTGGACAATGTGGCGACCTATCTGCTCCAGAAGGAAACCATCACCGGCCAGGAGATGATGGCCATCCTGGAGGGCCGGGATCCATCCACCTGCGACAATTACGGCGCCACCGAGGATGAGCGCAAGGCCCGGCTGACAGGTGACATCGAGCCGCCCGCCCGCAGCATCCATATGATCAGTGTGCCGCCTAAAGGCCCGAAAGAGGATGCTGGGCCGGAGAACGACAGCAAGCCGGAGGATAGTTGCGAACCGGATGACGCGCCGGACACCACCTCCTCCCATGAGCCCTGAGAATTTGAACGGCTGCTATGAGGAACCTGGCTTGCTTGCTGTGATGCGCACTCAGAAAATTGAGAATGCAGCAGGATCTAAGCAAAGAGTGGGGGCTGTTTCGTCAGGAAACAGCCCCCACTCTTTGCTAAAATTATCTTGTCCACAGGCCGGAAAATCAATCCGCCTTCTTGATAATTCTGTTGGCTTCCTTCAGCGTGACCTTATAATAGTCGTGAATCAACTCCACACGGTTTTCAATTTCGTCCACGCAGAAGACACTGATACAGTTAGGACGGTCCCGGAGATAGTAGTCGGCGCACCGCCCCAGGAGGATACAATTATCCTGCTCTGCCAGCCGAAGGATCACCTTTTCCTGCACATTATCCAACGGCACTGTATCCTTGGTCAGGGAGGATACCAGCGAGCCATAGTTGCTCTTGTGTTGGGAATTCCCCAGCGTTTTCAGCTCCATATTCAGAGCGGCCAGGGCGTCTTCCTGGGCAGCGAATATATGATTGCGAACCGGGATCATACCTATTCCAGCCTGCTACTGGAGGATGTCCGGCAAGCAGGTATTGCTGGCCTGGAAAAAGAACGCCAACAGCGGGGCAGATCTCCTGTCAATCTCTTCCTCAACGAGACGCTGTACCGCGTCAACAATTCCCTTGTGAAGGTAAATACAGAAAAACGGTAAATGCGGCAGATTCCCCTTGCATCCCGCGCCAAAGGCCAGCAAGAAGAATTCGTAGGCGAACAGACTCTTTTTTGTCTATTTTGCCGAATTGACATTTCCTCCTTCCGTTGGTATAATATCCACAATACCTTATTAACCTACTATGTTAATAAGCATATTGAGTTTTGCTATGGTAAGGAAGGAGTGCTGAACATGAGATGCCTGTTCCTCAATCTGCTGAGAAGTAATTTCCGCTGTGGGCGAATGCTGAACTCCCGGGCTGATGATATGGCCGGGCGTACTGCGGCGCCCTTGATGTCCTCCCCTTCGCGTTGAGGGAATACGTCTCATATTTGCCATATCCAGTCCGGGAGCCAGCCTGTCTGTACCCCGGATTTTTTGCGTTCGCAGCACCCCAAAAAGCAGCAAATAATAAAACAGAAAGAGGTATATACCATGAGCAATTATAAATTTGAGACTCTTCAGCTCCATGTTGGACAAGAACAGCCCGACCCCGCTACCGACTCCCGTGCGGTACCCATCTACGCCACCACCTCCTATGTCTTTCACAATTCCGCCCACGCCGCTGCTCGCTTTGGCCTGACAGATGCCGGAAATATCTATGGCAGATTGACCAACTCCACACAGGACGTCTTTGAAAAGCGCATTGCCGCGCTGGAGGGCGGCGTTGCCGCGCTGGCCACTGCCTCTGGGGCTGCGGCGATTACCTATACGATACAGGCCCTGGCCGTGGCAGGAGAACACATTGTCTCTCAGAAAACCATTTACGGCGGAAGCTATAACCTGCTGGCCCACACTCTGCCCCTCTACGGCATCACCTCCACCTTTGTGGATGTGCATAATCTGGATGAGGTGGAGGCCGCCATTCAGGAGAACACCAAGGCTATCTTCATCGAAACCCTGGGCAACCCCAACTCCGATATCCCTGACATCGACGCGATCGCCGCCATCGCCCACAAGCACGGTCTGCCCCTGGCCATCGACAACACCTTCGGCACCCCGTACCTCATCCGGCCCATCGAGCATGGCGCGGACATTGTGCTTCATTCGGCTACCAAGTTCATCGGCGGCCATGGCACTACGTTGGGCGGCGTCATCGTGGACGGCGGCACGTTTGACTGGGCCGCCTCCGGCCGGTATCCCTGGATATCCGAGCCAAACCCAAGTTATCACGGCGTCAAGTTCACCGAGGCAGCCGGGAAGGCCGCTTTCGCCACCTATATCCGGGCCATCCTCCTGCGGGACACCGGCTCCACTATCAGCCCTTTCGCCGCTTTCCTGCTGCTCCAGGGCACCGAGACACTGTCCCTGCGCCTGGAGCGCCACGCGGAGAACACCAAGAAGGTGGTGGAATATCTGTCCAAGCATCCCCTGGTGGAAAAGGTCAACCATCCCTCGCTCCCCGACCATCCCGACCACGCCCTGTATGAGAAGTATTTCCCCAACGGCGGCGCGTCGATCTTTACCTTTGAGATCA
>CAYUUP010000094.1:0-5805 GCA_964447925.1 uncultured Oscillospiraceae bacterium
GAGGGGAAGTTATAGTGGTGCATATACCGCTTGCTGTCCTCCTCCCAGATGGTGTCCAACTTCTGGCAGGCGGAGAGGGTGTTCAAGGTAGCCACGGACAGCACCTGGGTCTGGCCGCGGGTGAAGAGGCCAGAGCCGTGTACCATGGGAAGTACACCCACCTCGGCGGCCAGGGGCCGGATCTCATTTTTCTGGCGGCCGTCCACCCGGTGTCCCTCCAGCAGCCACGCCTTGACAATTTTCTTCTGGAGCTTGTAGGTGATCTCATCCATATACTTGTCCATGTCGGGATACTGCTCCAGAAACTGCTGGTGCAGCTCGTCCACAAAGACGTTCCACCGGGCCTCCCGGACATTCTTGTCATCAGTATCCATGCAAGCGCGGGCCTTCTCCAAGCCAAAGGACACGATGTCATCAAAGAGCTGCTGGTCAAAATCGGCGTGGGGATACTCAAATTTGGGCTTGCCAATCTCCTCCACCATCCGGCTTATAAGGGCAATCTGCTTCTGGATCTCATCAAAGGCCTTAGAGATGCCCTCAAACATGATGTGATCGGGGATCTGGTCGGCCCCGGCCTCGATCATGACCACCTTTTTGCCGGTGGCCACTACGGTAGTCTCCATCCGAGAAATTTTGGCCTGCTGGCTGGTGGGGTTGAAGACGATCTCCCCGTCCACATAGCCCACGCTGAGACAGCCTACAGGGCCAGCCCAGGGGATATCGGAGATGGCCAGGGCAGCAGAAGTGCCGATGAGGGCGGCAACCTCGGGAGAGCAGTCGTGATCCACGCTGAGGACGGTGGCAGTAACCACCACATCGTTGCGGAAATCACTGGGGAAGAGGGGCCGGATGGGCCTGTCGATCATTCGGGAGGCCAGCACGGCGTTCAGGGAGGGGCGGCCCTCCCGACGCATAAAAGAGCCAGGGATGCGGCCCACGGCGTAGAGCTTCTCCTCAAAGTCCACGGACAGGGGGAAGAAGTCAATGCCGTCACGGGGCCGGGCGGAGGCGGTGACAGCCACCAGCACGGTAGTCTTGCCATAGCGTACCAGCACGGCGGCGTTGGCCAGCTCGGCCAGCTTGCCTACCTCCAGGATCAAGGGACGCCCTGCCAGGTCCATTTCATAGGTGCGATAGTTGGGAAATTGCTTCTGGGTGATGATAGTTGACATACTCTGTTCTCCTTTGCGGTTTATTTTGTGAGGAGAACTGCGCTTTAGCACTTGAAAGGGGAGCTGAGGCCTTTCGGCCCCTCTTTCAACTGCTAAAATGGGTTCTCCCCAAAATGACTGGATAGGAAGAAAACCGACAGGAGACTGCAGAACGCTTTCGGGCAGTTCGGCAGTCTCCGGGAGTTCTCTTACTTGCGGATGCCCAGCTTGGCGATGAGAGCGCGGTAACGCTCAATATCCTTCTTGGCCAGATAGTCCAGCAGACGGCGGCGCTTACCGACCATCTTCAGCAGGCCCCGGCGGGAGTGATTGTCCTTGGGGTGTACCTTCAGGTGTTCGGTCAGCTCCTTGATACGGGCGGTGAGGATGGCCACCTGAACCTCGGGGGATCCGGTGTCCGTGGGATGGATGCGGTTTGCCTCAATAACGGCAGTTTTTTCTTCCTTGCGGATCATGGAAAATTTCCACCTTTCATATGGTATTGCCGGACACCGGGCAACGGGCGGGGGGAATACCGCGCTTCGTGGCAATGCTCCCGTTGCTAAGTGTAGGGCCGAAGCCTATTTTAACATAGCTTTTCCCTGATGTAAAGAAAATTTTTCAAGAAAGCCCCCGAAAATTTCAAAACCACCGCCGCCGCCCTCTGGAGGAGACGCTGTATTCCGGCACTCCCTCCACCAGAATAATGTCCTCGCCGAAGCGGCGCACGTCCTCCCATCGGATGATGGTGTCCTCCTTCCGCCCGAACAGGCCGAAGAAGCGGGCCTGCCCCGGGATCACCAGGGCCAGGATGCGACCGCTGTCCAGTTCCACCCGTAGATCCCCCACAAAGCCGTAACGCGTGCCGTCGGTGACGCTGATGACCTCTTTATACCGCAGTTCTGAAAATTTACCCTCCATATGCGCTCCCTCCTGCCCTATCCTATGCTCCGGTGAGATGTCCCATGTAAATTTTATCTTAAAAACGCCTTCCCCGGCTTGACATCCCCTGGGGTAAGAGGCGTATAATAGGGTTCAGCTGCTAGGGCAGTGGAAAGGAAGGGATTGGTTTTTCCATGCAACGACCAACAAAGAAAGAACTTTTTACCATTCCCAATCTGATGGGTTATTTCCGTATCATTGTGATACCCATCTTTCTCCTGCTCTATGCCAGAGAGTACTACCTCCCTGCCTTTATCCTGCTGGCACTTTCCTACCTCTCGGACTTTCTGGACGGCAAAATCGCCCGGCGGTGGGACATGGTCACTGAGTTGGGCAAGGCGCTGGATCCCCTTGCAGATAAGCTGACCCAGGGGGTCATGGCTATTGCCCTGCTGCTGCGCTATCCCATGATGCTCTGGTTCCTGCTGCTTTTTGTCGCAAAGGAGCTGTATATGGCCGTGATGGGGGCAATCCTCATCCGGCGGCGGGGCAAGGTGGAGGGGGCCCATCTCTGGGGCAAGCTCTGCACTGCCCTGCTGGACGTGGGCGTACTGGTTCTCCTGCTCTTCCCCCAGCTGTCCTATCTGACAGGGAATGTCATCATCATCATTATGATGGCGGCCATGGCAATCTCTCTGCTGATCTATATTCCCTTCCATCTCTCCCTGTTGCGGGAGGACGCGCCCCACAGGGGGGGTGCCCAGACCAAAAAGCACTGCCGCTGGCTCTGGCTTGCTGTTCCGGTCTTGCTGCTGGCCTATATTGTGGCCGGAGTCATGGGACCCTATTTTGTCCAGCCGGAGGTCAGCCAGAGCTATCAAGACGGCTTTGATGTGAACAGCTACTATTCCGACACGATCTCCTGCGACACCGCCAGCCTGGTGGAGGACAACATGGAGGCTCTGGCCCAGCGCATCCGCATGATCGAGTCGGCGGAGGAGCGCGTTATCCTCTCCACCTTCGACTTCCGGGCGGACACCGCCGGTACTCAGGTTATTGCAGCCCTGCTGGCGGCAGCCAACAGGGGCGTGGAGGTGCGGATTTTGGTGGATGGCGTCAGCGGCGTGCTGCGCATGGGCGGAAACCCCTATTTCTACGCCCTGGCCACGGCAGGAAACGTCACCGTAAAGCGGTATAACCCCTTGAACCCGCTGGCCCCTTGGACGCTGATGAGCCGTCTCCACGACAAATACCTCATTGTGGATGACAGCTATTATCTGCTGGGCGGGCGGAACACCTTTGACAATTTCCTGGGAGACGGGGCGGGAGACGCCCAGAACTACGACCGGGAGGTACTGGTCTGTAATACCGGCGGGACGGACAGTTCCCTCTATGAGCTGGAGCGTTATTTTGAGACAGTCTGGGCGCTGGATTGCTGCCGGACGTGGCAGTCCGGGGGCTGGACGGCAAGGCTTACCAGCGTCCGCCGGGCCGCCGGAGAATTGGAAGAACTCTACAGCCAGATGCGGACGGAACATCCGGACTGGTTCGAGATGGTGAATTTGAGCGACAGTGTGGCAGTGCGCCGCATCTCCCTGCTGTACAACCCTATTGGGCTGTACGCCAAAGAGCCGTGGGCCTTTTACGGCCTCTGCCAGCTGATGTCTCAGGGGGAGGATGTCCTTATCCACACCCCCTATATCATCTGCAACGGCATGATGTATGATGCTCTCGCCGATCTGTGCGGCACGGCGGCGGTGACAGTCATGACGAATTCCTCCCTGAACAACGGTAATCCCTTCGGCGCGGCGGACTACTTCCTTCACCGGCGGGATATTCTGAACACCGGGGTGGAGATCCTGGAGTACAACGGCGGCCTGTCCTATCACGGCAAGAGCGTGATAGTGGGGGAGGAACTGGCCATTGTCGGCTCCTTCAACTTCGACATGAAGAGCGTCTATCAGGACACCGAGCTGATGCTGGTGGTGTGCGGTGAGGAATTTGCCGCTCAACTGGAGGACTGCCTTACTGCCTACCACACCGATGCCCGGGACGCCACAGAGACGGAAAACCTGCTCTGTACTGCCGACACCCCTGTCGGCACTGCGCTTGTCCGCAACATAGTCCGTTTACTGGACCCTTTCATCCGTTTTCTGCTGTAAAGGAGCGATTTTATGAAATATGATTTTACCTCCATCATGGATCGGCGGGGCCGGGATGCCATTGCCGTAGATGGGCTGGGCCATGGATCCGCTCCCGGCTGCCCCAAGGAGGGCTTTGACGCTATACCCATGTGGGTGGCGGATATGAATTTTCCCACCGCGCCTACTGTGACAGAGGCCATCCTCCGGCGAGCAGAACATCCGGCCTTTGGCTATTTCACCCCCGACAAGGAATATTACGGCTCTATCATCCGCTGGCAGGAGAGCCGCAACGGTGTCACCGGCCTGGCCCCAGAGTGCATCGGCTATGAGAACGGTGTGCTGGGGGGCGTCATCTCCGCTCTGTCCGCTTTTGCTGCTCCCGGTGATCCGGTGCTGCTCCACAGTCCCACCTATATCGGCTTTACCCGCTCTCTGACAGATAACGGCTATCCCATCATCCACAGTCCGTTGGTGAAGGACGAAAAAGGCGTCTGGCGGATGGACTTCAATGACATGGAACGCAAGCTGGAACAACACCATATCCATGTTGCCATCCTTTGCAGTCCCCACAATCCCTGCGGTCGGGTCTGGGAGCGCTGGGAGCTGGAACGGGCCATGGAGATCTATCGTGTCCACGACTGTATGGTGATCTCGGACGAGATCTGGTCGGACATCATCCTGCCGGGACACCGCCACATCCCCACCCAGTCTGTCAGTGAGGACGCCAAAAACCGTACCGTGGCCCTCTATGCCCCCAGCAAGACATTTAACCTGGCGGGGCTGGTGGGCAGCTATCACATCATCTATAACAGCTACCTTCGGGACAGGGTTCGGGCCAAGGCCCAGAAGTCTCATTACAACGAGATGAACGTGCTGTCCATGCACGCCCTCATAGGCGCCTACCGGCCGGAGGGCGCCCAGTGGGTGGACGAGCTGTGTCAGGTCATTGGCGGCAACGTGGACTTTGCCTGTGATTACATCGGGCGGCACTTCTGCGGCGTGGGGGTCTTTCATCCGGAGGGAACCTATATGCTCTTCTTGGACTGTCAGCAGTGGTGCGCCGCTCATGGCAAAACGCTGGATGAGCTGGAGAGGGCCGGCTGGGACGTGGGAGTGGCCTGGCAGGACGGCAGGGCGTTCCACAGCCCCTGGGCCATCCGGATGAATCTGGCTCTGCCCCTCTCACGGGTACGGGAGGCCTTTTCCCGGCTGGATCGTTATGTATTCAACAGTGAACAGTGAGGCGGCGGGAAAACAGCCGTATTTATGAATTTTTTCTCTTGTACGGCGGGAAAATTTGTGATACAATAATCCAATCTGACAGATTGCGGCGGCTCCCCCTCCCGGGAGCCGTTCCCCCGCTCCCGGCGGGGATAGAATGAGGAGTGTATAAAACGATGAAACAGCCTACGCACTTTGGCCTGAACCAGCTGCGGGAAATGTTCCTCTCCTTCTTCGAGAGCAAGGGACACCTGCGTCTGCCCAGCTTTTCCCTGATTCCCCAGAACGACGCCTCCCTGCTGCTGATCAACTCCGGCATGGCTCCCATGAAGCCCTGGTTTACCGGGGAGCAGGAGCCGCCCCGCCGCCGGGTCTGCACCTGCCAGAAGTGCATCCGCACCGGCGAT
>CAYUUP010000095.1:0-5660 GCA_964447925.1 uncultured Oscillospiraceae bacterium
TGGGCATCCAGGCCTTTGAGCCGGTGCTAGTGGAAGGCCGGGCCATCAAGCTCCATCCCTTGGTATGCACCCCATTCAATGCCGACTTCGATGGTGACCAGATGGCCGTCCATGTCCCTCTGTCTGCAGAGGCCCAGACCGAAGCCCGGGTGCTGATGCTCTCCGCCAACAACCTGCTGCGGCCCCAGGACGGCAGTCCTGTCACCGTACCCACCCAGGACATGGTGCTGGGTTCCTACTACCTGACCTATGAGCGTCCCCTGGATAACGATCCCGAGTACAGCTATGACACCGTGGAGGCGGCGGCTGAAGCTGTGGGCAGCGGAGAAATCGATGGCAACCAGCACATCTGGGTACGGGATGACACCCATGGCCGCTATATCCCCTATGTCCCCACGATTGGCTATCTGGCGGTAGAGGCGGCCTCCGAGGGGCGGAAGCTGCCCCGGGAGGTATATTCCACCTTTGCCAGCGATACTGAAGCTAAGCTGGCTTTTGCGGAGGGAGAGATCGACCTCCATGTACCCATCCTGGTGCGCAGAGAGGGTACCTGCAACGGGAAGCCCCTGCGTCAACTGGTTCGCACTACTGTGGGCCGTCTGATCTTCAACGAGGATATTCCCCAGGATCTGGGCATCATGGATCGGGATGACCCCAAAACTGCCCTGCTGCCGGAAATCAACGAGGCCTGCGGCAAGAAGCTCCTGAGCGTCCTCATCGAGAAGTGCATCCAAAAGCACGGCTTTGCCATCTCTGCCGGTGTGCTGGATACCATCAAGGCCCGGGGCTACCACTATTCCACCATCGGTTCGCTGACCGTTTCCATCTATGATATGACTATACCGCCTGCCAAGTATGAGCTGATTAAGAAGACGGAGCAGGAGGTTCTGAAAATCGAGAAGAAGTTCCGCAGGGGCTTCCTGACCAACGATGAGCGGTACAGCCTGGTGGTTCAGGAGTGGGAGCAGACCACCAATGATGTGGCCGATGCCCTGAAGGAAAACCTGGATATCTACAACCCCATCTTCATGATGGCGGACTCCGGCGCCCGTGGATCTATGGCACAGATCCGTCAGCTGGCGGGTATGCGCGGCCTGATGGCAAACACTGCCGGCAAGACCATTGAAATTCCCATCAAGGCAAACTTCCGGGAAGGCCTCTCCGTGCTGGAGTACTTCATCTCATCTCGTGGTGCCCGGAAGGGTATGGCAGACACCGCCCTGCGCACTGCCGACTCTGGCTACCTGACCCGCCGCCTGGTGGACGTGTCCCAGGAGGTCATTATCCGGGAGGAGGACTGCGGCACTGAGGACGGCATCATGGTCTATGAGATCTCCGAAGAGGGGCAGGTCATCGAAACCTACAGTGAGCGCATCAAGGGCCGCTATCCCGCCGTTCCCATCTGCGACCCGGAAACCGGTGAGGTACTCTTTGACACCGAGACTATGCTGAAGCCAGAGGACGTGGCGGTGCTGGAGGCCCATGGGCTCCACTCCGTCAAAGTGCGCTCCGTGCTGACCTGTCAGGCCAAGAGCGGCGTCTGCGCCAAGTGCTATGGAATGAACCTGGCCATTGGTGAGCGAGTTGGCCTGGGCGAGGCTGTGGGCATCATTGCGGCACAGTCAATCGGTGAGCCGGGTACCCAGCTTACCATGCGTACCTTCCACACCGGCGGCGTGGCCGGTGGCGATATTACCCAAGGTCTGCCCCGTGTCGAGGAGCTGTTCGAGGCCCGGCGGCCTAAGAAAATGGCGCAGCTGGCAGAGGCATCCGGCACCATTGCCATTGAGTCCGCCAAGAAGGGTTCTCTGGAGAATGTCATCCTAACCCCTGATGACGGCAGCGAACCGTTCACCTATCAGCTGCCCCACTTCTCCATCTTGGTGAAACCGGGGGATCATGTGGAAAAGGGGGAGCAGCTCTCCACCGGCGCTCTGTCCCCCCACGATGTTCTAAACATCCGGGGACTGCCCGCCCTGCATGAGTACCTCATCCGCGAGGTATTAAAGCCCTACCGCAGCCAAGGCGTGGACATCAACGACAAGCATATTGAGGTCATTTGCCGCCAGATGATGCGCAAAGTTCAGGTGGAGGAGCCAGGCGATACCCAACTGCTCTCCGGCTCTGTCATCGGGCTGGTGGAGTTTGAGGAGGCAAAACAGGCAGTGCAGACCCGCATTGACGCCGGGGAGACCCGGGAGGACGGGGAGCCGCTGGAACTGCCCACCTGCACCCGACTGTTGATGGGCATCACGAAATCCTCACTGGCTACCAACTCCTTCCTCTCCGCAGCCTCCTTCCAGGAGACCACCAAGGTGTTGACTGAAGCGGCCATTTACGGCAAGGTAGATCACCTGCTGGGACTGAAGGAGAACGTCATCATCGGCAAGCTGATTCCCGCCGGATCCGGCATGGCCCAGTTCCGCTTGGAGGATGAATTCTCCGAGGACGGCACAGTGGGGACACAGGAATACGCATCCGGATTTTCATCCTCCGCAGAGACTTTCTAGGACTTCGTGCAGCTGGAGGAACGATTTCCCGCTGCCAGAGACTACTGACACTGGCCTGCTGTAAATGCAAAAAGGTAATCCAAGATGGCTCCGGGGTTCAGGCTCCGGGGCCATCTCCCCTGATCTCCCGGTTTTTTGGGAAAGCCCCCTTACATTTTTAGGAAAAATGTGGTATAATACAAGAGAAAGTATGGATGTGCAACGTGGAAAAGGAGGTATTTCCGGTGTATCAAATTGGTGACCTTTTAATCTATGGAAGCGAGGGCGTGTGCAGGGTGGATGAGATTGGCCCTTCCCGGAACTTTGGTATTGCAGGCGATCGCCTTTTTTATGCCCTCTCCCCCCTATATCGGGAAGGGCGGGTCTATACACCGGTGGATACCTCGGTTTATATGCGTCCAGTGCTGAGCCGGGAGGATGCGCTGGAGCTGATCCACAACATTCCCCATATGGGAGCCAAGGTCTGTCAGGAGCGCAGTCCCCGGGGCCTCGTTGACTATTACCAGGCCTGTCTCCGCTCTCATGATAACCGGGAGCTGGTGCGGATGATCCAGGGGGTTTACCAGAAGCAGAAGGCCGCCATTGTCAAGGGGCGCAAGTTGGGCCAGGCAGACGAGCGATATATGAAGCAGGCGGTATACATTCTCCATGGAGAGCTGGCTGTGGCGCTAGGCATCCCCTTTGAGGAGGTGCCGGACTATATCCAACGGATCATTAACCGAGATGAAAGGCGCGGCAGGGAGAGCGCGGGATAAAGTTTCCTGCGAACGGCGGGTAAAAAATTATTCTGTTAGCTTGACATTGGCAGAGAATCTGTGTATAATTACAATGTATAGCCGTATTTTTGAATACGGCGGTCGTGCCTGTGTACTGACTCCCCGGGCATTTCGGAGGGAGGGAATAGATATGGCGGAGATCCGCGTGAGAGAAAATGAGTCTTTGGACAGCGCACTGAAGCGCTTCAAGCGCAGCTGTGCGAAGTCCGGCGTTCTGGCCGAAGTGCGCAAGCGGGAACACTACGAGAGTCCCAGCGTCAAGCGCCGCAAGAAGTCAGAGGCTGCGCGTAAGAATCGCAGGAAATACAACTGAGCCAGAGATCGGGCCGCCTCTCATGAGGCGGCCCTGTTTTTGCTTTTTGGCAGCTGAGCGCAGCGGAGCGGAGGGCCCCAAAGAAAAAATAGCAGCCCGACTTCCCACAATCACTTTTAAAAAGCGGAAAAGGATGCCATTAAATTTTTGTGAACTGGCAGCTTTCATGTTGACGGACGAAAATGACGGTGCTAATATGGAGATAACCGATTTAAGGAGGAATCGTCCATGAAGAAGTCGGCTGAAAAAGAAATTAATAGATCCATTAAAGCATCCACGCGGCTTTCCAAACGTCCAGCACTGTCCCAGAAAGAGTTGGAGGAGTTGGACGCTTGGTGGCGAGCATCCAACTATCTGGCGGTGGGACAGCTCTACCTTTGGGACAATCCCCTGCTGCGGGAGCCGCTGAAGCGGGAACACATTAAGCGCACCATTGTTGGTCACTGGGGTACTGTCCCAGGTCAGAATTTTATCTACACCCATTTGAACCGGGTCATCAACCGATACGATCTGAATATGATCTATCTCTCCGGCCCCGGTCACGGGGGGAACGCCATGGTGGCACAGGACTGGCTGGACGGCTCTTACAGCGAGGTCTATCCGAATATTAGCCAGGACGCCGAGGGCATGAAGAAGCTCTTTAAGCAATTCTCCTTCCCCGGCGGCATTCCCAGCCATGTGGCCCCGGAGACTCCCGGCTCCATTAACGAAGGGGGCGAGCTGGGTTATTCTCTGGCCCACGCCTTTGGCGCCGTGATGGACAATCCCAGTCTCATCGCCGCCTGCGTGGTGGGCGATGGCGAAGCGGAGACTGGCCCTCTGGCCACCGCTTGGCATTCCAACAAATTTCTAAACCCCATCACCGATGGCGCGGTGCTGCCCATCCTCCACCTAAACGGATACAAGATCGCCAACCCCACTGTGTTCTCCCGCATCAGCCACCAGGAGGTGGAGATGTTCTTCAAGGGCTGCGGATGGGAACCGCGCTTTGTGGAAGGGGATGACCCGGCGGAGATGCACCAGAAAATGGCGGCCGCTCTGGATTGGGCTGTACGGGAGATCAAACGCATCCAGTCCGCTGCCCGCGCCAATAATGACGCCACCCGCCCCCGCTGGCCCATGCTGGTCTTCCGATCCCCCAAGGGCTGGACGGGCCCCAAGGAGGTAGATGGGCTGCCTGTGGAGGGTTCCTTCCGGGCACACCAGGTTCCCCTCTCCATGGACGGTGACCACCCAGAACACGTGAAGCAGCTGGAGGAGTGGATGAAGTCCTACCGACCGGAAGAGCTATTCGATGAGAACGGCCGTCCCGTCCCGGAACTGCTGGAACTGGCGCCCAAGGGCAGCCGCCGGATGGGTGCTAATCCCCACGCCAACGGCGGTCTGCTGTTGCGGGAGCTACGTTGTCCCGATTTCCGGGACTATGCGGTGGAGATCCCCGCTCCCGGCGAGGTAGAGGGGCAGGACATGATCGTGCTGGGCAAGTATGTGCGAGACGTGATGCGGCTGAACGCAGACGCCCGGAATTTCCGTATCTTTGGCCCGGATGAGACACAGTCAAACCGGTTGGGGGCTGTCTTTGAGGCCACTGGCCGCCGGTGGGTAAATGGGGAGGCCAACCCGCCCTACGACGAAAAGCTGGATGCGGACGGCCGGGTGATGGACTCCATGCTCTCCGAGCATATGTGCCAGGGCTGGTTGGAGGGCTACCTGCTGACAGGGCGCCACGGCTTCTTCAACAGCTACGAGGCTTTCATCCGCATTGTGGATTCCATGTTCTCCCAACACGCCAAGTGGCTGAAGGTGACTCGGGAACTGCCCTGGCGGCAGGACATTGCCTCCTTGAACTATGTGCTGTCCTCCAATGTGTGGCAACAGGATCATAACGGCTTTACCCATCAGGATCCCGGTTTCCTGGATCATGTGGCCAACAAAAAGGCGGACGTGGTACGGCTCTATCTGCCCCCGGACACCAACTGCCTGCTGTCTGTCTTTGACCACTGCATCCGCAGTCGGAACTATGTCAATGTCATCGTGACCTCCAAGCACCCCCGGCCCCAG
>CAYUUP010000096.1:0-533 GCA_964447925.1 uncultured Oscillospiraceae bacterium
CGCTTCATAGTTTCCATGGCCAGCTGGTTCTGATCCACAGCGATATTGGCGGTGCAGTAGATGGGGGCCATCTCGTGCTGGGCGGGGGCAACCTCGTTGTGTTGGGTGGTGGCGGTGATGCCCAGCTTCCAAAGTTCCACGTTTAGATCCTTCATGAACTCGCCTACCCGCTCCCGGATGACGCCAAAGTACTGGTCCTCCAGCTCCTGGCCCTTGGGTGCGGGAGCGCCGAAGAGGGTGCGGCCGGTGTAGATCATATCCTTGCGGTGGAGGTACAGCTCTCGGTCTACCAGGAAGTACTCCTGCTCGGGGCCGACGAAGGCCACCACCTTGGTGGCGGTGGTGTCACCGAAGAGCCGGACGATGCGGAGAGCTTGGTCAGAGACGGCCTCCATAGAGCGCAGCAGCGGGGTCTTGTTGTCCAGGGCTTCGCCAGTATAGGAGACGAAGATGGAGGGGATGCAGAGAATGTTGCCTGCGCCCATCTCCTTGACAAAGGCGGGGGAGGTCATATCCCAGGCGGTGTAGCCCCT
>CAYUUP010000096.1:543-5423 GCA_964447925.1 uncultured Oscillospiraceae bacterium
GGGCGTAGTGGGTGGCCCGCAGGCCGCCGGAGGGGAAGGAGGATGCATCCGGCTCGCCCATAATCAACTGCTTGCCGGTGAGCTGGAGTACCGCCTTGCCGCCCTCAGGGGATGTCAGGAAGGAGTCATGCTTTTCGGCGGTGATGCCGGTCAGCGGCTGGAACCAGTGGGTATAGTGGGTGGCGCCCTTTTCGATGGCCCAATCCTTCATCTCGTTGGCGATAATGTCGGCGGTGGCCATGCTGATGTTGCCTCCGTTGGTTTTGACGTCCATGAATTCGGCAAAGACCTTTTTGGGCAGCCGGGCTTTCATGACGCTCTCATCAAAGACGTTGGAGCCAAACACCTCGGAAATGTTCATGTTTCATCCATTCCTTTCAGAGTATAGTTGATTGCCGAACCGGGGGAATTGCGGGGGGATTGCGGAAAAGCTGCCATAAAAACGCAAAAGGCAATGATCGGCCATTTTGAAGGATAGACGTCATTGCCTGTTTTGAAAGTTTTACGGCGGGCGGGGACGCCTCCGGCGCCCCGCCGTTCTTTACTATAAGCATACACCATCCGGGACGATTTTGCAAGTCTTTTTTTCAATTCATTCAAAATTACAGAAAAGAAGCCTGAATTTGTACCCTATTAAGGGGATGTGACCGAAAATTTAAATTTCCGCCGGAAAACCCCTTCAATTTGCTTGACAGATTTCGCTGGGGGTGTATACTATTTACATTATGAATCTTCATGCCCGTATTCCTCGCCGGAGGACAGAACAGGAAAGGGGAGCTTTACCATGGCATATACCAAGGAAGACATCATTCGCATTGTCCAGGAGGAGGACATCAAGTTCATCCGGATGCAATTTGTAGATGTACTGGGTCAGCTGAAGAACGTGGCCATCACCGTCTCCCAGATCGGGAAGGCACTGGACAACCAGATCGCCATGGATGGCTCATCTATCGAGGGCTTTGTCCGCATCAACGAGTCTGACCAGTATCTCCACCCTGATCTCAACAGCTTTGCCATCTATCCCTGGCGGCCCCATCATGGCAGGGTGGCCCGGCTCATCTGTGATGTCTGCAATCCCGACGGCTCGCCCTTTATTGGTGACCCCAGAGGTGTCCTCCGGCGGGTGCAGAAGCGCGCCGCCGACCTGGGTTACACCATGAACATCGGGCCGGAGTGTGAGTTTTTCCTTTTTCAGACGGACGAGAACGGCAAGCCCACCACCCGTGCCAACGACCAGGCGGGTTATTTTGACCTGGGTCCTCTGGATCAGGGGGAAACTACCCGTCGGGAGATCTGCTTGGCATTGGAGGAGATGGATTTTGAGATCGAGGCCTCTCACCACGAGGTGGCTGCGGGCCAGCATGAGATTGATTTCAAATACGCTGAGGCCATGCACGCCGCTGATAACATTATGACCTTCAAGCTGGCTGTCAAAGTTCTGGCCCAGCGGGCGGGCCTCCATGCCACCTTTATGCCCAAGCCGATTTTTGGCATCAACGGCTCTGGAATGCATATGAATATGTCGCTCTTCAAGGACGGCAGGAATGTCTTCTATGATCCCGATGACAAGCGGGGCCTTTCCAAGGAGGCTTACTCCTTTATCGCCGGCCTGCTGGCCCATGTCAGGGCTACCACCGCCGTCACCAATCCGTTGGTCAACTCCTACAAGCGTCTGGTGCCTGGCTATGAGGCCCCCTGCTATCGGGCCTGGTCTGCCAGCAACCGATCTGCTCTGATCCGCATCCCCGCCGCCCGAGGACAGTCCACACGGGTAGAGCTGCGCTCCCCCGATCCCTCCTGCAACCCCTATCTGGCCATCGCCGTCTGCATGGCGGCGGGCATCAATGGCATCGAGCGGGGCCTGACCCCGCCGGAGGAGATCACCCAGGACATCTTCCACATGAGCCGGGAGCAGCGGGCGGCCTACGGCATCGACAGCCTGCCTGGCAGCTTGGATGAGGCCATTGTGGAACTGCAGAATGACCAGCTGATTATGGATGTGCTGGGCAAGCACGTATCTGAGGCTTTTCTGAGCTGTAAGCGGGCGGAGTGTGAGGAGTACCGCACGCGGGTTTCCAGCTGGGAAGTGGAGAAATACATGGGGATCTACTGAGGCTTATCTTATCCTTCATAATGAAGCAGAACCTTGCGGGACCACACGCCCATACCGGACCGGGGAATGGCGGAAAGCGAGAGAGGAGGGGGAAGGCGAGTTATGGAAGATAAAATCATTGTGGCCTTTGAGAGCCCTGCCAGTTGCCAGCGCATCTGCTCCATTCTGGAGTCAGAGGGCTTGGCGGAGTGCCTGTCTCTCTGTTCTGCAGGCGAGGTGAAGCGGGCAATCCGTCAAAACCGCGTCAGTCTCATTGTCAGCGGCTTCAAGCTGCGGGACGCCTCAGCAGAGCAGCTTTTTGATGACCTGCCGGATAGTTCCATTCTGCTGGTGCTGGCCCCTCCAGCCTACCTGGAATTCCTCCACGAGGACATCTTCCGGCTGGCGGCCCCCGTTTCCCGGGGAGACCTGTGCGCTTCGGTACGGATGCTCCTGCAGGTCAGCCATCGGCTGAACCGCCGGATGCCCCAGCGCAGCGACCAGGATCAGGCCCTGGTGGGGCAGGCCAAGACCCTGCTGATGGAGCGTAACGGCATGACGGAGGAGGAGGCCCACCGCTATATACAGAAGCAGAGCATGAATGCCGGCAAGCGGATGGCCCAGACCGCAAAGGAGATTCTGGAGGACATTTGAACAATATAAAAATTGATCCGGGACGGAACAACTCGGCTTATAATTGAGGAGGCACCTATATGGTAAAGCTCAACACCAACTATCAAAAGCTCCCTGGCGGCTATCTCTTTCCGGAAATCGGGCGCCGGGTGCGAGCCTTTGAGAATCCCCCCCAGCCCCTGATCCGGCTGGGTATCGGGGACGTGACACAGCCCCTGGCCCCCGCTGTTATCGAGGCTATGCACAAGGCCACAGCGGAGATGGGCGTGAAAGAAACCTTCCGGGGCTACTGCGAAGAAACCTGCTCTGCCTATGATTTCCTGCGCTTCGCCATTCAGGATGACTACAGGCGCCGGGGGGTGGACATCGCCGATGATGAAATTTTCGTTTCTGATGGAGCCAAGAGTGACTGCGGCAATATCGGCGACATTTTCGATGTGAATAATGTGGTAGCCGTTTGCGACCCGGTGTATCCCGTCTATGTGGACACCAATGCTATGGCGGGCCGGGCCGGGGACTATGACGGCGAGAAGTGGACCAATCTGGTTTATCTCCCCTGCACAGCAGAGAACGGCTTCTTTCCGGCTCTGCCTACCGAGGACAAGATGCCCGACCTGATCTACATCTGCTCCCCCAACAATCCTACCGGTACGGCGGCAACCAGGGAGCAGCTCCAGGTCTGGGTGGACTACGCCAACGCCCATGGATCTATTATCCTTTATGACTCCGCCTATGAGGCGTTCATCTCCGAACCGGGTATCCCCCACAGCATCTTTGAGGTACCCGGGGCCAAGACCTGCGCCATCGAGTTCCGCTCCTTCTCCAAGACGGCGGGTTTCACTGGCAACCGCTGCGCCTACACTGTCATCTCCAAAGAGCTGACCAGAGACGGTGTCAGTCTCAACGCCATGTGGAACCGTCGGCAGGGAACCAAATTCAACGGCGTTGCATATGTGATCCAGCGTGCGGCGGAGGCCACTTTCACTCCGGAGGGCCGCCGGCAGATCCAGGAGACGATCCGGTTTTACCTTAACAATGCCAAGATCATCCGCGAGGGCTTGACGGCGGCGGGACTGACGGTGTATGGCGGCATCAACGCGCCTTATATCTGGTTCCGCACGCCGGAGGGCTACGGATCCTGGGAGTTCTTTGACAGACTGCTCCACGAGGCCTGCGTGGTGACTACGCCCGGCGCGGGCTTTGGCCCCAGCGGCGAGGGTTACATCCGGCTGACCGCCTTCGGCAATGCGGAGGACACCGCCAAAGCGGTGGAGCGTATTCAAAAGCTGCTAAAGCAATCGTAATTGACTGCTCCTTTGGGGCGGAGAGGAGAAATACCATCACAGACAGAACGTCTCAACGGGGAGACGGGGGACCGGGGGAGGACTGCGGTATCTCCTGTCCCCTGCCCGTTGAGACGTTTTCGTCCAGATTAGAAGGGGATATGGCTATGAACTCGACAATGGAAGAGATCCGGCGTGAGGGAGGCCCCAAGGGGGGGTTGTACCGACCGGAATTTGAACACGATGCCTGCGGCATCGGCGCAGTGGTGGATATCCAGGGTCGCAGGAGCCACGCCACGGTGGATCAAGCGCTGCAGATTGTGGAAAAGCTGGAACACCGGGCCGGAAAGGACGCCGAGGGCAAAACCGGCGATGGCGTAGGCATCCTGCTGCAAATATCCCACCGCTTTTTCAAGAAGGCCGCCGCCGCTCAGGGCATCACCCTGAAGGGTGAGCGGGACTACGGCGTGGGGATGTTCTTCTTCCCTCAAGATACCCTGAAGCGGAGCCTGGCCAAGCGGATGTTCGAGGTCATTTTGAAAAAGGAGGGTATGCGGCTGCTGGGTTGGCGGACCGTCCCCACTGACCCCGGCATCCTGGGGCAGAAGGCCCTCTCCAAGATGCCCTGCATCGAGCAGGCTCTGATAGAACGTCCGGCCAACGTGATCCGTGGGCTGGACTTTGACCGCAAGCTCTATGTGGCCCGGCGGGTCTTTGAGCAGTCCAATGACAACACCTATGTGGCTTCCTGCTCATCCCGTACCATCGTCTACAAAGGTATGTTCCTGGTGGGGCAGCTGCGGCGGTTCTATCTGGATTTGCAGGATGAGGACTATGAATCCGCTATCGCCATGGTACACTCCCGCTTCTCC
>CAYUUP010000097.1:0-5295 GCA_964447925.1 uncultured Oscillospiraceae bacterium
CCCACGATGGGAGAGATCACCGTCTTGATATCCGCCCGCAGCATATGGATGGAGGGTGCGCTGGCCTTCAGCCGGACACCATACCGCCCGCCCTGCTTGACAATCTCCGGCTCCTCCAGCACCAGTTCTTGGATGGAGGGAATTACAATGCCATAGCCACTCTCCCGCACGTCCCGCAGGGCCTGCTCCACCTTGTCATACTCCCCCTTGATCCGGGCCAGCTGGGTCAGCAGCTCCATCAGGTCACCGTCATCAGCCACGGAGAAGCCCGACTGCTGGCTCAAGGTAGTATAGAACAATTGCCGGGGCACCTCCAACTCCGCCCTAGCCACGCCGGTACCCAACTGGATAGATGTCAGGACGGCCCGGCTGACGGTGTCGCAGCACGCAAGACTTTGCACCGCCCGCTCCATATCCCGAATGCGGCGCATCCCGGCAGCATTCTCCCGGATGGCGGAGAAAATTTCTCCCTTGATGGGGTGGTCGTAGTCTAAGGCATCCACCCATGCAGGCAGGTACAGATCCAGCTCCCGCATCGGGAATTCATAGAGGACACTGCGGAGGATATCCGCCACCTGCTCCTCCCCCAGCTCCAGGCAGTTCACCGCCAGGCAGGTGACAGAATATTTCTCCGCTAGCTGCCGCCGTAGGGCTTGAGCTGACGGGGCATCTGGCTGAGCGGAGTTCAGCAGCACCAGAAAGGGCTTGCCTAAGGCAGTCAGTTCGTCTACAACCCGCTCCTCCGCCTCCAGATAGGACTCTCGGGGGATATCGGTGACAGTCCCATCGGTTGTGACCACGATGCCGATGGTGGAGTGTTCAGAGATGACCCGTCTCGTCCCCACCTCGGCTGCCTCTGTCATAGGTATCTCGTGGTCAAACCAAGGGGTGGTGACCATCCGGGGTTCATCCCCTTCCATCTGGCCTACGGCCCCCTCCACCAGATAGCCCACACTGTCGATGAGCCGGACGGAGAATGCCGCCCCGCCGGGCAGTTCCAGTTCCACCGCCTCCTCCGGCACAAATTTCGGCTCCGCCGTCATAATAGTGCGACCAGAGCCGCTCTGGGGCAGCTCGTCTCTGGCACGCTCCCGACGGTAGACATTGCCGATATTGGGAATTACCAGCGTCTCCATAAACCGTTTGATAAAGGTGGATTTTCCTGTACGCACCGGGCCAACCACACCGATGTAGATATCGCCGCCCGTCCGCAGGGCGATGTCGTTATAGATTTCACCGCATTCCATTTTACTGCCCCCTCACCGCTTCCTGGGGATCAGCAGGATGCGGTCTCCCAGCCGCCCTCCCTCCTGGATCCCGTTTGCCTGTACAATTTCATCCACCGTGGTGACATATGCCTTGGCAATGTCCCACAGCTCCTCCGTTCCGGTCACCCGCCGCAAAATCACCGATGCGCCCTCCCCCTTCCGGGGGGAAGTTTCGTCCATCTGGAAGCGGTCAATGCCCGACAGAGTGACGCTCTCCGTCAGGCAGTAGTGAAACTCCAGGGAGAAGCGCAGCTCAATCCCGCCTGATGTCACTGCCGCCTGTGGTTCCTGCACCATGCAGCGACAGACAGACTGAGGGCCGAAGGAGCCATCCGTCTTCATGCTCACCGTCAGCCTCCGGGAAACAGACGTCAGGCCATCCTCTTCACTGGTGTAGAGCAAGGAAACCTGAACACCGGCGGAGAATTCAGTGTACTCCCCATCCTGGGCGGATTTCAATTCGCAGGCTGTCACTCGGACATCGTGGACAGCTGTGGCCTGACCGCCGGTTTCAATGACCTCCCGTACGCTCTGACGGCAGCTATCCCGATTGGCCACCCGCAACAGCTGATAGTCCCGCCACTGACACTCCACCGGGTAACGGATACTGTAGGCATCGGACACCAGCTGTACTGTCCGAATCTGGCTTACCACCGCCCAGGCCCGGAGGTGAAAGTCGCAGACTAGGGTCTTGCCCTCTTCGTCAGCTGAACGGATGCTGTAGTCGGCAAGAGCTACCTCCGTCTGGCAGATAGCATCCTCGCCCACCCCCTCCGTCTCCATAATTTGGGAGAAGGGTATCTCAAAATCAGATGTATACAGCCCTCCGTCCTCTCCCTGGCTCAAGACATGGAGGGTAACGCCCCCTTTGAAGATCAGCTTGGCCCCGATGAGCCGGGACTCCCCACACCACGCCTCGCAGCGGGTGCGCAAAACGCGGCTCTGATGGGGGCGGTTCCCCGGCAAATTCACTTGGTCAGAGAAATCAAACTCCGTCTCCGGCAGGCGGACGGCAAAGATACCCTCCCGCTGCTCCAGCCGCTGCTGCAGGCCCCACTGTTCCTCAGAGGGCAGAGAGGGACACCAGGACATGGAGACGGGGCCGTAAACACGCACCTCCACAGCCAGCTCCGCCCGCACCAAAATTTTCCGGGGATTGATGGTACGTGTCTCCACAGCCATCAACCGGGGGAAGGCCTGTATCCGGCAGGAAGCGGTGATCTCCTCCTTCTCCAGCACACACTGAAAAGGGATTTCTGGCTCCAGCTGCCACAGTCTCGTCCCCTCCTCCGGCCGGTACAGCACTGTCACCTTCACCGCCCCGGACAGGGAAGTGCTACCCTCCTCCGTTTCCTGCCGCCGCAGGCATGGCACCCCCTCCGTCTCCACCACCCGCAGAATATCCGGGCAGGTGTCGGAGATAATCATCTCCAGAGTCTCCTCCCGGGTCACGACTGTCCGCAGGACAGGGGTAAAATACGCAAACTCCGTGCGTGACAATTCCAGTTCCAAAAGCGTCGCTCCCTTCTGTTTTCATCCGCTGTGGGCGGAATGGATCCGCTTGGCTCCCACGAAAGCAGTCCTTACAGAAGGAGGATATGTCCCAGTTTCTTCCTTTATGTCAGTGGATTTTGAAAATGGCCCGCAAAAACCCCGCCAGCAGCTTGGGTGAGCGCAAAATGACGATTTTCATATGATATCCCCCCTGTCAATACCGTTTCATCCAGGTGATGCCTAAAAAGATCAGCGTCAGCCCGGTGACAAAAATGATGAAGTTCACCGGCAGCACCAGCGCCAGCAGAATGCCAATCCCCAGGGCAATGGCACACAGCCCCCTGGTCCTGCAGTTTCGGAACATGCTGCATCTTCCTTTCGGTCTTGCTGTTATCAGTATACGCAATTTTACCGGAAATGTGCTAGAGACGGAAAATTTCTCCTGCGTACATTCCCATGCAAAAAGCCCCCGCAGACATAGCCTGCGAGGGCTTTTTGCATTTCTCTGTATCTTGCTCAATCTGCAGGGTGAGGAGCGTCCATTGGACAGGTCTCCGCACAGATCCCGCATTCAATGCAGCTATCCGCATCAATTACGAAGAGGCCGTCCCCCTCAGAAATCGCCCCTTGTGGGCAAGCCTCTGCGCAAGCCCCGCAGGAAATACAATCTTCACCAATCACAAATGCCATAAGTAATACACCTCCATAATTTTCAAGCTGCAGCAGGCAGCCAGTCCGCCGCAGATTCTCATTGCTCCTTCATTGTACCACGCTTTTTGAAAATTGCAAGGGATATTTTCTGGATTTTCTGCGGATACTTCCTTTACTTAAGTAAGGAGCTGTTTCATCATGCAGAACCGCACCCCAAGCCGTCCTGGAAAGGCAGCCGCAGCAGAGATCACCTCTCCTCTTCTCCTGTTGCCCACCCTGGCCAGCAAGCCCCACACCGAGCGTTCTCCCGCCCCAAATTCCTCTGGCCTCTCTGCCGTCCCTCTTGACTTTCCCGCCGGACGGCCTTAAAATAGTTGCGGATGAATTTCCCGCCCTAATTTCTGCGTTCAAGTGCAAAGGAGCATTCCATATGCCCGACCACATCACATATTTGGACAGTGCCGCCACAACCCCCGTCTGCCCCCAGGCCGCTCAAGCCGCCATGGAGGTCATGGCAGAGGGCTATGGCAATCCCTCCTCCCGCTATCCCCTGGGAACTGCCGCCGCCCGGCGGCTAAAATCGGATCGGGCCGCTGTGGCAGATACTTTGGGCTGCCGTCCTGAGGAACTGTTTTTCACCTCCTGCGGCACCGAGGGGGACAACTGGGCCATTCACGCCGCCCTGGAACACGGGCGCCGTTGGGGGAAGCACATCATCTCCACCGCCTTGGAACACGCCGCCGTGCTTGAGCCGTTAAAGGCGTTAACCACCCAGGGCTATGAGGTCACCCTGCTGCCCCCCAGCAGAGACGGTTCAGTGGACATCGCCGCTCTGGAAGCCGCCCTGCGCCCGGACACCGTGTTGGTTTCCATGATGCTGGTGTGCAACGAGACAGGTGTGATTCTCCCTGTCCGGCAGGCAGCAGAGACTCTTCGGCGGAAGGGGAGCCAGGCCCTGCTCCACTGCGACGCTGTCCAAGGCTTTTTGAAAATCCCCTTCACCCCCAAGGATCTGGGCGTTGATCTGTTGACCATCAGCGGGCATAAGATCGGCGCACCTAAAGGGGTGGGGGCGCTGTACATTAAATCCGGTCTGCGGCTGGAGCCCTATCTCCGGGGGGGCGGTCAGGAAAACGGCCTGCGCTCCGGCACCGAGTCCACCACCTTGATTGCCGCCTTTGCCGCCGCCTGTGCCGCCCGGCGGGAGACAATGGCAGAAGACATCGTCCATATGTCCGCACTTCGTCAGGAAACCCTCTCCCGGCTGGCGGCGGAGATCCCTGAAATCCGGCCCGTGGTCAGCGGAGCGTCGGCTCCACACATCCTGGCCCTGACGCTGCCAGGCTACAAGAGCGAGGTGCTGGTGCGGGTGCTGGGGGACATGGGAGTCTGTGTCTCCGGCGGCTCCGCCTGCCATCGGGGTAAGGCCAGCCACGTCTATGCCGCTCTGCCCCTGTCCAAATCGGAACGGGAGGGGACCTTCCGGGTGTCCTTCTCGCCGACAACTGCCTTGGAGGATGTGGAAACTCTGGTAAATGCATTAAAACAGGCCAAGGCCATGCTGTTCCCATCCATGTCATAATGCGATAAAAGGGCCTCCGTTTTACAAATCAAAACTGGAGACCCTTTGCCTTATTGCTTAAATATCTGATCCAGCAGCTTTTCCCAGGCGTCCTCGTTCTTTACATAATACACCGGACACTCCTTCCCGGACACATCATAGTGGCGGATCACATCCTCCCGCTCCAGGTCATAGGCCTCCACCAGATATTTCACCAGCTTCACCAGGGATTCCACCGTTTCGCTGGTAAACTTACCGTTGGAGTCCGGGTGGCAGCACTCGATGGAGATGGTGTCGTAATTCCGGGGATAGTTGGCGAAA
>CAYUUP010000098.1:0-5295 GCA_964447925.1 uncultured Oscillospiraceae bacterium
CTTTGAAAAGCTCCAGCTCCCCACCTACAAAAAGACAAAGCGGGGCTACTCCACCGATGCCGCCGTGTTGGAAAAGCTGCGGCCCCAGCACCCCATTATCGACCAGATCTTGGAATACCGCCAGCTGACGAAGCTGAAGTCCACCTATGTGGATGGACTGACCCGGGCCATTGCCGCCGATGGCCGTATCCATACCTCCTTCCAGAACACCGTCACCGCCACCGGGCGGCTGTCCTCCGTGGAGCCGAATCTGCAAAACATCCCCGTCCGCACCCCCCTGGGGGCGGAGATGCGGAAAATGTTTATTGCCGGAGAGGGCAACGTGCTGGTGGACGCCGACTATTCCCAGATTGAGCTGCGGCTGCTGGCCCACATTGCCGGGGACGAAGCCATGAGGGAGGGCTTCCGAGCCGGGGCGGACATCCACACCGCCACTGCCTCCCAAATGTACGGCGTTCCCCAGGATCTGGTGACAAAGCAGATGCGTTCCTCCGCCAAGGCCATCAACTTCGGCATTGTCTACGGCATCTCCGACTTCTCTCTTGCAGGAGATCTCCATGTCTCCCGCAAGGAGGCCAGGGGCTACATGGACCGCTACTTTGAAAAATACGCCGGGGTGCGGCAGTATATGGACAATATCGTGATCCGAGCCAGAGAGCAGGGCTATGTGTCTACAGAATTTGGCCGCCGACGCTGGCTGCCGGAGCTGAAGAGCAGCAACTATAACCTCCGCTCCTTCGGGGAGCGGGTGGCCCTGAATATGCCCATCCAGGGGACGGCGGCGGATATTATCAAGCTGGCCATGGTGCGGGTACAGGCCCGGCTGAAGTCGGAGAGACTTGCCGGGCGGCTGGTGCTTCAGGTACACGACGAGCTGATTGTGGAGTGTCCCCAGGCGGAGGGGGAACAGGTTGCCGCCCTGCTGGAGGAGGAGATGGAGCGGATTTGCACCCTATCTGTCCCGCTGGTGGCAGAGGCCAAGCTCGGTCGCTCCTGGGCCGATGCCCACTGATGCGCCGCCCCCTTTCATCCTTTTTCGAGAAGTATACAAAGGAGTCTTGAACTATGAATGACCCCACTCTCGTCCCCCTGTCCCAGCGGAAGGGTCCGGCGGTGTCCTACCGGCTGGTTCCAATGTCCACAGAGGACATCCCCCAAATTGCCGCCTTGGAAAGGGAGTGCTTCTCCCGCCCCTGGTCGGAGCATCTCCTGGCGGACGCTCTTAATGACCTCACAGCCTCCTTTATCGTGGCTCGGGCCGATGACGGCCAGGTGCTGGGCTATGCCGGTATCCACGTGGTGGCCGGAGAGGGTTATATTGACAACATCGCCGTCCGGCAGGAGTACCGCCGCCAGAAGGTGGCCTCCGCCCTGCTGGACGTATTTATCCGCTTTGGACAGGCCAACGGGCTGGAGTTTCTGACCTTGGAGGTGCGGCCCTCCAATGCCCCGGCCCTGGCGTTTTATATGAAGCATGGCTTCGTCCAGGTGGGGCGGCGGAAAAACTACTACGACGAGCCGAGAGAGGATGCTATCCTGATGACCTACACCTTTGGAGATGAGGAACAGCCATGAATATACTGGCCTTTGAGAGCAGTTGTGACGAGACGGCAGCAGCTGTGGTCCGGGACGGGCGCACCGTCCTTTCCGACTGCATTGCTTCCCAGGTGGAGATGCACACCATCTACGGCGGAGTAGTACCAGAGATTGCCTCCCGCAAGCATCTGGAGGTCATCGCCGCCCTGTCGGAGCAGGCGCTGACAGAAGCGGGCATCTCCCGCCGGGAAATCGACGCTGTGGCCGTCACCTGCGCCCCCGGACTCATCGGCGCCCTGCTGGTGGGGGTGAATTTTGCCAAATCCGCCGCTCTGTCACTGGGCGTCCCCCTGATCCCCGTCCACCACATCCGGGGGCATATTGCCGCCAATTACATCACCCATCCCAGCCTGACGCCCCCCTTCGTCTGCCTCTGTGTCTCTGGAGGAAATACTCTCATTGCCCACGTCCGGGACTACACCGATGTGGCGCTGCTGGGGGCCACTCGTGATGACGCCGCTGGGGAGTGCTTTGACAAGGTGGCCCGCGTGCTGGGCATCGGCTATCCCGGCGGCAGCCCCATGGACAGGTTGGCCCAGGGAGGAGACAGCACCGCCTACCCCCTGCCCCGCGCCGCCGTCCATGATGCCCCGCTGGATATGTCCTTCTCCGGCCTAAAGACCGCTGCCCTGAATCTGATCCACAACGCCAGTCAGCGGGGCGAGGGGCTGGACCTGCCGGACTTCGCCGCCTCCCTAGCCAAAGCAGTCAGCGACACCCTGGTACCCCGTGTAGTGGCGGCCGCCCGGCTGACGGGCTGCAGCACCGTATCGGCGGCGGGAGGCGTAGCCGCCAATAGCCGCATCCGGGCTGACCTCACCGCTGCCTGCCAGCGGGAGGGGCTGCGTCTCTTTCTGCCTGGGCTCTCCCTTTGCGGAGACAACGGAGCCATGATCGGCTGCCAGGGATACTATGAATATCGGGCAGGACACACCGCAGGCTTGGATCTGAATGGTTACGCCAATTGGGACATTGGGCGTAATTTTCCGAATTGCTGACAGGAGGTTCCGTTTTATGTATACTTGATATCTGCGCGCATTTTTTCACTTCCTTGAAAAGAGTCCAGAAATTTTCCAGATATTGCCAGAATTCCCTTGTAATATTGGGGTTTCTGTGTAAAACCGTGTGGAAAAAGTGGAAAACTCCTTGTATTGTTCCCCTGTGCTAAGATTATGGAAACCGCGAAAATGTCCTGTTTTTCGCCGGACGTCCCGATTTTCTCCGTCCTGTCCCGGAATATCCCCCGGGACTTTTTCAATATTCCAGGACCTTTTCGCCCATCTCCTTCCGGTGACAGCCGCCCCCCGGCCAGTAGGGCCGCGCAGGGTGATTACTATTTGTTTAGATTCAAGGGGATTATACAGCTACTTTTGAAAATTTGTTTAATTCAACAAGTTATATTTATTTTTTTATTTGTTTTGCCAGTGCATGGCGGTGTGGCATGATGTATAATGGTAGCAGGCAGGGGGATAGATCAAACTCTACCCATCTCACGTCAAAACCAAATGAAAGGACGATCAAACTAACATGGGAATCTATGCTGTCACCGGCGGCTCCAGCGGGATTGGCGCCAAGACCGTAGAGTACCTGCGGGCGCAGGGACACCTGGTCTATAACATTGATGTCAAAGGAGGCGACATCGAAGGGAACCTGGCCACAAAGGAGGGCCGCAAGGCCGTGGCGGATCGGCTCCACCTCCTGTGTGAAAACGGGCTGGACGGATTGGTCTGCTGCGCAGGCGTGGCCGCCACCTGTGGCAACCTGAAGCTGATCATCTCCCTGGACTACTATGGCACCGAGGTACTCTGTGAACGGTGCAAGGATCTGCTGGAGATGCGCCATGGTTACTGCGTTGTTGTCTCCTCCAATACCATCTCCCAAGGCTTGGTGCGCCGGGACGTGGTGGACGCCCTGACCAACGGAGTGGGCGAGGAGGATGAGGACCGGGTGCTGGAGCTGCTGGAAAACTATGATGTGGCCTCCAACTGCCACCCTATGTACGTGGCCGCCAAGTATGCCCTGGCCCGATGGGTACGCCGGGTATCCGCCGACTGGGCCGCCCGGGGGATGCACATCAACGCCATCGCTCCCGGCAACATTGCCACCGCCATGACCGCCAAACTGGAGGGCCGTATGTGGGACGCCTGCCTTGCAACGCCCATTCCTATCCACTATCACGAAGCGCGGCTGATGGATCCGTCTGACGTGGCCCAGACCATCACCTTCCTGGTGTCCCAACGGGCCCACGGTCTCAACGGAAATATCGTCTTCTGCGACGGCGGCACCGATGCGCTGCTGAACGCTGAAAAAGTCTATTAAAGGAGGGCTGTCACCATGATGAAAGAGTATATTGACGCCATGCTTGCCCAGGATCAGGTTGCCCTGGCCGAGTGTTTCGTCACCGAGGGGCGGCTCTCTGATTACTGCCCCTCCAACAACGATATGCAGAACTTCCATATCTGTGGCAAGGCCGCCATTGAGATGTTCTTCCTGCATAAGTTCTTCTTCCATATCATCACGATCTCCGATCCAGTCATCACCAGTGAAACCACAGCGGACTACTTCGTGGCCTACGGCACCCAGTATATGCATGTTCAGGCCACCATCGGCAGCTACGATGAAAACGGCAAGATCATCTCGCTTACCGTTCGGCCGCTGTAAACCGTTATATCAAATTTGATTGCCCCCCGGCTCTTGGCCGGGGGGCTTTTTTGAATGCAGAAAGCGGATCCGGCTCCGTTGAGCGCTTCCGTCTGCTATTTTTCAGCGCAGGACGCAGCGAAAATCACTGCTCGGTTTTCCATTTCCCTCTCAGCCTCTTTTGTTCTAGCCGCTCTGGGGGAGTACCCCACAAAATTTGAAAATTTTTTCAAATCACTATTGACAAGCGTGTATCTATGTGATATCATAATGATATCACATAGATAGGAGGATATTTCCATGAAAGAGAAAAACCTGTCCGGCCACAAGCTCGGGCTTCCCGTCCTGCTGCTGAATGTCTTGCTTTATCTGATCTCCGTCTTGGGCTTTGTGTTCAGTGTCATCAAGGTGGCATCGAACAAGAACGTCCAGGTGCTGCCGGTGGCGGGCATCATTGTCTGCGCCCTGTGGTGGGTGGCCGGCATTTTCATCTTCTGCGGGCTGAAAATACTGAAGCCCCAGGAAGCGCTGGTGCTGACCCTCTTTGGCAACTATATCGGCACCCTGAAGGGGCCCGGCTTTTTCTTCGTCAACCCTTTCTGCACCGCTTTCAATCCCGCTGCCGCCACCAAGCTGAACCAGAGCGGAGATGTGGACGCCGGAAAAAAGTCCCTCTTCACCCTCAAGGCCGAAGATACCTCCATTGGCATAAATGCTCTGGAGAACGGCAAAAAGATTTCCCTTAAAATCATGACGCTGAACAACTCCCGCCAGAAGATCAACGACTGCCTGGGCAATCCGGTGGAGATCGGCATCGCCGTTATGTGGCGGGTGACGGACACCGCAAGGGCTGTCTTTGAGGTGGACAACTACAAGGAGTACCTCTCCCTCCAGTGCGACAGTGCCCTGCGGAACATCGTCCGGCTCTATCCCTATGACGTGGCCCCCAATGTGGACACCACCGGCGATGGGATTGCCGACGAGGGCAGTCTCCGGGGCAGCAGCGAGGTGGTAGCCACCCGCATCCGAGACGAGATCCAGTCCAGGGTGGAGACGGCG
>CAYUUP010000099.1:0-5216 GCA_964447925.1 uncultured Oscillospiraceae bacterium
CTGGATAGCGTAGCAGATAGAGGGAGGTAATTGCAGATTCTTCCTATGATAAAAGATCGGCGGAGTTCCTTTTTTGAGAGGCGTTGCACAACCTGCTGTAGCCGCCGCCCAGCGCCAACAATTCCTCATGGGTTCCGGTCTCCGCAATGCGACCCTGCTCCATATAAATAATCTTGTGAGCATTTCGTATCGTGCTCAACCGGTGTGCGATGATCAACACGGTTTTACCCTGCAGCACCGTGTCAATGGTGTGCTGTAGCTGTTCCTCGGTGGCACTGTCCAGGGCAGAAGTGGCCTCGTCCAGCAGATAGACCGGAGCGTCCCGGTACAGTGCCCGGGCAATGGACACCCGTTGGGCCTGACCTCCGGACAAGCTGGAGCCGTTTTCTCCCACCGGCGTATTCTCTTCCAATTTCAGGGATGCTTGGGCCAGGCAGCTGCGCACACGGTCGGCGTTTGGCTGAGCCTGGGCCAAAGCCACGTTTTGGGCAATGGTTCCGCTGGAGAGTTGGGCGTCCTGAGGAATGTAGGAGAGGCTTCCTCGCAGGTCCTGGTTGCTCAGCCGGCTGATGGGTACGCCCCCCAGGAAAATCTCCCCGGCATCCGGGGTGTAAAAGCCTTCCAGTAGCTTTATTAGAGTGGTCTTACCGCAGCCGCTGCCCCCTACAATGGCGACCATCTGTCCGGGCTCCACCGTAAGGCAGATGTCCTGGAGCACCGGCTTACCAGGCAGATAGGAAAAATCCACATGGGAAAATTCCACCGCGGGGTTCTTTGCAAAGTTTGGTTTTGCCTGAGTCTCCCGGTCAGCTTCTTTGGGCTCGTCCAGCAGCTCCTGTACCCGCTGGGAGTTGACCACCGTAGTCTGAATGAACATCACGGCGTTACCCAGTTCCCTGGTGCCGCTGAGCATCAGGCTAAAAATACTGGACAAGTACACCAGAGATGGGAAATCCTGAGAAAGCCCCAAGGCCCACGCTCCCAGCAAAATGGCGATTCCTTGGGCGCTGTAACACAAAAAATCCAGCACACCGTCAGTAGTACCACGCATTACCTTGTATTTCAGCCGGCAGCGGTAGGCATCCTCTCCGGCGTCGCTGTACTTGCGGGAAAGCACTTGCTTCAGCCCGAAAAGCTTCACCACCGGCAGGTTCTCCACCATGTCAAGAAGCACTGCCCCCAAAGCGGAATCAGCGTTTAACGCCTTGCGCTCCAATCGGCGCAGCCGCAGGTTCAGCCAGGTAGCCGCCCAGAACATCACCGCCGAGAGCGCGACTCCCAGCAGGGCATAGCGCCAGTCCAGCCATATCAAAATGAAGAACCCGCCGAAAAAACACACGACAAACTTGAACAGCATAGTCATTGCGTATCCGGTGAACATGGCAGTAGCACTGCGCACGTTGACTGTGGAACGCAGCACCTTATCCGCTCGATCCGTCTCCAGAGCGGATACCGGCAGGCGCATGGTGTGCCCAAATACAACTTTTTGCATGTTGGCTGTAGCATAGTTGGCACTGGCCTTCTGCCACCAGCTGCCCAAACACACCAGAGGCATGAGCAGTACCAAAGCCGCAAAAGCTGGGACTATAGCCACAAAAATTTCCACAGAGTTTGCCCCGGACTCCGCCAGCTCCATGAGTTGCTGATACAGATACGGAATGAGGAAGGATACCGCCAAAGATCCCAGACCCAGGATCCCGCCTAAAAGGAACCGCAACCGCTGGCCCCGCATATAGCTGAAATTTTTCGCCACCACTCGCAGGATGGCAAGGTAATTCATCCGGTCACGCATCTACTTCGCCTCCTGTGCTTGAGCCATCTGCCGCAGCATGGTGTTCCGGGAGAGAAGTTCCGCCACGGTCCCCTGTTCCGCCACGCTGCCGTCTTTCATACAGTAGACCCGGTCCATGTGTGCCACGGCTGTAAACCGGTGGGCAATGACCAGCATCGTTTTATCCCGAAAAGCCTGTTCCATAATCCGTTGGAGTTCCCTTTCGGTTTTGGTATCCAGGGCGGAGGATGCCTCATCCAGAATGATGAGCTCAGCCTCTCGAATCAGCGCCCGGGCAATGGCGATGCGCTGCCGTTGCCCTCCACTGAACCGGGAGCCCCCGTCGCCTACCTGGGTATTTACGCCGTCTTCCAAAGTTTCCACAAAATCCCAGAGTTGGGCGTCCCTCAATGCCTGCTCTACCTGAGCATCGGTGGCATCCAGATTGCCGTAGCGGACGTTTTCCGCAATGGTGCCCCGGAACAGGCGAGGCTCCTGAGATACCACGGCAATTCCTGCTCGCAGTTCCTTTTTCGGTGTGGTGGCCACCGAACGGCCCAGCACCTCCAATTCTCCCTCATAGCCCTGGTACAGCCCGCAAATGAGCCGCAGAAGGGTGGTCTTGCCGCAGCCGCTGGGGCCGATGACCCCCACATGTTCTCCAGTTTTTATATGCAAATCCACGCCCTTTAGCACTGGCTTATCTGAGGTATAGGCAAAGTGAAGGCCATGCATGGCCACTGCGTTTCCATCTTGTCTCTTCCCTGAGGACGGAGCCGCGGAGGGTTCCTCTTCCTTGGGCAGATCCAGTACCTCATACAGTCGGGCGGCATACGCTTCCGCCTGCCGAAAGGTGCTCATGCCCCGCTCCAGCAGGTTAAAGACCTCTCGGATGCTGCCGGACAGCGTCACAAAGGTGACAAAGGATCCCACGGTGATACGCCCCACAGCGATGAGCCACCCGCCAAAGAGGAACACCACGGCAATGAGCAGCACATCGGAAAGGTAGGCGGTCAAAGTCAAAATGACGCCCTTACGAGCTGCCTGATCCAGAGCTTGCCGCTGGGAATCCACCGTCGCGGAAAAGCGCTGGTCCATGGAATCCTCTGCTCCAAAGGCCTTGATGGCAGCGTTGTTGTTAAGCATCTCGCTCATGACACCGTAAGCCTTGCCGCTGCTGCGAGAGGCCTGCGTCTGCATTGCCTGAATGGGCTTGCCAATCTTATTCATGACCCAGAGCAGCAAGGGCACGGTGACCACATACACTGCTGCCAGTTCCCAGGATACCCCAATGCAGAAAATCAGGGCAATGATCCCCTGGAAGAACACGCTGATCAGCCAGGTGAAAGACTCAGAAAACCGCTGTGACAGATTAGGCAGGTCATCGGTGACCCGGGAGAGCACATCGCCGCCCTGCATCCCCGTCTCAAAAGCGGAGAGCTTGCAATCCGTCACTGCTCTGAAGATTTGGCGCTTGATGTCCAGAAACATCCGCTCCACGGTGCGGGCGGTCTCCAGGTTGAATACCCCAAGGCGCACGGCGTCTGCCAGAACCATGAGCAGCGTCATCACAATGCACCGGGTCATGGCTTGGAAATCCCCGGCCATGCCCCAGTCCACCGCCCGGCCCAAATAGTCGGCGGACAGGGACTTGAACAGTCCGGACGCAATCATCAATACCATCAGCCAGATGAGCCCCGGCCAGTGATGACGATTGTCCAGAAGCAGCCGGATCAGGGCAGGCCTCTTTTTCTTCATGCTGGAATTGCCCCCTTTCACCGGATCAGGCCACATTCCGCCAGCCACTGAGTGACCTGATCCTCCATCTTCTCCCGCTGGGAGATGTATCCCGCCAGGGCCTTTTCTCCCAGAGCCCGGCAGGCGTCAAGATCTTGTGCCAGACGCTGCAACACCTCTGCCGCTGCGGCGGGAGAGGCGATGAGGAAGCCGTTCTCCTCTTCCCGGATAAAGCGTTTTGCACACCCGGCATCTGTCACTACCGGCACCAGGCCGTGGCTCAGGGATTCAAACAGGGTCAGAGGCCCTCCTTCGTTGATGGAGAAGCTGAGGAACACATCCTTGTCTGAGTAGAAATCGTCCATCTCCTCGTGGGGAAGCCTGCCAAGAAGGTGGACCCGGCCCTCCAGTTTCCGGGCCCGGATGTGCTCCTCCAGCTCCCCGTAACATTCCCCGTCCCCTGCGATAGACAAATCAAAGTTCACCCCAGCGGCAGCCAGAGCGTCCATGACGTCCAGCAGCCACAGAGAGCGCTTGTTGTTTCTTTCCAGCCGGGCGGCATAGGCGATGCGCAGGGTAGCACCCCCTTTTTTGCCAATGGATGCGGGGTGCCCTGAGGGCAACTGCAGATAGACGTTGATGTCCTTTTTTCGGTGGGGAAGCCGGCTCCGCAGATTTTCCGCGATGGCATCGCTCACCGCTGCGACCTTGTCAATGGCCTTCTGGTACCGAACGACCCGATCCATGAAGATAGAGACATTGCCGTGAACCACGGAGATGATCCTTGTCTTTAGGCCCAGATATCGCTTGGCCAGAAAGAACGCCGCCATGACCTGCATGCTGCCGTTGTCGAAATACAGTGCCGGCGGCTGCCGGGTGAGCTGCTCCAGAATGGCCAGAACGTAATCCACAAAGCTGTCAAACCTGCCGAACCGGACTACGTCGTCCTGGGCGATGCCGTAAAACTCCCGGCCCACATACAGATATGGACTGTCCTGCCGCAGCTCCCAAATTTTTACCGAACCCCCCTGAAGGGCCACCTTCTCCTTCAGGGAATAAAACAGTTGGGTGGCCCAGGTCTCTGCGCCGCCCAATACAAAGTCAATATTCATCCCTACTGCCACGGCGTTCTGCGGCTCCGGGCAGAGAGGGGCCTGCGTCACCTGGGCGTGTGTCAGCAGTTCGCTGAAAAACTCAATGTCCCGCACAATCATCGGTTCCAGAGCGCTGTTATTTTCTAAAAGCTCTGCCCTGATTTTACCAAAAATGTCCCCAGAGCCTAGTGCAATCACCAGCTTCGTGTCTTCTTTTATAGGATGTTTTCCCAGTTCCTCCGGAGAGCTTCCTGCCTCGGTGCAGAGGAGCCCCAGCTGCCGGATGCCCCGGCACACTGCTGCCCTCGCCGAAGGGCTCCCATAGACGCAGATGTCATGAGGATACTCTGTTACATGCAGATTCATAGAGCTCCCTTCTCCCAGGAATAATATGTAGTACTAAAGAGCGTAGATAATCTGATGTTTATATGTTATCAGCTTGTAGAGTGATTGTCAATACGCTGTGCTGATTGATTCGGCGCTTGCTTCGCTGACTCGCTAAACTCTCTCCGCAACTTGTTTTCAGAGGCTTACCCATTCTTTGGGATGGTCTCGTTTCTCCTTGAACGCCTCCACCAGAGCGTTGCTCACTTCCTGTGATGGAACCTTCGTCC
>CAYUUP010000100.1:0-5202 GCA_964447925.1 uncultured Oscillospiraceae bacterium
GTTCGAGTCCAGTAGTCTCCACCAGCAAAAATGGCTGTCTCGCAACGAGACAGCCATTTTTGCTTTTTTCCATCTGTTCAGGCATCAGGCAGACGTCTTCCCTGCCCCTAAACTGAATTCATCAAATTCCCAGTTCAGGGCAAATTTCCCGTATCTTCATCTGAAGGGACTTTAAATCGTCAAAGGTTTCCGGCCGTTTGGAGGGATCCCTCAACAGAGCAGAGGGGTGATAGAGGGCAGTCATATGGAAATTCCCCCTTCGCACCCATTGGCCGTGTTCCTGGGTGATCTTATAGTCCGGACGAATCAGGCGCAGGGCGGCAATGCGGCCCAGACAGACGATAATTCTGGGCTGGATACATATCACCTGCTTCCGCAGCCAGGGGATACAGGCATCCTGTTCAGTATTCAGCGGGTCGCGGTTCCCCGGCGGACGGCACTTCACAATGTTCGCAATGTAGTATTTCTCCCGATTCAGGCCAATAATATCCAGCATCTGATCCAGCAGCTGGCCTGCGGGACCCACAAAAGGTATGCCCTGCAGATCCTCCTGCTGACCTGGCCCCTCCCCCACAAACATCAGCGGGGACTCCGGATTGCCGTCCCCAAAGACCACCTGAACGCGTTTGTCCGCCAAGGCGCACCTCTGGCAGGTCAAGCAGGCATCGCGTAGCTCGTGCAGCGTCATATGAGGGCCTCCTTTTTGGAATTGGGTCGGGGAAGAACGGCAATCATCAAGCCGCTGTATGCGGAGCGCTTTGCCCTCCGCCTGCCGCGTCCCCGCAGATCTCACCCTTATTATACTGCCCAGCCGCAGATTTTGCAAGATGATCCCGAAATGTGTCACCTGGCGGCTCAATTGCCCCGCATCTCTGTTGGAAAACCGGGAATATATTGAAATTCCCAGGTGACTGTGTTAAACTAGGGGCAGTCCAATTCCCAGGAGATGTTTGAACCGATGTTAGAAAAATGGGAGCTGACCATTCCCCAGCTCACTGGCGCCGCGCCGCGCCGCGCATATGTCTATGTTCCCAATTCTTTCCTACAGGATGAAACCCGCCGCTATCCTGTCCTATATATGTTCGACGGACACAACGTCTTTTTTGACGAGGATGCCACCTATGGAAAAAGCTGGGGGATGAAAGACTATCTGGACTACACCGACACCGACCTGATTGTGGCAGCGGTGGAATGCAACCACAGTCCAGACGGAGGCAGGCTGTCAGAATATTCCCCTTTTACCTTTAACGACAAGACCCTGGGCCACATCAGGGGCCGGGGGAAGGAAACCATGGACTGGTTCGTCCACACGTTCAAGCCCCAGATTGACCAAAAATTTCCCACCCTGCCCGATCGGGCCAACACCTTTTTGGGAGGCAGTTCCATGGGCGGGCTGATGACCTTGTATGGCGTGCTGAACTATAACCGGGTGTTTTCCCGCGGGGCGGCCCTCTCCCCTTCCATCTGGTTCGCCACGGACCAGCTGGATCGGATGATAAAAAGGGCCAAGCTGCGGCCGGATACGGTAATTTATATGGACTATGGCTCCCTGGAGATGGGTTCCCACCCCAACATGGCCCGTCAGTTTGGCAGGGTGACAGCCCAACTGCTGGAGCGCCGGGTGCATCTGACCTCCCGCATCGTCCCGGGAGGCAATCACAGCGAGGCCAGCTGGGAGCAACAGATCCCATTTTTCCTCAGTGTACTGCTTTATGGGAAGACGTAAGCCGCAGGCTCGCGATGCAGGACGGGAAGGGAGCGATCCAAATGGAAACGCAGTATTTCAAAGACTACAGCCAGGCCCTTAACCGGGATATGGAGTGCAAGCTCTATGGCCACGGTGGTCGTCCTGTGCTGTTCATCCCCTGCCAGGATGGTCGCTTTTATGACTTTGAGAATTTCAAAATGACTGACGCCTGGGCGCCCTGGATCGAATCCGGGCAAGTGATGGTTTTTTCCATCGACACCATGGACGGCGAGAGCTGGTCAGACAAGGGCGGGGATCCTTACTGGCGTATCCGCCGATATGACCAATGGATCCGATATATCACGGATGAGATGGTACCCTTCATCCGGGGAATGGCCAACGAGCGGAACGGCTGGACGGGAGAGCCGGGTATCCTGGTCTTCGGGTGCAGCCTAGGAGCCACCCATGCGGTGAATCTTTTCCTCCGCCGCCCCGACCTCTTTGACCGTCTGCTGGCCCTCAGCGGGATCTACACCGCAGAATACGGCTTCGGCAGCTACATGGACGAGGTGGTCTATGAGAATTCTCCCGTCCACTATATGGCAAATCTCCCGGCGGATCACCCCTATATCGAGATGTTCAATCAGCGGAAATCCGTCATCTGTGTGGGCCTGGGGGACTGGGAGCAGCCCGACTCCACCCGGCAGCTCCACCAAATCCTGATGGAAAAGGGCATAAACACCTGGGTAGACTATTGGGGACACGACTGCTGCCACGATTGGCCCTGGTGGTACAAGCAGGTAGCCTATTTCTTGCCCTGGCTACTGGACGAGACATGAGAAGGCGCTTCGGTGTCTGGAGTCTTTGAAGAACCTCTTGCTTTACCTCTTAACGCTTAACCCCGCCATTCGACAGCTGCTGCGGTTTTAGCTTTACATTATTATATGAGGAGGACGGCTTATGACCACCGTACAGAGCGTTTATGCTTTCTTGAACCGAAGAGCCCCCTTTGACATCCAGATGTCCTTTGACAATGCGGGACTGCTGGTGGGTCGGGAGAATCAGGCCGTCACAAAAGTCCTGGTAACGCTGGACATCACTTTGCCGGTGATCCAGGAGGCGGCAGCGTGGGGGGCGGAGTTGATTGTGTCCCACCACCCGGTGATCTTCTTCCCGGCTAAGCGGCTCACCGACAGCCGGACGGACATCGTGGGACAGAAGCTCCGGGCGCTGGTGCAGCGGGACATCTCCGCCATCTGCTGCCATACCAATCTGGACGCCATTGCCGGCGGCGTCAATGACGCCTTGGCCCAGGCGGTAGGACTCTCTGACATCCGTCAGCTGAAGCAGGACGGGACGGACTGGCACGGACGGCCCTATGGCATCGGTCGGGTCGGGGAACTGCCTCAAAAGACGCCCCTAGCTGACTATTTGAAGCATGTCAAGTCCGCTCTGGGTTCCAACGGCCTGCGATACTGCGACGGCGGAAAGGCCTGTCACCGGGTAGCGGTGGGGGGTGGCGCCTGCTCTGACATGATGGACAACGCCATCGCCGCCGGATGCGACACTTTCATCACCGCTGATGTCAAGTATGACGGTTTTCTGGACGCCAGATCCATGGGCTTGAATCTCATTGACGCGGGCCATTACCCCACTGAGCAGGTAGTGGTGCCAGTGTTGGCTGGCTGGCTGGCGGAGGAATTTCCTGATGTGGCGGTGCGGCAGACCGCCGTTCACGCCGAAGTCATTCAATATTGCTGAGTCGGGGGCTTGCGCCAGGCAATATTCTGTGTTATGATAATACAGATGAACAAGCCAACGGGGATGAGCAAAGCGGTTATTTTGCTCATCCCTAACAAACCAAATAAAAGGAGTGAGTATTTTGTCCGGACATTCCAAGTGGCATAATATTCAAAAGACAAAGGGCGCAGCGGATGCCAAGCGTTCACAGATTTTCACCAAGATCGCCAAGGAAATGATTGTGGCGGTAAAGGCCGGCGGCAGCGGTGACCCCAAGAACAACTCCCGGCTGGCGGCGGTGGTGGCCAAGGCAAAGGCCGCCAATATGCCAAACGACAACATTAAGCGCACCATCGAGCGGGCGCTGGGGGCGGGAAACAGCGATGCCTATGAGAGTGTCACCTTTGAGGGCTACGGACCCTCCGGCGTGGCCGTCATTGTGGAAGCGCTCACCGACAACCGCAACCGCACCGTGCCAGAGGTCCGCCATCTCTTTGACAAGTACAACGGCAATCTGGGCGCCAGCGGCTGTGTCTCCTGGTCCTTCGACCGGAAGGGCGTGATCGTCGTTGACAATGAAGACGGGGATCTGGACGAAGACACCGTTATGATGGACGCCCTGGACGCCGGGGCTGACGATTTGTCCAACGAGGGGCAGGTTTTTGAAATCTACACCGACCCCGCCGCCTTCAGCGACGTCTGTACCGCTCTGGAGGAGAAGGGCTACACCTTTGTGGAGGCCCAGGTGGAGATGGTCCCCCAAACCTATGTCAAGCTGTCCAGCGAGGGTGATATCAAAAACATGACCAGGCTCATCGACCTGCTGGAGGAGAACGAGGACGTTCAGAACGTTTGGCACAACTGGGAGCAGGAGTAATCCTATCCTAAAAAGTTTTATATAAAAGTTTTCAAAAAGGGGATGCAAAGCGCCACAAAATATGATATAATGTTCCGTGGCGAGTTGGATGGGCCGTGCTGCTTCACCGCCCGTCCCCGAATCTGTTTCCCCATATTATATTCATACTTAGGAGGTTTTTTGTTATGTCCAAAAGAGAAGTTGTGATTGTGGCCTATGGCCGCACCCCTTGCTGCCGTGCCAGAAAGGGCGGCTTGGCTGGTATGCACCCCGTTGATTATGCCGCTGAAGCGTTGAAGGGCGTCCTCGCCAAGGTTCCCCAGCTGGATCCCACCCAGATTGACGATGTCATCACCGGATGCGCCATGCCCATCAATCAGCTGAACCTGAACACCAGCCGTCTGATCGTCAACCGCGCCGGCGGTGAGGCCTGGGACGCCATCCCCGCCCAGACCATCAACCGCTTCTGCTCATCCAGCCTACAGGCCATTGCAACCGGCGCCAATGCCATTATCGCCGGTGCCTATGATATTGTTGTTGCCGGCGGCGTTGAGGACATGACCGACTGTTTTGCTCCCTATCCTGAGGAGTATCAGAACGAGTGGATCAAAGAGAACTACATCGGCGGCTATATGACCATGGGCGAGACTGCCGAGCGTGTCTGCGACCAGTATGGCATCACCCGCGAGGAGATGGAGAAGATGGCTTTGGAGTCCCACACCAAGGCCGCTGCCGCCCGCAAGGCCGGTAAGTTCAAGAACTCCATCATCCCCATCACCAATGCTAAGGGTGAACTCATCACCGAGGACGATGGCATCCTGGCCGATGCCGAGGGCAACCTGAAGACCTCCATGGAGAAGATGGCCGGCATGAAGCCCTGCTTCCGTCCCGATGGCCGTGTGACCGCCGCCACCTCCTC
>CAYUUP010000101.1:0-5180 GCA_964447925.1 uncultured Oscillospiraceae bacterium
GCTATGTCGGCTGCAACGACACCACCCCCGGCAAGGAAGAGATCCGCAAGAGCATTTATGTCCCCGGCAGCATGTTTAATCGCTATGGCGAGGGCATCGTTGCCGTACTGTTTGGTCTTAAGAGTGCGGAGCAGGCCATCAAGGACTGCGAAGCCGATCTTTGATGAAAGCAGCGTTTTCATCAAAAATCGGGCTGTATCAAAGCAATCATTTTATCCCTCTCGGTCAGCTTCGCTGACCGAGAGGGATATTTTTGCTTTTAGTGCAGCACTTCTGACTCGTTTTGGGCTACCCGGATCCTTTCGTAAGCGGTAAATCGCTGACTGGTACGAAGGAATCAGTAAATGCCAAGACTGGGAGACGGTTATCTGTCTCCTGGCCAGGTAGTCAGGAATTTGTTTTCCGCCGCAGGATGGAAAGACGCGGTACCGCCAGGGGCAACGCCATGCGGAACCTCATCTGAGGGATCCGGGGCTGAACCAGCGGCAGCCCCTCCATGTCCTCCATGACCCCCGCAGGGAAGGAAATGGGGCGGATGCCTGGCCCCACCAGTTCTAGGATATCCCCCTGGGAGAACTTGTTCCGCAAGGAGAGAGTGGCCAGACCACCGGAGGTGCAGTCCTCTACTAGGGCACAGACCTGCCAGTCCCGGATATAGCGGGCATCATCGGTGAACTGTCCCGGCTGACCAAACCAGAAGCCGGTGGAATAGGGCCGGTGGCTGACTTTGTCCACTTCCTCTCGCCAAATGGGGTCCAGCGTCAGCCCCTGCCGGGCAGCGTCCACCGCCTGACGGTAAGCTCCGGTGACAACGGCGGTATAATAGGCAGATTTGGCCCGGCCCTCCAGCTTGAGGGAATCCACTCCGGCCTCCATCAGTGCTGGGATGTGTTCGATCATACACATATCCCGGGAGTTTAGAATAAAGCTGCCGTTCTCGTCCTCGCCAATGGGGAAGAATTCTCCGGGGCGCTTCTCTTCCATCAGGGTGTAGCGATAGCGGCAGGGCTGGGCGCAAGCCCCCCGGAGGGCGTCCCGACCGGTCATATAATTGGACAGCAGACAGCGCCCGGCATAAGAGACGCACATGGCTCCGTGGACAAAGCATTCAATTTCCAGCGATTTTGGGGTCTTTGCCCGTATTTCGGCAACTTCCTCCAGCGAAAGCTCCCGGGCCAGCACCACACGGGAAGCGCCCAGTTCGTGCCATGCGGTGGCAGACTGGTAATTCACCACATTGGCCTGGGTGGAGATGTGCCGCTGGAGCTGGGGGGCGTATCGCTCCGCCAGCTGCAGCGCCCCCAGATCGGCTAGGATCAGGGCGTCCGCCCCGGCGTCCTGGACAGCTTCCAGCCAGCCGGGCAGCCCCGCCAGATCGGTGTTCCGGGGCATGGTGTTTACGGTGACATAGAGGGCGGCACCCGCCTGCCCACACAGCACCGCCGCTTGTCGAAGGGAGGCGGCGTCAAAGCTGGCGGCAGAAGCCCGCATACCGTAATCCGGGCCTGAGAGATAGACGGCATCTGCCCCGTAGGCCAGGGCCATGCGGAGCCGTTCCATGTCCCCAGCAGGGGCCAGCAGCTCGGGCTGATGTTCTGTCATGAATCCTCCTTCTTAATATGCGAGATTGCGCTTCAGGCAATTCCCACCCCTGCGGGGGTGGGAATTGCCTGCCTTTTGTGGGTTAACCCTCCAGTGAGTTCTTGAAATTGACAAAGTCATCATACTTGGTGAAGAAGTGGTGTACGCCGTCATCACCCAGATAGAAGTAATAATAATCGGTTTGCGCCGGATTCAGTGCTGCGGTGATGGCCGCCATGCCGGGATTAGAGATGGGACCTGCGGGAAGCCCCTTGTAGAGATAGGTGTTGTAGGGGCTGTCGATGGCTAGGTCATCATTGGCCAGGCTTTCTGTCCGTTCATCCAAAATATACTGGATGGTGGAGTCCATTTGTAAGTACCCATTGGTACCGGCGGAGGTGTTTTCCAACCGGTTATAGATAACAGAGGCAATATTGACCTGATCGGTGCCGTCAGTCTCCTTCTCGATAATGGAGGCGATGGTGATGATCTCATCCACCGTGTAGCCCATCGCCTCTGCTGTCCCCTTCAGCTCATCGGTGAAGTGGGAGGAGAAGTTGGTCAGCATTTTGCCAAAGACATCGGCGGCGTCTCCGCCCTGATAGAAGTAATAGGTATCCGGGAAGAGATAGCCCTCTAGCCGATTGATATTCCCCAACTCAAAGTCACAGACGAAAGCATTGGAATACTGGTAATTGGCGGCGGCCTCCTCCAGTTCGGATTGGGTATTGACATCATTCTCCACCAGCAGTGTGATGATTTCATCCACCGTCATGCCCTCGGTGATGGTGACAGACACCTGGGAGCGGGCATCGGAGGATGCGCTGAGGTTGCTTAGGAGGGCGCTGTAATCCATCTCGGTGGTCAGGACATAGGTACCAGCCACGATCTCGTCCCCCTTGTTGGTGAGGTTGGCAAAGAGACGAAAGAGGAATTTATACTCAATAAAGCCTTCGTCATAGAGCAGATCGGTGACGTCATCCAGATTGGCGTTTCTGTCAGTCAGCTGAATCTCGGCCTCCATATAGTCCTTGTCCAGAGCCAGCACATCCTCTGCCCAGTGCCAACCCAAAGTAGCCAGCACAAAGCTGATGACTGCCACGCCCACAATATAGCCCAGGGCAATGGCAGCACCCCGCAGGATCCGGCCACTGCCCGCTCTCTTTTTTTTCTTTTTTCTTTTTTTCCCATTTTGGCCGGAGGAACCGGTGGAGCGTTGGGGCTGGCTCCGCCTGGCGTTTTTAGGAACCGGAGTAAAGGTTCCCGTGTCACCAAGGCTCAGATCGGCGGGGTCAAACTCGAAGCGGTTGTTGTCAGACATGTGAAATAACTCCTTTTTCCGTTACCACGATATCCACTGGCCTGTCCCATTCCGCAAGGGGAAGGGCATCTTGGAGAAGAGCATCCCGGCACAGGCATACCGTTACGGCAGGCAGGCCGGGCAGGAATCGGTCGTAGAAGCCGCCCCCCTGCCCCAGACGATAGCCTTGGCGGTCACAGCAGAGAGCAGGGATTAGGGCCAGGCCGATCTTCTCCCGTGAGACCAGTGGGGCGGAGCAATCTGGCTCCAGCATACCGTAAGGATGTCGGATGAGATTGTCCCCCGGCGCGAAAGCACGAATCTCCAACTGGCTACCCGGCAGGCACCGGGGTAGGCAGAGACATTTGCCCATCCTGTGCAGGGGGAGGAACAGTCGAGCAGTATCCGGTTCCCTCCCTACACCGTAAAACAGCAGGACAGTTTCCGTCTGGGCCAGCTGGGGCAGGGACAGGAAAGCGGCAAGGAGGGCATCATCGCTGGCACTCCGGATCTCCGGCGGGATACAGCGCAGTTCCTGCCGCACTGTCCGGCGGAGGGCAGACTTGGTGGCTGCCAAATCAGCCACGGAAATGAATGGCCTCCCGCACCTGCTCGGCGGCCTCCGTCCCCCGCAGCAGTGCTACCAGCTTCAGTCCGAACTGGAAGGAGGAGCCAGCGGCCTCGCCGGTAATATAGGGGCCGTCCACCACTACGGGGACACCCAGCTCTAGCATAGCACCATCCATCTCGTCTTCCATACCAGGGTAGATGACAGCCCGACGTCCCTCAAGCAGGCCCAGCCCCGCCAGAATGGAGGGGGCGGCGCAGATGGCCGCCACCCGGCACCGACAGGAGCGGAGAATGGAGAGGGCTCTGCCCGAACGGCTGATGACATCTACACCGCCCAACCCACCGGGCAGGAAGATCAGTTCGGCGGCCTCCGGATCCAGCTTTTCCAGCGTGCAGTCCGCCCGGACGGTGATGCCGTGGCTGCTGGTGACATATTCCCCCTCCAGGCCCACCAGGGCCACGGGGATGCCCGCCCTGCGCATTAGATCCACGGGGACAACAGCTTCGGATTCCTCAAATCCTGAGCCAAGCAGTACATATACCATGGGTATAATTCCTCCTAATTATTCCAAAATAGGTACTATTTTTTTCCAGATTTCCTGGTGAATGCTTTCCACCGACCGCGGCGCACCCTCTGTAGCGCAACGGATGACCTGCCAGCCCAGCGTCTCTGCCGCCCGGATGCCCGCCTGACGGCAGAGATGGAGATAGGCGGCATCTCGCTCGTGGAGGTCGGCCTGGGTGTGGGTGGCCGCCTGGCGAGATGCAAGCAGGGCGTTGGCTACGGATTCCGGCATATCCAGATAAAAGACCAGATCGGGCCGGGGCAGCGCCAGTCGGTCAAACTCGAAGTCATAGAGCCAGCGGAAGAAACCCTCCCGATCTTCCTTTGGCAGTTTCACCGCCTGATGGACAGCGTTGGAGGTGGTGTAGCGGTCGGCGATAACCAGCCCTCCCTGCCGGTACCACGTCCCCCAGTCATCCGTGAGAAAGGAGGCACAGCGATCTACGGCGTAAAAGGCGGAGGCGGCATAGGCGTTGACTCCGTCGGGATTATCGGAAAACTCCCCATTCAAATACATCCGCACCAGGGCGGAGGACTTTGCCTCATACCGGGGGAAACGCACCTTGCGGAAGGGGATGCTTTCTAACATCAGCCGGGTTTCCAGCCGGGCAAGCTGGGTGGATTTCCCGGAGCCATCGGCCCCTTCCAGCACAATAAGCCTGCCGGGCATATCAAGGCCTCCTCACAATTACAGATGACTTACAGTATACCACGGATCAGAAAAAATGTCCAGAGGTGGCGGGAGATTTGGCAGAAAGCCCCCCGGAAAGCATTGCCTTTCCCGTGAAAATCTAGTATAATAGTGAACCAAATACCCAGGAGGAAAGGGGCTTTTGTGCGCATGGCGGGCTTAATCGAAAAAAAGAGGGACGGCATAGAGCTGGGCCCCAGCAGAGTTGAGTACATTGATATCGGGATAAACCGGTGGTACATTGGATACGACAAGTACACCGCAAAGATCTGAGGAAAGAAAAGCGCCTGATTGTTTTTCTCTAACAATCAGGCGCTTCTTTTATTGCCGCTTTTCAGGAAGCGGCATGGCCAGAATGAACACAGCACCAACGAAATAGATGGTTGCCGGGTTCGCCTGGCTCTCCAATGGTGGAGCTGAGGTACCCTTAAATGAACACTCCGCTTCAGCGTCGCTTTTCTCAATCTCTTCCA
>CAYUUP010000102.1:0-5074 GCA_964447925.1 uncultured Oscillospiraceae bacterium
CTGCCTGGCGCTGGCCGATATTCTGGAACAGAAGGGCGTGGACGTGCGGGTGCAGACCGCCATTGAGATGCGTGCTATTGCCGAACCCTATATCCGCTCCCGGGCCATCCGTCATCTAGACAAGGGTCGGGTAGTCATCTTCGGCTGCGGCACCGGCAATCCCTTCTTCTCCACCGACACGGCTGCAGTGCTGCGGGCGGCGGAAATCGACGCCGAGGTGATCCTGCTGGCCAAGAATGTGGACGGCGTCTATACCGCCGATCCTCAGAAGGATCCCAATGCCATGAAGTTTGACACCATCACCTATGCCGAGGTGCTGGCCCGCCGTCTGGAGGTCATGGATTCCACCGCCACCTCGCTGTCCATGGATAATCATATCCCGGTACTGCTCTTTGCCCTGGAGGATCCGCAGAATATCTACCGGGCTGTTATGGGTGAAAAGGTCGGCACCGTGGTGGAGGAAAACAACTGTTCCAAACCCCTGGGGTAAAACCAGGAAAATCCGAAACAAAGACGCGTGAAGGAGGACAAACCATGAAAGCGCTTATCCAAGAATATGACAACAAAATGCAGAAGACCATCGCTTCCGTCCAGGGGGACTTTGGCAGCGTCCGGGCGGGCCGTGCTAACGCCACTGTGCTGGATCGCATCTCCGTGGACTACTGGGGCGTGGCTACCCCGCTGAATCAGGTGGCCTCCATCGCATCTCCCGACCCCCGACAACTGGTGATTCAGCCCTGGGATCAGAGCCTGCTGAAGGCTATTGAAAAGGCCATTCAGCAGTCCGATCTGGGTATCAATCCCCAGAATGACGGCAAGGTCATCAGGCTCAGCTTCCCCCAGCTGACGGAGGACCGCCGGAAGGAGTTGTCCAAGCAGGTGCGGAAGTACGGCGAAAACGGCAAGGTTGCCCTGCGGAATATCCGCCGGGATGCCATGGACAGGGTCAAGGCTATGAAGAAGAAGTCTGAGATTACCGAGGACGAGGTCAGAGACTATGAGAAGGAACTTCAGGATCTGACTGACCGCCGCTGCAAAGAAATTGACAAGTTGACGGCGGAGAAGGAAAAAGAACTGATGTCGGTGTGATTCGTGGCAGGGGGACCGCTTCTAATACTGCAAAATCTCCATCCGGAAAGGGATGAATTCCCATAGCGCTGTTTTTTCGTAAAAAATCAAACGTGGAAATGGTCAAGGTAGATTTTGATCATTTGCCCCGGCACATTGCCATTATCATGGACGGCAATGGCCGCTGGGCCCAGAAGCGGGGCCTGCCCCGGACGGCGGGCCATGCCGCCGGGGCGGAGACCTTCCGTACCATTGCCACCTACTGCAAAGAAATCGGGCTGGACTATCTGACGGTCTATGCCTTCTCCACGGAGAACTGGAAACGTCCGGCGGAGGAGGTGGAGGCCATCATGAAGCTGCTGAAGAAGTACCTGCTGGAGGCTATCGGCCAGATGGAGCGGGACCGGGTGAAGATGGCGTTCTTTGGTGAGCTTTCCGCCCTCTCCCCGGAACTGCAGCAGCTCTGCCGGGAGACTCAGGAAATATCCAGGCGCTACGAGGGCTGCCAGGTGAATATCTGTGTCAACTACGGCGGCCGGGATGAAATTCTCCGGGCGGCCCGGGCCTGCGCGGAGCAGGGGTTGGCGTTTACGGAGGAGAATCTGTCTGCCCAGCTCTACTCCGTCGGCGTCCCCGACCCTGACCTGATTATCCGGCCCAGCGGGGAGCTGCGAATCTCCAACTTTCTGCTGTGGCAGTCCGCCTATGCGGAATACTACTTCACGGACGTTCTCTGGCCCGACTTTTCCAGGCAGGAGCTGTTGCGGGCCATTGCATCCTTCCAGTCCCGCTCCCGCCGTTATGGAGGTGTTTAGGCCATGGTAAAGCGTATCATGGTGGCGGTGGTGTTCATCCCGCCACTACTGGTAATGGTGCTGTTTTGCCCCCGGATCTGTGTGGCTATCATGCTGTCCGTCCTCTGCGGTCTGGCCACCCATGAACTGATCACCGCCACAGGCTTTGTTCCCCAAAAGCGGATCCGGGTCTACTCCGTAATTCTGTCCATGATGATTCCATTCTGGTTCTATTGGGGCGGACGGGCAAAGGCGGCCATTGCCGCCCTGCTAGCCTATATGCTCTTGCTGTTCGCGGAGGCGCTGGCCAGTGACTTCAAAATGCGGTTTGAGCATATGGCAGGGGCTTTCTTTGCTGCTGTGCTGATTCCCTTTATGCTGTCCACCCTTATCGCTATCTCCTGGAATGTCCATTGGCGCATCCATGTACTGCTGCCCTTTGTGGCCGCCTTTACGAGCGACGCTTTCGCCCTGTTTGGGGGGATGCTCTTTGGCAAGCACAAGCTGTCACCCCGGCTATCTCCCAAAAAGACAGTGGAGGGGGCGGTATCTGGCCTGGTGGGGGCGGTGGTCTGCTGCTGCGTCTACGGGCTGGTGGTCTGTCTCGCCTGGGATATCACTCCAAATTACCCTGTGCTGGCCCTGTATGGCGTATTGGGCAGCGTTGCCTCCCAGTTGGGTGACCTGGCTTTCTCCTATCTGAAGCGGCAGAGCGGTATCAAGGACTATGGCCGAATATTCCCCGGTCACGGCGGCGTGCTGGACCGCTTTGACAGCATGGTTTTCTGCGCTCCCACAGTGGCAGTCCTGCTGATGTATGTAGACTGCTTTGCTATATGATGAAATATGAGATAGATTTTGTCAAATTGTACCGTTTATTATTCCTTTCCCGCCAATTTTCCGTGCTGGCCGCTTTGCAGCCGCCCCTGCCCGGACACGCAAAAGCAAAGACAGGGGGCTGGCCCTTGTAGGCCAGCCCCCTTTTCAGAGTGGAGGTCTCAGGAATCTTCTAGGTAGGCCGTCCCGGTGAGGGGACGGCAGTGGTTCAGTTATCGCAGCAGCGGTTGCAGCAGGAAGAACGGTTGCCTCCGAAGTTCTGCAGAAGCTGCAAAGCCTCAACCAGATCACCCAGCTCGGAGAGCCGGGCCAGGTCATCGCTGCTGACAGGCATAAAGAAGGGGAAGCTACGGCTGTTGGAGCCGCAGGAACACTGATTGCAGCACATAAGAGAGATTCCTCCAATCTGAAATTACGGGGCATAAGCACCCGCAATTCAGATTATGCGCGTGCATCTCAAGCGGTGCTTTCCTCAGTCATCCCCCCGCAGCAGATTTTCAGCGTAGTCCCGCAGACTGGACAGGGAGTTGACGTTGCTTCCCCGCTGGGAGATTTGCTCCCGTACATAGTCCGGGAGGGTGGAAAAGTAGTTGTCCGCCTCCCGGTCGCAGCGGATGAGCTGGTTCAGGTCACGATATTTCTTCTGTTTCATGGTAGATTCACCTCTCCTGCGGTCATCCTGTCGGACGGACCGCACGTTTTATTTGCCGGGGCGCGGAAGTGAATCCCGTCCTGCGCCGGCACTGAATGTGCTTTGCGCGCGGCTGTGGCGCCCTGCCTCCTGTCATGGTTCGGGATCGCGCCCCAGATCACATATACGATTCCCTGGCAACAGTATTCCCGGAGCGGGAAAGAATATACGTTTGCAGAGAAGGGAAAATCGCCCCGGCGTCAAAAAATCTCCTGTTGAATTCTCTTTGCAATTCTCTACCATTCTATGTCGGGTGCTGTCCTGCCGACGAAAATCCGTCCTCCCGGCTGAAAGAGGGGAGTATAAAAAACAGAATCGCCGTCCATAATGGGGTCAGATCATTTTGAAAGGCGGTTCTTTTATGGTACGTACAGCAAGGCAGATGCGGCTGCGCCGCTGGGAGACAGCCCTGCTGCTGGGACTGGCCACCGCCCTGCTGTTTGCCCTGTGGCTGGAGGGCCAGCAGAGCCGATTGGCGTCAGAGGTGCTGCGGCTCCATGTAATCGCCAACTCTGATAGCGATGGCGACCAGTCCTTGAAGCTGGAGGTGCGGGATGCGGTGCTGGCCAAGGCGGTGGAGTACACGGCGGATGCGAACTCTGCCCAGGCTGCCTGGACTGCCCTGGAACCCCATCTGGAGGAATTGGCTGCCGCCGGTCAGATGGTGGCGGATATGGCGGGAGAGGACGTTTCCGTTGCCGCCCGGCTGACCACGGCTTATTTCCCTACAAAGGAATATGATGGCTTTTCCCTTCCTGCTGGGCGCTATCAGGCCTTGCAGGTGACTATTGGGGCGGGAGAAGGCCATAATTGGTGGTGCGTGATCTATCCCGCTCTGTGTGTGGTGCCGGTGTCAGAGCAGACGGAAACGGCGCTGTCCTCCGGACTGGGAGAAGAGGACGCACGACTCATCACGCAGGATGGCACAGGCTATGTGATCAGGTTCAAATGCCTGGAACTGTGGGGAGAGCTACGACATTGGGCGGCGGGACTGCTGCAATAAGAAAAGCGGCGGGGATGCCTGTGAGAGGCTGCGCCGCTTTTGCGAAAACCCCGGTGCAAATCCGGGTGCTTGCTATACCGTCACCGGATTTACCGGCGGCGGTATTTTTATGCCCGGAGGTGACTTTATGTGGCAAAAGGCAAATATCAAAAGTGGCTGGAGCCGGAAGGCCTTGCGCTGCTGCGACTGGTGCCGGGCGCTGGCGTGAACCAAATTAACCAGAAGTACCGGGAACAGTCCATGGACTATCTGGGAACCGACCTGGTGGAAGTCTCTGCCCATATCGGCGCACGGAACACGGGAGATGGCCCCGCCAACCACGAGAGCTGGCAGGGAAAGGTGTACCGGTGGAAAGAAAAGCAGTGGACAACGGCGGAGGAAATTTTCGAACAGCGCAAACTCATTCAGGGAATTGATGCTAGAACCGGGATTCAGAGAAGCGCACCTCAAAAGTCGGACATTGAAAATGTAACTACCGAATACTTACGTTTAGCAACGCTGGGAATCGGTGAGATTTCATATGATGCTTGGTATGTGGTTTCCCGTCATTCAGAAGAAATAAAATAGCGCAATGGCTACACGATAACATCGGCGGTGACATTGTATTATTGACAGAGGCAAAAGAGTATAAAGTTTTAACTCCGGACTATTCTTGGAGAGGAAAATTCTGGGATTTAAAAT
>CAYUUP010000103.1:0-4946 GCA_964447925.1 uncultured Oscillospiraceae bacterium
GCACCTACGGCGGGCAGTCAAGGGTAACGGTGAGGTGCGACAGAACGGGGGGAGACTGACTGTTACAGGTTGCACAGCACACATGGAATGAGGACAGAAAACAGGAAGGCCCTCTGAACGGGGAACGGACAGAAGAATATCTGCCACCCGCCAGAGGGCACTTCATTTTTTGAGTGGGGCCAGCCTGTGTTGGTTCTGCCCCTTTTCCGCTGGATTATTGTGTCTCCAACTCCCCATCCGGGCCGCTTGCCGCACAGCAGAGGGATATGCAGACAACTCCGACCAGCCCGCCCAGCATGAGTCCCAGCAGAAATGCGATCACTGCGGCATCACCCGCCTTTCAGCCTCTGGCCATAGCCAGGGGCATTTCAGTTTATGCAGCAGGTGCCTGTTTTATGTCAGAGGCGGCAGTCCGGCAGACAGATGATGCCAGCGCCTAGCAGCCGGGGGCCAAGATAGGTGCTGAGGACGCCGCCCATGAAACCCTCATAGAAGGCATCAAAGTTGGGTAAATGCGTTGTGAGCTGCTGCCGCAGCAGAACTCGGTCGGTGGGATCCGCGCCGCCGGTGACCATACCCAGCAAGAAGCGGCAGCCAGGGCGGTAGTGCTGCTTAATCTGCTTCAGCAGTCCGGGGATAATCTGCTTATGCCCCCGCACCTTTGCAACACTGGCCAGATAGCCCTCGGAGTCCACAGACACGATGGGTTTGATGGACAGCATAGAGCCGGCTACAGCGGTAATCCGGCTGATGCGACCGCCCTTCTGAAGAAATTCTAACGTGTCTGCCGCAAAGAAAACCCAGGTGTGGCGGGTGAGCCAGTCCACCATATTCAGCAGTTGCTGCCAGCTGTAGCCCGCCCGGATACAGCGGCAGAGATAGAGGGCCATCATACCGGTGCCCATACTGCCAGAGCAGGAGTCATAAACCCGGATATCCAGCTTCTGATACTGCTCCGCTGCCAGCCGCATCATGTTGCAGCAGCCGGAAACCTTACTGGTCAGTGCCAGACAAATGACCCGTTCATAGCCATCCGCCCATAGACCGTCCATGATCGTTCCAAAATCAGCCCCGGCGGGGAGGGTGGTCTGGGGCATCTCCGCCTTCTGGATGCGGTAAATGTCCTGACTGGTGATATCCACTCCGTCCCGGAATTCCCCCTGGCTAGTGCGGATGCGCAGGGGAAGCACCCAGATAGGCTCGTCACCGATGGTGTCGGCATCCAGATCGGCGCAGGAATCCACCACAATGGCCACCTTTTGACTGTTCACAGCTCGACCGCCTCCATATAACGGTATTTTATGCAATAAAATATTATATCATATGTGACTTCTTTGAGCAAGATTGTATTCTTGAACAAGAGCAATTTTTCCCATGAACGCTTGACAAACAATAATGCGCCTGCTATAATAGCAGCACAACTGAATAGCCTATATCATCAAGAGCGGCGGAGGGAACGGCCCAATGAAGCCCGGCAACCTGTGACGGAGGTCATAAGGTGCTAATTCCGGCGGCAACGAAAGATGAGGGCGCGGTGAAGCGTTTCCTCATAAGAGGGCGCTTTTTTTCGTGTCCCGCCCAGAGAAAGGACAATTACTATGGCAAGAATTTTTACCTCTGAATCTGTGACCGAAGGTCATCCCGACAAAATCTGCGACCAGATCTCCGATGGGGTACTGGACAGTATCCTGGCGCAGGATCCCATGGCCAGAGTGGCCTGTGAGACGGTGACCACCACCGGTATGGTGTTGGTGATGGGGGAGATTACCACAGACTGTTATGTTGACATCCCGGCCATCGCCCGGCGTACCATCCGGCGCGTTGGCTATGATGACCCTACCTTCGGCTTTGACGGCAATACCTGTGCCGTCTTCACCGCAATCGACGAGCAGTCTCCGGATATTGCCCAGGGGGTGAACAGTGCGCTGGAGCGGCGGGAGGCCAACAGTTTGGATGAGGCTGACATCACCGGGGCCGGTGACCAGGGCATGATGTTTGGCTACGCCTGCGATGACACCCCGGAGTTGATGCCAGCGCCCATCGCTTTGGCCCATCAGCTCTCCCATCGGCTGGCAGAGGTGCGAAAGGATGGTACCCTGCCCTGGCTCCGGCCGGACGGAAAGACCCAGGTGACAGTGGAATATGACGAAGATGACAGGGTGTCCTGGTGTCCAGCCATTGTGGTTTCCACCCAGCACGCCCCGGAGGTAGGCCTGAAGGAACTGCGGGAGGCTGTGGTGGAGACGGTCATCCGGCCCGTCCTGCCGAAGGGCTATCTTCGGCCTGAGACTAAACTCTATGTCAACCCCACTGGGCGTTTTGTAGTAGGCGGCCCTGTCGGGGATTCCGGACTTACCGGGAGGAAGATCGTTGTGGACACCTACGGCGGTATGGCAGCCCATGGCGGTGGCAGTTTTTCCGGTAAGGATCCCACCAAGGTGGACCGCTCTGCTGCATATATGGCCCGTCATGTGGCCAAGAATCTGGTGGCGGCGGGGCTGGCACGGCGCTGCCAGGTGGAGCTGGCCTACGCCATCGGCGTGGCCCATCCCGTGTCTGTGCTGGTGGAGACCTTCGGCACCGGTACGCTGTCTGACAGTCGCCTGGCAGAAATTGTCCAGGAGGTCTTTGATCTGCGGCCCGCATCCATCATCCGTTATTTGGATCTGCGGCGGCCCATCTACGAACAGACCGCCGCCTATGGACACTTTGGACGGCCGGAGCTGGCGCTGCCCTGGGAGGATCTGCGGCAGACTGAGCGGCTGCGGGAATATCGGTAAGTTTGCTGTGACAAGATTGCGGGGTGGCCTTAATTACCTGTGGCAGTACCAGAAGGCCTGACCCTACCGCTGGTCCTGTTCTTGGGCGGGCTGTTTGTTCCGCTGCGGCTTGTAACGAAGGAATATGAATGATGGCGGAGAGCCAGCTTGGATCATTTCTGCAGGAAGCTGCCAGAATATTTGATAAAGCAATTTTGAACACAGGCATTGCCTGTTTTATGGGTTTTGGCACATATAACGCCACTTTCCGGGCATACTGGGGCAAAGGAGTGTTTGCCCTATGAAAATGACCAATCAGGAATATGGCGCTTATGTCAATAGCAAGTCCGCACCTTCACCTGTCGGGGGGAATCTCCTCCGAGCCTTCCTCATCGGAGGAGGTATCTGTATGGTGGGACAGGCTTTTACAAACCTCTATCGCTTTTGCGGACTGGGAAAAGAGGGGGCGGCTACCGCCACTACTATCACCCTGATCTTCCTTGCCGCCCTTTTCACCGGGCTGGGGCTGTATGATAAGCTGGCTAAGCACGCCGGGGCGGGTACGCTGGTGCCGGTCACCGGCTTTGCCAATTCTGTGGTTTCCCCGGCCATGGAGTTCAAGAGCGAGGGTATGATCACCGGCATGGCAGCGAAGCTGTTTACCATTGCCGGTCCGGTTATCGTCTTTGGGCTGGGGGCCAGCGTAGTATATGGACTGATCCTATGTCTGCTGAAGGCGTGAGTATATGACAAAGCGGAGAAAGAGATCCGGCAGATGAAAAACCATACTATGATCTGGTGCGTACTTGACCGGATCCTCTTCTCCATCGGTTCCATCGATCCGCTCAAGCGGGTCGGGCTGATGAACACCTGCAAGACGCTGACTTAGAAAGTTATCCTAGCCGAGTTGATATACGAATGAAAATGCAGGGGCGGCACCGTTTGGGCGGTGCCGCCCCTGCCGCTATGCACCGCTTCCGGCTTTTGAAACGCAGAAATCAGCCGTTCTTGAGTGGCCCGAAGCACCCGGTAATACAAGATCTTGAATCGTCTGAAAACGGCAATAGAAGCGTTACATCAGTTCACACCAGAACTTGATGAAACCGCTAGCTTTTCCAGTTCTTCCAGATTTTCCTGGAGGTTCATCGCATTATCGTAGTCATATTCGAGTCCGCAGCACAAAAATAGATATCCCAGTTGCTCCTGCGGCGTTTCCGGGTCGATCCAGCCGGACACCGCATCATCCGTGGTCATGATCAGCTTGCTGTTGTCCAGATAGTTGTTGAGACCATCTACGAACGTGGAGATAGAGGCCGGATCAAATTGGTGTCCCTCCACGCCCCAGTTAGTATCAAAGTCTACTGCGTCTTCCGCAAGCGGCTGTTCCTTGCCATTCTTCAGCCAGAACACTGTGTAGCTGTAGCTGGCGTATCCCTGGTACATAGTCGGGTGATAGCGCAGGAGGTAATCTTCTCCGTTTATCCTGCAGACAAAGATCGTGTTCCAGCCTGCGTGGTTACTATAGGCTTCGTCCGTCCAAAGCACAGTTTCATCATCGGCAATCACCTGAAGCGTCCACGGCTCTGCTGAGGCAGTCAATAACAACCGTTCCTGCACGCCATCGTGGTCAAGGTCATAACCTGATAGCCGATGAAACAAACCCTGGTCGGCAACATCAACAAAGCGAAAAGCATCGGAATCATCAGCGGAAAATATCAGCTCCGTCCCACTCACCGTGAAATAGTAGTTCATCGTGTATTCCGCCGTACTCTGATCCTCCAGCCGGAGGATATCTCCGTCCAGGCTCCAATAGCCCCTGCCAAGATCCACGCTTAACATTTCAACATAATACAAGAAGGTGCCATCGTCATTGAGGCTTATCATAAAATCCCCGCCAGGGCCCCTATTTTCATAGATATAGGTTCCGGCAATATCCGGCAAGCCGCTCTCCTTACGTTCCGACGGGTTGGTCAGCAGGCACGCCGCCGCCGTGATGCAGATGATCACGGCGAGGAGAACGATCCAAAAGGCCGGCTTCTTGTAGTTCAGCACATTTTTGATCCGGCTTTTCGGATTTCCCTCCCCGAACGCCAGAGGCGTCCCGGCGATGATCCGCTTCCCTGTGGCCAGGTTGACAAGGGAGCGGGAATAATCTTCACGAATGTTCCCGCCGAGCCTTTTGATGAC
>CAYUUP010000104.1:0-4842 GCA_964447925.1 uncultured Oscillospiraceae bacterium
GGAGAAGACATTGCCCTCGTAATTCTCCCGCATTTTTTTGGCGGAGATATAGTCGGGGTACATCCGCTTGGCGGAACACTGGACGGCCAATTCGGTGAGGTAGTCATATTCGCCGCCCTTCAGACAGTTATTTTCATCCAGGGCATAGACCAGTTTGGGGAAAGCCGGAGTGACATAGACGCCCTGCTCGTTCTTGATGCCCTCCAGCCGCTGGCGGAGGATTTCCTCAATGATCATGGCGTTTTCCTGAATATAAGGGTCATCTTCCCGGAGATAGAGGAAGAGAGTGACAAAGGGGGCCTGCCCATTGGTGGTCATCAGGGTGTTGATTTGATATTGGATCGTCTGGACACCATTTTTCAGCTCGGTGCCGATGCGCTCTGCCACCAGCCGTTCCAACATATCATCCGACAGGCCGCCGCCGGAGGCTTCTATAATCTTCCTGCGGAACTTTTCCCGGCTCTTGCGGAGGTATTTGCCCAGATGGCTGACGTCTACGCTCTGGCCGCCATACTGGTTGGAGGCTACGCAGGCGATAATCTGAGTGGTGACGGTGCAGGCTACCTGAAAGCTCTTGGGCGTCTCAATGAGCTTGCCGTTAATCATGGTGCCATTATCCAGCATATCCCCGATGTTGATGAGACAGCAGTTGAAGATGGGCTGGACGAAATAGTCTGCATCGTGGAAGTGGAGGATGCCGTCTTTGTGGGCCTGAGAGATTTTTTCCGGCAACAGTAGGCGGCTGGTCAAATCCCGGCTGACGATGCCGGCGATATAGTCCCGCTGAGTGGAGGCCATGGTGGTGTTTTTGTTGGAGTTTTCCTCTGCCATCTCCTTGTTGGTATTCTGCAGCAGGGAAAGGATGGACTCATCGGTGGTGTTCTGCTTCCGGGCCAGGGAACGGGTATAGCGATAGATGATATAGGCCTTGGCGAGTTCGTACTTGCCCGCCTCCATCAGCTTGCGCTCCACGATATCCTGGATGTCCTCCACCAGCAGACGGGGACGATCCTTGTGGTTCACGTAGTCCGCGATGGCGTCGATCTGCTTCTGATCAATACGGTAGACATCCTCCACCGCCTCGTTGGCCTTTTGGATGGCAACCACGATCTTGGTGCGGTCAAAATCGACCACAGTGCCGTCCCGCTTGATGACCTTCATCTCGCTCGTTCCCCTTTCAACGCCGCCCTCCGGCAGCGCAATATCTTGTATTCACACGCCAAATCTGATACCAGATGTGCCACCTTCCAGCAGGCGCATTACTAGGATACTACATGCGGGAGGATTTGTCAATAGCTTTTTCCAGATGTTGTGGTAAATTTTTCCAGGTAACATTTTTTATCCCTTATCTTGTGGCGTCGAGGCCAGTCCCCACCCCTCCGCCAACAGCCGGAAGGCGGGCAGCATATCCTCCGTCCCCATACGGGCAAAGCCCAGCACCAGGGTGGGGGGGCCGTCCGGCGGCGTCCCGTGGAAGTAGGCACTTAAGGGGGAGAGCCATACTCCTCGCTCTCCGGCGGTTCGGGTCAGTTCCTCCTCCGTCATGCCGTTTTCTACCCGCAGTAGCAGATGAAGGCCTGCCTCTGTCCCGGAGAGGGAGGCCCGATTCAGCACGCCGGACTGCCTGGCAGCATCCACCAGGGCGTCCCGTCGGGCCTTGTAGCGCAGCCGGGTGCGGTTCAGATGCCGCTCAAAGTGTCCCCGGCTCATAAAGAGGGTCAGGGCGTATTGCTCAAAGGAGGGGACGGTGCAGGCGTAAAAGGACAATCTCTCCCGGAAGCGGGCCAGCAGTCGGAAGGGCAGCACCATATAGCTGATGCGCAGGGAGGGAGCCAGGCTCTTGGCAAAGGTGTTCAGGTAAATGACCCGGCCTTGCTGGTCAAGGCTCTGGAGGGCAGGAATGGGGCGGCCGGAAAAGCGAAATTCGCTGTCATAGTCATCCTCGATAATGTACCTGTCTGTCTCTGCCCCCCCGGCGGCCCAGTGCAGAAGCTCATACCGGCGGGCGGCCGACATAACAGTTCCCAGAGGAAAGTGGTGGGAGGGTGTGACGTGAACCACGCCCACACCCTGCGCCTCCAGCAGATCCGTCCGCAGACCCTGCCGGTCCAGGGGAATGGGGATGACCTCTGCACCGCCGGCTCGGAGAATGCGGCTGGTCTTCTGATACCCCGGATCCTCCACACCGTAGCGCACCTCTCGCCCCAACAGCTGGATCAGCAGGGTGGTCAGGTACTCCGACCCCGCCCCCACGATGATCTGCTCCGGGGAGACATCCATTCCCCGGAAATCCCGGAGGTGCCGGGCGATCTCCCGCCGCAGTTCCGGGATGCCCTCCGGCGGCGTGGCAGACAGCAGACGGCTGTCCTGAGTGGACAGCACCTCCCGCAGCAGCCTTGCCCAGGTGGAAAAAGGAAAGAGGGCGGTGTCCACCCCGCCGGTGGCAAAGCTGTACCGGTATACGGCGGGCTGATTTTCCTCCTCTTTCTCCTCCAGCGGCGGGATGGCCTGCACTGCTGGGGCCGCAGGCTGGGGAGGCGGAAAGAGGACGCCAGCATCCGCTTGCTGGACGAAAAAGCCCCGCCGGGGCCGGCTTTCCACATAGCCCTCTGCCACTAGCTGGCTGTAGGCCGTCTCCACCGTTACCACGCTGATGTGAAGGTGCTGGGCCAGCGCTCGCTTGGAGGGGAGCCTCTCTCCGGGACTCAGTCTGCCGGAGAGAAGCTCCCCTCGGATGTGATTGTAGAGCTGGAGATAGAGGGACTCATGGTCGTTCAAATCAAAATTCAGGGTTATCATGATTCGCCTTCCCGGCGGATATCCGGCCCGGTACGCAGGGGATATCGGCGCAGCGCTGCTCCGTCCAGCGGTGTCCGGCCCAGATCTACTGCGGTGATACGGGCATTGTCATAGGTGGTGTAGTAGTAAATACCTCGGCTGGCGTTGCAGCAGGAGCTGTATATGGTGTATTCCAGCCCCCCGTTTTCCAGTACGCAGCAGCCCTTTGTCTGCTCTACCGCCCCCAGGATGTGGAAGAACTGACTGACCCGCTCTTCCTCCGAGCTGCCGGAGATGGCGTTTAGCTTCACGAAAGCGGCCCGGACAAAGCGGGAACGCGAGGACAGATCCCCTGGCAGACCTATGGCGCCCATACCCCGGCTGTCCTCTGGCAAAGACAGGCCGGGGGCAAAGTGATTTCCTGCCGGCTTGGCGGACAGGCTCCGATACTGGCACAGATTGGCAAGCTGCATCTCAAAGGGTGGGTTATTGGTCAGTACTCCCACAGGATTATCATAGATATGGGGACCATCGGCCGTGACCTCCAGCGTAATAGCTGAACCTTCATCGGCAATCAGCCAGTGAAGCTGGGCTGCGGGCAGGGCGGGGGAGAAGGGGAGGTCCCGCAGTTGGAGCCGGGACAGCAGTTCCCTGGCATCTCCTACCGTGGCGCACTGACCCAGTATCCACGGGATCAGTTCAAAGGGGGCGATGTTGTCTCCGTCCCCCGGCTGGGGGGCGTAGGCCGCGTTGCCCACGAAGTTCAGTCCGGCCATGGCTAGCCCCTTTTCGTTGGCCCCATCGTAGTACAGCGGGTAGCCGTCCGCTACATGGGCCATGCCGATGATGGCGTAATGCTCGTTGAGCCGTCCTGCCTCCCGCAAATCAAAAACAAAGTGCCGGGGGACGACCACCACCTCTTCGCCGTAGGAGCAGTCATAGTCTAGTGTCCGGCCAAGGTAGAGATCTTTCGTTTTACAGGTGATTGCGGTACACATGATAGAATGCCCTCCATTACCCCATCAGGGGCGGTGTTCAAAGCTCTGACTGCGGCGGATTTTGATTGGTTGACTCATCCGGACCCATCCACAGGAAGCGGGTAACGTCCGCCCGCCCATCAGGGAGAAACCCCACTCCCTCCGCCTCCAGCAGCAGCCGATGGGTGGCCTTTCCATCCGGAAAGAAGGAATCCGACAGCATGCCCTGCCGATTGACCACCCGATGACAGGGGACGTCAGCGGGAGCGGTGTGCATGGCACAGCCCACCACCCTGGCCCACCGGGGATCCCCTGCCAGCAGCGCCAGTTGGCCGTAGGTGCAGACCCGGCCGGGGGGAATCTGCCGGGCCAGAGCATAAATTTTTGCGAATGTGCTTCCCATCATGCCCCTATTATACCGCATGAGGGGCGGTACTGCAAGAGAGAATCCCCGCATTTTGTTTGACAAACGTGCCGAACAGGTCTATGCTTATAGTAATTGACAGGGTAAAGGAGACTTATTCTATGAAGACCGGTTTGGTGCTGGAAGGCGGCGCATACCGTACGATTTACTCTAGCGGTGTCTGCGATGGTCTGCTGGAGACAGGGGTGGACTTCGACTATGTGGTGGGCGTCTCGGCGGGCATCGCTTATGGTGTCAGCTTTATTTCACGTCAGTTTGGCCGAAACCTGGAGATTCTCACCCGTTATGGTGGCGACCCACGCTATCTGGGGCTGCGGAATGTATTGAAACGGGGCAATAGGCGCTGCTGGTTCGGGCTGGACTTTATCTATTGTGACATCCCCAACAAGCTGATCCCCTACGATTATGATACCCTGGCCGCCTGGCCAGGCTTGGCGGAGGCGGTGGTGACGGATATGGATACCGGTAAGGCCGCTTATTACCCTGTTACCCAGGAGGACAGGCAATTCACCCTGCTGCGGGCCACCTGTGCCATGCCTCTGCTCTTCCCGATTTTTGACTATCAGGGTATACGCTGTCTGGACGGCGGCTGTGCTGACGCCATCCCCTGGCGGCGGGCGCTGGAGCAGGGCTGCGACCGGGTGGTGGTGGTGCTGACCCGGG
>CAYUUP010000105.1:0-4757 GCA_964447925.1 uncultured Oscillospiraceae bacterium
AACCCTCTTGAACTGGTACAAAACGTCCAGAACGGCACACTGGACATCGCTGTCACCTTTACAGATGCGGGAACGCGAAAGATACGGGGTCTTAAAGTACAGCCCATTAGTACCGTTCAAATGGTGGTTGCGGTATCAAAGGAAAATCCGCTGACGAAAACAGCCACATCGGCAAAGGACTTTGAAAAGGAGATATTTTATGCTTGGAACAAGCGCCGGTCCGATCTGCTGATCGAGCAGGAGAATGTCATCCGTCACGGTCGCGAACTGGGTCTAAATATTGAGTATGTGGAGCTGTTGGATTCCCGGGAAACGGTCAAGACCGTCATGGAGATGGGAAACGGCGCGGCGATCTGTACGGAACTGGACAGCATCTGCTCCAGTCCCAGAATCAGAACCTATCCACTGGCTCAGAGCAATGAGCTGGGGTGTGTCTATCAGGCTGATGCTGACTTTTCCGTCCGGGATTTGGCAGTACATTTGGGGGCAATCCAAATCAAACGTTGACTGTCAACAAAGGCATTGACAATCGGCAAAAACAGTTGCTTGTTCCCCAATGGGGTTACACCTTAAAATAGTGGTATGGAAGGTTTATTTCATACCACTATTTTTTATTAAGGAGGATTCTCATGAAACGCGTATTGTCAATTCTTTTGGCACTCGGTCTGCTATCTGGCCTGATGACTGGCTGCGGCAGCACGGAGTCCGCTGCGGCTTCTGCCTCAGAGCAAGAGCAGGAAGTCGTTTCTTCTGTCGAGGCGGCGGAGACTACCACGGAGCCAGCACCAGTTAAGGAGCTTGAGGTAGAAGCGTCTGTCGAGGCGTCTGTGGCGGAAGAGGAGCCGGAAGAGCCGCCCTATTTCCCCCTTGAGGAAGCAGAGCACCTGAGTATGTGGTTTGCCTATCCGCCCATCTTTGCCGAGTATGCCAACGGTCCTGAAGAGTATCTAATCTTCACCGAAGCCGCGGAGCGGCTGAACGTAGACCTGGAAGTCATCGGCATCAGCATGGCCGGTGCCAACGAGCAGTTCAACCTGATGATTTCCTCCGGCGAGTATCCGGATATCATCGAACGCTTTGGTATGTACTACCAGAACAGCCTGGACAGCGCACTGGACGACGAGATTGCCCTGGATCTCACCGACCTGCTTGAAGACTGGGCGCCGGATTTCCAGGCTGTCCGTACTCAGGATGAGCAGACGGAACGCATTACGGCCACGGCCGATGGCCGCGTGGTGGGCTTTTACTCCTTTGAGACCAACGGCGCACCGGATACCGGCCCCTTTGTGCGTACCGACTACCTGGACGCGCTTGGCCTGGATATCCCTGAGACCTTGGATGACTGGGCTGAGGTGCTGGAAGGTTTTTCGAAAGAATACGGCGCCGGTCTGGGGCTGCCCTCCAACGGTTTGACGAAGTTTGCCTCTCTGGAAAACAACTTCGGCGTCACTGCGGAGATGTATCAGATTGACGGCGAAGTCCACTTTGGCATGGCCGAGGAAGGCTTTAAAGACTATCTGACCATGATGAACGAGTGGTACACCAACGGATACATCTGCAAGGATTTCTTTTCTGAAGCCCTGAGCGCCAGCTCCTACATGACGGCGCAGGATTTGATCTCCTCCAGCGCTGCCGGCATCTTCTTCGGCAACCTAAACACTGCCGATGCCTATGCCGACCAGATTCTGGACGAAAATGCCAGTGTGAAACCGCTGGCCTATCCCACCAAAGGCGGCGGAGAGATGGATCACTTTGCAAACATCGGCATCCCCCAACTGTGGGGCGTGGTGTCCACCGACTGCGAGAACTCGGAGCTGGCGGTCCGTTTCCTAAACTACTACTTCACCGAGGAAGGCACCCTGCTGGCCAACTACGGTGTGGAAGGGCTGACCTATGAGATTGTGGACGGAAAGCCCACTTATACGGAAATCATCAAAAACAATCCCGATGGCATGAATCTGGACGTGGCGCTGACCCTGTACACCTGCGGCACTGGCAGTATCTGTACTGTGGTGGATTCTGAGAAGAACTATTCTCTGTACAGTGAGCTACAGCAGACTGCTGTGGACAGTTGGCGTGCACACGTGGACAGCGAGTACACCATTCTGTCCACGTCCATGACCCCGGACGAATCCAGCGAGTACTATGCGCTGATGTCCGACCTCCAGACCTACTATGATCAGGCGGTTTCCGAATTCATCACCGGCAACCGCCCCATCAGTGAGTTTGGCAACTATGTGGACACGATGATGTCCATGGGCCTTGGCACCTGCCTGGAGATCTATCAGACCGCCTATGACCGATTCATGGGTCTGGCCGAGTAAGGAGTCAAAATATGCTGAAACTGAACGATTGGACGCCGGAACAGGTCATGGACCAGTGGGAGGCTCTTCGGGCGGTGAAAAACCTCATGGGCAAGTATGTCAGCTGTATGCTGCTGAACCGCCAAGGAGACATCTGGAGCTTGTTCTGGAGCAAAAAAAAAGAGAATGTGTCCCTGGGGCTTAACAGCGGCTATTATACCGGCCCCCAGGATATCCAGAATTACTATCATGCCTTCGTGAAAGGCAATGCGTTAAAGGCAAAGCTCCTGCAAAAGAGCCTGCCGGAGCATCTGGGAAACCTCACCGATGAGGAGCTTTACGGCATCGGCCCCTTCCACGTGCATCCTCTGGGTTCTCCGCTGATTGAAGTGGCGGAGGACGGACAGACCGCCAAGGGCATCTGGCACTGCATGGGCGCTTACGCCGATGTGAAGCTGGACGGCCCCACCTCCAGCTGGCTCTGGGGTTACTACGCCGGTGACTTTATCCTGGAGGACGGTCAGTGGCGCATCTGGCATCTGCTGTATCTCCGGGATGTGGATTGCACCTGCGGCGAGAGTTGGGGTAAGGCCATCCCGGAGCCGGAACCTCTACCGGAGTTTGCGGCGCTGGGGGACTTCCAGATGCCCGCGCCTACCATTGAGCGGGAACTCTGGGCCTTGTATAACCCCCGGCGGCCATACACGGCACCGCCCAGGATTCCGGAGCCCTATGACACCTTCGCAAATACATTCTCCTACGGCGCGGAAGGAGGGATTCTCTGATGTACGAGACCCACGAAGAACATTATACCCCGGAAGAACTGGCACAGCGCATCTGGGCAGTGGAACAGGTCAAGAAGCTTGCCGCCAAACGCTTCTACTATCAAGCGGTGGAGCGCCGGAACGAGGAGCTGGAAACTCTCTGGGTTCGGGAACCTGCCCATCAAAAAACGGCTTCTCTCGGCAGCAATTGGGGCTACTATACCGGCATGGACAACATCCGAGATTACTATGTAAAAAAGCATAACGCGGACCGGAAAGCCCACCTGGAATCTTTGAGCCATGCGGATCCCACCGTACAGGATTTACAGGAGAACATGGGGATTGGCTGCATGGAACTCCAGCCTATATCCACCGCGCTGGTAGAGCTGGCCGGGGACGGACACACCGCCAAGGGCCTGTGGTATTCCATCGGCCAGCGGACGACCTCCAGGCCGGACGGTACTGCCGAGGCCCTGTGGATCACCACCAAAATCGGGATTGACTTCATCCTGGAGGGCCGTGAATTCAAAATCTGGCACATAATCTATGCCGAGGACTTCTCCCATGTGGCGGGCACGCCATATGATGAACAGCCCGTGTATCTGGCGGAAGGCCAGGATCCGGTAAAAGCGGAGTTCGGCACACCCACGATTCCCATGCTGACCCACAACAACATCTTCAGCTGGGCAGATGGTTACCCAGCGGAACCGGAGCCTTATGAGACTTTCTTGGACGAAATCAGCTACGGCCCCGAGGGACACCCCAACTTCGGCAAAAAGGAGGTATTTCCATGGGTGAAGGTCTGAATATCCAGCAGCGCCTCCACAATGCCCTGGGTTCCCAGGCGGTGGAGAACACTAAGGCGCGGCACGCCTACTGGCATGCGAAAAATTATTCCACAGAGGAGTGGACGCGGCTCTGGTCCCGACGGGAGGACTGCTCCTGGGCCCATGGCTTCGGCCGGATGCGGGGCTTTGAGGAGGTCTGGCTGGGCAATGTGACGCAATACGACGGCCGCTGCTGCGGCAACTATATGTCCCTTTACAACGTATTCCCGGAAATCGGCGGCCAGGATATCCGTGCGGTTACCGGCGTGGCGGCCCATACGCTGGTCACAGATATTATTGAAGTTGCCGAGGACGGTATGTCTGCACGGGCTTGCTATCTGACACCCGGTTTTATCCACTCCACCTTATCCACCTCCGGAGGAAGGAGCTGCATGGTGCTGTGGGAGCGGTACGGTTCTGATTTCGTCTTTGAGGACGGTGCCTGGAAGTATCTCCATGAGCAGGTCTGCCCGGATATCCGTGGTGGCAGCTTTGATACCACCAATTGGGCCAAGGAGAGCTATGCCATGATGAAGAATCCCCGGCCTATGGGTGGCCCCGGTGGCCCGGTAGTCCCTCCCGGCGGCGGTAAGCTCGGTGGAAAACCTGGCGGCGGTCCCGGTCGTCCCGGTGACCCCGGAGGACAGCAGAAGGGGCCACCTCAGTCCATTCTGCCGGACAGCGTCAAAAAACTGGCCAGTGGGGCCAATCCCCCGGTAACAGACGGTCCACTGCACAGCAGCTATACCCCTGTACAGCCGGTACAGGACAGCGTACCCTGGCCAGAGCCTTATAAGACCCTGGACGACAACAACACGTATACGACGCCAGTATTGAAATAAGCCAAAATTCCCCAGGCCAAT
>CAYUUP010000106.1:0-4682 GCA_964447925.1 uncultured Oscillospiraceae bacterium
CTGGAGATGGAGTGCCTGGCCAAGTACTATAATGACCAGGGCGGCATCACCATCGGTGATACCACCTACACGATTCAGGTCGTGGTGGAGGACGGACAGTCCGACGCAGACGGTATCCGCTCCGCTGCTCAGCTCCTGGCCGACGATTCCGATATCCACTACGTCATTGAGACAAACGACTTCTGGGTGGAGGGTGCGCTGGACATCTTTGAGAATGCCGGCATCATGAACGTCATGTCCCAGAACAACCTGAACTTCAACACGCTGGGTGACGCGCATCCCTATTCCTATACCTTCTTCAACGCTGCCCCGGCCCAGTTTGCTGCGGCTCTGGCCTTTGTCCAGACGCAGTATCCGGATGCCACCAAGGTGGTCTACTGCTGCGATGACAACGGATCCAACACGGAACAGGCTGCCCTGGTAGAGAGCGTCTGCGCGGCGCTGGGCCTGGAGTATGTGGATAGCCCCGTAGTCTTTGATGCCGAGGCAACTGATTTTTCCGCCATCGCCCTCCAGCTGATTAACACCGGCGCGGATGTATTCATCGGCAATGGCGATGTGACCAACACTGGCTCCATTCTGAAGGAGCTGCGCAACAACGGTTCTGACATGGTCACGGCCTGCGTGGTGGGTTCTAACGCCAGCATGCTGCTGGAGGCCTGCGGCCTGAACGACGTCTCCCGCGCCTTCACCATGGGCTCCGATGTGGAGACACCTGAGAACAATACGGACATCTTCAACACAATCTATAACCTCTTCAAAGAGGAGTACGGTGAGGACACCGCCGCCTCCTGGTGCGGCGCCTCCGTAAACAATATGTATGTCCTGCTGCAACTCATGCAGGGCGCCGGCTCTGTTGAGGTAGAGGACGTTCAGGCGTACTATGACACCATCGACTCTGTAGATACGCTGTATGGCACCGGTGTGCCTGGCGGCGTGGAGACCTTCGGCAACGCCCACGTGATTGCCCATCCCAACTCCATCACCTATCTGGAGAATGGCGAGGTCATCTTCGGCGGCACCGTGGAGTGCGAGGTACCCTGATCGGGATCAGACAGCCTGAATCGGTGTAATATGCGGGGCGGAGGAATCAGCTCCTCCGCCCTTTTCGCAAGATATCCCTCCGGGGAGAACACAGAAAGGATGTGTGCTAGTTGTTTACGATTGCCTCCAATATCGCAGTCAATACACTGGTGCTGGCGTCCATGTATATTCTGGCGTCATTGGGCTTCGCGTTCATTTTCAATATGCTTGGAACGATTAACCTGGCCCACGGCGCGTTTTATATGCTGGCGGCGTACATTACCTATTATCTCAGCGCGAAGGCGGGGCTGAATAACTGGCTGGCCATGCTGCTCTCTGCGCTGGCGCTGGCGGGAATAGGGCTGCTGATGGAGCGGTTTTGTTTCCGCCCCTATTATACCCAGTTCAGTCGGGTGGTCATGATTTCAGTGGCTCTGATGACCATGCTCCAGCAGACGGCTACCCTGCTCTCCGGCTCCAAGACCCTCTCTATCACCTCCTATGCCAACGGCGTGACCAGCCTGGGGATCGTGTCCGTCAGCAATGAGAAGATCACCACGTTTGCTGTGGGCGTAATTCTGCTGATAATCACCCTGTACATTGTCTACCGTACCAAGCTGGGTATGGAAATGGAGGCGGTGGCCCAGGATCGGATGGGCGCTTCCCTCCAGGGCATCCCGATCAACAAGGTGTCTGCCTTGGTCTGCGCACTGGGCTTTGCCCTGGCGGCCATCTCCGGCAGCATGATGGGCGCCTATCAGCAGTTGTCTCCCTATATGGGCGACAACATGAATATCCGTATTCTGATGCTGGTTATGCTGGCCGGCGCAGGCTCTATGAACGGCATCATCGCTACTGGCGTAATCATGGCGCTGCTGGATTCCGTCTGCCCGGTCTTTTTCCAGAGCTATACTGCCAGCGCCCTGTCCTGCTCCGTCATCGTTGTTCTGCTGCTGATCCGTCCCAAAGGCTTCTTTGGGCATGAAATGTGAGAGGAGGGAGCGCTGTAATGAAAAAAGCGACTGCGGCCAAGGCCGCACCCTATGCCCTGCTCCTGGTGATCGCGCTGGCTGCTCCGGCGTTTGTGACAGGCTCCTACTGGACGGGCATCCTGATCCTAGTGCTGTATAATGTGATTGGCACGGTCAGTCTGCGTACCATCAGCCTGTCTGGAAATCTGACCTTTGCCCATGGCGCATTTATCGCGCTGGGCGCTTACTGCACCGGCATTCTGGCAAAGAATTTCAGCTTGCCCCCGATCATCACGATTTTGGCTGGTGGTCTATTTGCCGCAGCGGTCAGCGTAATCACTGGTCTGCCCTTTGTCCGGCTGAAGGGACTCTATTACTCTATGGCCTCCATGTTCATGGGCGTGACCTTTATCTACATCATCAAGGCGATGAGCATCACCGGCGGATACCGGGGACTCACCGGCATCCCCTCCATGTTCAAAAACTCCACTGCCAATTACTACTTCTTTGTGGCGCTGACGGTGGTCTGTCTGCTGGTTCTCTACCGGTTTGAGCATTGTCGCATTGGGACAACGCTGCGGGCGTTGGCGCAATCTCAGGATGTGGCCTCCTCCATCGGCGTCAACGCCACCTTCTACCGTCTGCTGGCTGTGGGCGTGGGCAGCTTCTTCGCGGGGATTGCGGGCGGCGCTTACGCACTGTATTCCACCGTTCTGTCTACCACTAACTATGATATGACCTTCTCCCTGTGGCTGCTGATGTACATGATGATCGGCGGCGAGGACAGGTTTATTGGCCCCATTATCGGCGCAATCATCTTTGTGCTGATTCCTGAACTGGGCCGCGGCTTGAGCCAGTATGCCCCCTATCTCACCGGAGCCTGCACACTGCTGGTGGCCTATCTGCTGCCTGGCGGCCTGGCCGGTATTCCAACACTGGTCAAAAAGCTGGTGGAGAAGGGCCGGGAGAAGAAGCAGCTGGCAGCGGCCTCCGTCGGAACGGAAGGAGGGGAGCAGTAATGCATCTGCTGGAAACATCTGGAATCACCAAGCGATTTGGCGGCCTGTCTGTCATTACCGACCTGGACTTCAGTATTGAAGAGGGCGAGATCAAGGGCTTCATGGGACCCAACGGCGCTGGGAAGTCAACCTTCTTCAACATGATTACCGGCGTGCTGCGCCCCAGCTCCGGTCACATCTTTTATGCCGGTAAGGAAATCACAAAGACGCCGCCCCACACTGTGGCAAAGATGGGGATCGGCCGCACCTTCCAGCTCAATCCCCTGTTCGGTGACTTTACCGTGTTTGAAAATGTGACTGCGGCCTATCATCTGCGGCCCCACTCATCGCTGCCGGCCATCTTCTTCAACACGAAGTCCTATCGGGAGAACGAGCGGTATATCGCAAAGTCCGCCGATGAGATTCTGGAATTCCTTGGCCTGTCCCATGTACGCAATGAGCTGGCGAAGAATCTGCCCCATGGCTACCAGAAAATACTGGGCGTGGCCCGCGCACTGGCCACCAAGCCCAAGCTCCTGCTGCTGGACGAGCCGCTGGGCGGCATGAACCCGGAGGAAATTGAATTTTCCATCCAGGCAATATCCAATCTGCGGGACAAGGGCATCACGATCCTCGTGGTAGAGCATAACATGCAGATATTGGACATTTTGGACAGTGTTTCCGTCATCAGCTTTGGCCATAAGATCTACGAGGGAACGCCTCAGGGTATGCGGGAGGACCCCACCGTCATCGACACCTATTTTGGAGGCAAGGTATGAGTAATATTCTGGAGATCAAGGGCCTGAAGGTCGTGTACGGCAAGTCTGTTGCCGTCCACGATGTCAACCTGAACGTGCCGGAGGGCGGTATCGTTACACTGGTGGGTTCCAACGGAGCCGGTAAATCCACCACGCTGAATGCGGCGGTGGGGTTGGTGCCCGTTGCGGAGGGCAGCATTACCTTCCGAGGGGAGGATGTCACCAGGCTTTCCACGGCGGAAAAAGTTCAGCAGGGACTGGTACTCGCCCCGGAGGGAAGGCATCTCTTCCCTTTTATGTCAGTCTATAAGAATCTCCTGCTGGGCGCTGCCCAGCGCACCGACAAAAAGGCAATTCAGGAGGACCTGGAATTCGTATATGGACTGTTCCCCCGGCTGAAGGAGCGGCTGAAGCAGAAGGCGGGAACCATGTCCGGCGGCGAGCAGCAGATGCTGGCCATCGGCCGGGCGATGATGGCAGACCCAAAGCTGCTCTGCCTGGACGAACCTTCTCTGGGACTTGCTCCCGGCATCATTGAGGACATCGGAGTAAAAATCAGAGAGATCAACAAGACCAAGGGAACCAGCATCCTGCTGGTGGAGCAGAATGTTCACCTGGCTTTCAGTGTGGCCAGCTACTGCTATACCCTGCAAGTCGGCGAGATAGTGGCCGAGGGCAGTGTTGAAGATATCCGCAACAATGATGTGGTACGGAAGGCCTATTTCGGCGGCTGACCTGCGCGATTGCGGGATGGTGCCCTGCTTCGGGGGGCCATCTCGCAAAAATGCGGATGCCCTGCACAGCGCGGAAAAAAGTGGGCGGGAGGTATTCCCGCAGCCTCATGATGATTGATACGATCCCTAACGAGAAAGGATGTTTTCCATGTCCTGCACCAAATATCCCCACATGTTCACGCCCATGACCATCGGTGG
>CAYUUP010000107.1:0-4679 GCA_964447925.1 uncultured Oscillospiraceae bacterium
CATCTCATAAACATCTTGATAGCGCATAGTACTTCCTCACTCATTTTGTTTCTAGCCGCCCAATTGGACGTTCAATCCCTTTCGGCGGAACAGCTCTGCCAGTTCATCCTGCTCCCCGGCGGGAATGCTCTCCTCGTCCAAAGTGTAATGCCGACCCAACTGCTCGTACTTTCCCGTACCATACTGGTGATAAGGGATCACATCCACCCGTTTGACACAGTGCAGGCGGGCCAGCAGTGCGGCAATCTCTCCCGCCTCCTGCCGGTTATGATGGGGAATGACAGGGTAACGGATAATGACCTCCTTGCCCGCCTGTTCCAACAGGGCAAGATTCCGCTGGATGAGGTCGCTGGATACCCCGGTGTTGATCAAATGACGCTGGGGGTCAAGCCCCTTTACATCAAAAAGGATCAGATCCGCCTGCCGCAGTACCTCCAGCCCCTGTTGGGTGGTGACCTGACCGCAGGTATCCACGGCGACCGGAATACCGCGCCCATGGCAAAGCCGGATCATCTCCAGACAGAACTCCGGCTGAAGGGTCGGCTCACCCCCGCTGAGGGTGACGCCGCCGCCGGATTGGCGGTAAAACGCCTCATCCCGGAGACACTCGGCAAATACAGCTTCGGCAGTGCACTTCTTGCCCCAAATTTCCAGCGCACCGGGCCAGCAGACCGGAACGCACCTGCCGCAGCCGTCGCACAGATTCCGGTCCACCGACACAGAGGAGCCCTTCTGTTGAAGTGCGCCTTTGGGACACTCGGGCACACACTTTCCGCAGCCGGAGCAGTGCTCCCGGACGAGCTTCAGCTCCGGCTCCCTGCGCTGGCTTTCCGGATTACAGCACCATTTGCACCGCAGGGGGCAGCCCTTTAAAAACACCGTAGTGCGGATGCCCCAGCCGTCCACAAAGGAGCCATGGACGATATTGAAAATCGTCGCCTCCGACGGGTTCAGCATTCCGTGAACTCCAGGCGGCGGATGATGTCATTTTGCAGCTCTGCGCCCAGCTCCACAAAGTAGGCGGCATAGGTGGCCACCCGCACCACCAGATCCCGATGGTTTTCCGGATGGAGCTGCGCATCCCGCAGCGTCTCGGTGGAGACAATGTTAAACTGCACCAAAAATCCGCCAGCGTTGAGATAGGACAGGATCAGCGCCTTGAATTTGTTCAGCTTGTCCTCTCCCTGCACTGCGTCGGGGTTTATACGCATATTCAGCACCTCGCCGTGGCGCAGTTTGGAATGATCCAGACCGGCAACGCTCATCATAGTGGCGGTGGTTCCTGTGCTGTTGCGGCCCTGAGCCGGAGAGATGCCCCCCTCGGAGATGGGCTCTCCCGCCTTTCGTCCATCCGGCGTTGCGCCGCAGACCATGCCCAGGCCGATGTTGGCGGTGACTGCCGCTGCGGCCACGGTGGACTGGGCGCCGTGGAACCCGCTGGTCTGAGCCACTACATCGGAGACATAGCTCAGCACATCATTCACGATGTGATCCACATACGGATCATTGTTTCCAAACTTTGGCGCCCGGAGCAGCAGCTTCTGCAGGTCCTCATAGCCCTCATAATTGGCCCTCAGCGCGTCGCAGATCTCTCCCAAGGTAACCCGGCCCTCTTCAAAGACATACTTTTTGATGGCGGCCAGGGAATCCCCCACATTGGGGGCACCTGCCAGAGACATGGCAAAGGAATAGAACGGCGCCGTTCCGCCGTCGATGACGTCGGTGGCAGTGTCCACACACACGGGAAGCATGGAGGACTGGAAGGGAGAGGGCATATAGCGGGAGATCATTTCCTTATCCGCATTTTTGATGTTGTGGCAATGGGGAATGACATGACGCACCTGGGTACAAAAGGCCTCCCACAGTTCATGATAAGAGCGAAACTCCGCCGCGTCTCCGGTCTTTGCCCCCAACTGCAAACCTGTCAGACGATGGATGCCATCATTCAGGGCCAGCTCCAGAATGCCGGGCAGCGAGATGATGCCGCCGGGAATATTATAACTCAAACCGCCCACTGTGGGGGAGGTGCAGCCTACGATGGCGTAGTCATTGGCCTGCTCCCGGCGCATACCATCCCGCTCCAGATTGGCAATGGCGGTCTTGTCCCCCAGGAATTTCAGCTTGCCGCCCACATCCCGGGCCACGTCACAGGCCAGCAGAATAAAGTCGTCGGGCGTATTGTCCCCGATGCGCACCACCACGTCATCCGAGCCCATATTGACCGTCCGCTCCGCCTCCAACAGCAGATAAGACAACTCGTTGACGGCGTTTTCCCCATTTGGCTTCACGCCGCCGATGGTGAAGGAACAGCCGGAGTTGTTGCCGGCAAAACCGTGGCTGCGCTTCTCGCTGTACACCACGCAGTCTGAGTTGCAGTTGACCAGCAGCATGGCCAACAGTTCATAGGCCTCCTGCCCGGTCATGCCGGCGGCGCGGCTGGTCTCATAGAAGGGATAGAGATACTGATCCACCCGCAGGAAGGTGTTGCCGGTACCCCAGTTTTCCAGCATGACGCAGATATAGCCAAACCACAGAGACTGCACTGCCTCCCGGAAATTGGAGGCCCGCTTCCGGGGCACAGCACGGCAAGTCTCAGCAATCTCCAGCAGCTCTGCCTGCCGGGCCGGGTCCGTTTCCTGCTTCGCCAGACGCAGGGCTTCCTCTGCGTACCGGTCACCCAGTTCGCTAAAGGCGTCCAGGCACAGCTTCATGCCCTCCAATTCGTCCTGCTGGGCCTGGGAGGCCGGCTGCTTCAGCCGCTCCTCCACTTTAGCAAGCAGCCCCTCGGCCCCATAGTTCAGCAACTGACCATAATCCGGAGAGGCATGGCCGGGGAACTGGTTGTTGCCGCAGAAAGCGCCGCCGCCGATGATCAGGTCATCATAGGGCCTGGACGCCGGATCCACCGTCTCATCCCACTTGGCCCGGATCGACTTATCCCGCCAGTAGGGTACCACCCGCTGAAGGGTCTCCCGCTCCTCCTGCGTGAGGGGTTCAAATGGGTCGGTCTCCCGGGTGGAAAGGAGGTCCAGCTCATCCAGAATCCAATCGCACTGCAATTCCGGGCTGATGGAGCCGCCTCGCACCTTGGAGGTGGGCCGGCCCACAATGAGCTCGTCTGGATAGATATGTACCGTCATATTGCGCAGCAAATGGGCAAACGCCTTGCCCCGGCGGATGGGTGCGCATTCTCCCTCCGTTGCCTGATAGGACTCCGTTATGAGCGCGGCCCGTTCCACGCAGATGGAGGGCTGGACCAGCATGGCCGTCCTCAGTTTTTTGATACGGGTATTATCATACTTCACGGATTTCTCCCCCTCAGCGCCAGGAAACCATCAGCGGGTTTTCCTTCTCCGGCGAGACATAGATGGCCCCGGCAGGACATACATCCTCACAGGCGGCACAGCACATGCACTCTTCCACATAACATACCACGGCCTTTTTCCCGTTCAGCCGGATGACATCCATGGGGCAGGCTTTGACACAGAGGCCGCAGCCCACACATATTTCACGATTGATCGGTTGAATTGCCATTGAAGTACCTCCTCACTTGAAGCAATCGGCGGGATGTTCCCAAGCCAGCCAGTTCTTGCGGAATTCCACCGGAACGGTGGGACGCCACTGCTGGGGCACATCCACCTTGGTCAGGCTCATTTGTCCCGCGCCATTCTGCCGGATCTGATTCCAGGCCAGCCATTCCGCGTCATTCTGCTCGGGAAAATCCTCCCGATAGTGCCAGCCCCGGCTCTCCGTGCGGAACAGGGATGCACGGATGGTCATCTCCGCGTTGAGGGCCATATTTGCCGTCTCATGGGCCAGCCGAAGCATATGGGGATCCTCCGCACGCATCATCGGCACCATGTGCTCTTCCAGGTATTGCACCAGGGTCAGCGTGGCCTCCAGCCGGGATGCCTCCTTGATGTGGAGAACATAATAGGGCATCGAGTAGTTTTGCAGCAGCTGGGTTACCCAACGGGGATCAAAACCGCTTCTGCGGCGGCTGAAGGAGCACATGTGCTCCTCTGCCTGGGCGTAATCTCCATCCCTCAGGGCGGGCCGGGCCGCGCCCCTGATGTACGCGGCGGCAGCCTTGGCGGCCCGCTTGCCGGTAATCCCGGCGGGAGACAGTCCGGGAGGAGGCCCCTGAATAATGGCACCCCACATCCAGGTGGCGCAGCAGTCTCCCGCGCTGTACAGCCCCGGAATGGTGGAACTGCCGTTGGTATCGGTGGTCCACAGGCCCGCCGTCTGTTCCTGGCAGCCGCCGGCGGCGGCGCCGCCGATCATCGGGTATTTTCCGCCCTCGTGGGGATTGATGCCAACCCGCTGAATCTCTTTCGGATTATTGCGCTTCTTCAGGTATTCATCGATGGAACGCAGGTCATTTTCCGTACATTTTCCAAAGTCCCAATAGATGGGGCCGTAGCCGGCATGGACGGAGCTGACGATGGACAGGTCAAAGCCCCGGTTGGGAATCCGGCGGCCCAGGGCATCGTCAAATTGAAAATAGGCCGGATACATCTCTCCGTTGCCCTTCCACATGGGGTCCTTGGCAATGTTCATGTGCATATCCGGGAATTCCTTGCCGCTGATGACCGCCCCTGCCCGGTAAGCCATGGCATCGGCATCGCCGGTCTGGCCGGAGATGTGCATTCCCGGAGACCGGAAATAGTTCCGGC
>CAYUUP010000108.1:0-4532 GCA_964447925.1 uncultured Oscillospiraceae bacterium
ACACCAACCACACCGTGCTGGCGGAAGCCCTGGAAAAGTGGCCCCAGAACCTTATTGAATCCCAGCTGCCCCGCATCTGGCTCATCCTCTGTGAGATCAACGACCGCTATCTGAAGGATTTGCGGGAATTCTTCCACAATGATTTCAGCCGCCTGCAGGAAATGGCCGTCATCTGGGGCGGCGAGGTGCGGATGGCAAATCTCTGCATAGCCGCCTGCTTTGCCGTCAATGGTGTCTCCGCCCTCCACTCTGATATTCTGATTAAGGATGTCTTCCACTCCGCCTGGCTGCGGACACCGGAGAAGTTCACCAATGTCACCAACGGCGTGGATCACCGCCGGTGGCTGGCAGAGAGCAATCCCCGGCTCCACGACTTTATTGTGGAACTCACCGGCAGCGACAGCTATCTGTTGAACCCCCAGTCCCTGGAGGATCTGACCGCCTTCGCCAGTGACAGCGCGGCTCTGGCCAAGCTAGGTGAGATCAAGGCCGCCAACAAACGTGACTTCGCTGCCTGGGCTGCCCGCGAATACGGTTTTGAATTGAACACCAACGCCATTTTTGACGTCCAGGTGAAGCGGCTCCATGAGTACAAACGGCAGCTTTTAAGCGCCATGCACATCATCTATCTCTATCAGAAGCTGAAAAACGATCCCAGCTTTGAGATGGTTCCCCGGGTCTTTCTCTTTGGGGCCAAGGCCGCCCAGAGTTACACTGTGGCCAAACGCATCATTGAACTTCTCTGCTCCCTCCAAAAGGCCATCAACAATGACCCGGTGTGTGAGGGCAAGCTTCAAGTCTTCTTCCTGGAGAACTACCGTGTCACCATGGCAGAGAAACTGATTCCCGCTGCCGACATCTCTGAGCAAATTTCCACCGCAGGCAAGGAGGCTTCTGGCACCGGTAATATGAAGTTCATGATGAATGGTGCCGTCACTGTGGGCACTATGGACGGGGCTAATGTGGAGATCCGTCAGCAGGTGGGAGATGACAATATATTCATCTTTGGTCTTACTGCTGACGAGGTTCAGGCAAAAAAGCGGGAGGGCTATGTCCCCTACAGCTATTTTAACAACAGCGCCATCCTCCAGGATATTTTCCACGCCATGAGAATGGGCTTTGGGGATGGCAAGCACTATGATGACCTGGCACGGCGGCTGCTGCTGGGCGACGGCTCCCCCGCTGATGAGTATATGCTGCTGGCGGACTTTGAGAGCTACCGCTACTGTCAGGAGCGGGCAGCCAAGGCCTATCTGGATACGGAGAGATGGAACCGCATGGCCCTCATGAACATTGCAAAGTCCGGCATCTTCGCCGCTGACCGTGCGGTGAGCGAGTATGCAAAAAATATCTGGCACGTGGATATGCGGGAGCAGTAAATTCAATTCTCAAGTGCAGGGGCTGCCTTTTGGCAAGGCAGCCCCTCAGTCTGCCAGAAGCCCGACTGTACACTGTATAACAGCCGGGCTTCCGATATTATATATAATTGCGCAGCAGAAAACAGGTCAGAGAGATGTTTCTTCTGCCAGGTCATCTGGCTGATTACAAAGCCCAAGGGGAACAGCTTCCTTACAACGCGTTCCCCTTGGGCAGCTCTTTTGTTTATTCCTCCGCCGTAAAGTTCTTGATGACTTTCAGGCGGACAAACTCCTCCCGTTCCTTTTCCTCCAGTGCATCGGAAATCAGCTTTTCTGTCCGGTCGAAGTTGGGAATAACAATATTTTGCAGGGCGTTTGCCCGCTTCTGCGTCTTTTTAATGGCCTGGGCCAGGTGATAAATGGAATTTTCCATCTCCGCCAGTCTCCGCACCAAATCCTTTACCCTTGCAAACTTGATATAGGCCTCATCCAGCCGGGAGTTGGAATCCCCAAAGCCATAGTATAACCGCAGCGGGGGCGAATTGTCCGGGATGTGGGGCAACTCCACACCCATGACAGAGCGGTACTGGATATCCAGCGTATCGTCCAAAGGGACGCTGGCTGCCAGCCGATCGCAGGCACCGTTTTCAATGTTAGCCCACTTCAACGCCTCATAGGCTTCGGCAAAGACTGTATTGATATCCCCCTGCACCGCCTTGGCATCGTCGATAAGAGACATCATCTCCCGGATTAGGATATTCCGCTTGCGGTCCATCAGCTCATAACCCGTCTGGGCCAGCGCCCGTGACCGTTTGATCATCATCAGATTGCCCTTGGTGGGCAGGACAGCTGCCGCCATTTAGGTCAACTCCTTCCAGGCCCCCTCCACATAGTGGGCCTTCAGAGTATCGGCGTCCAGACGATCCAGCTCCTCCACCGGCAGGATGGAGAGCAGCTTCCAGCCCATATCTAATGTATCGTCGATGGAGCGGTTCTCCGTCTCGGCCTGGGCCAGGAAATGTCGTTCAAAAGCGGAACCAAATTCCAGATATTTCCTGTCCGTTGGGCCAAGTTCATCCTCGCCGATAACAGAAACCAGAGAGCGGGCATCCTGCACCTTGGAATAGGCGGCAAAGAGCTGGTTGGAGACGGCGGAGTGATCGGCCCGGGTATAGCCCTCGCCGATGCCGTCCTTCATCAGCCGGGAGAGGGATGGCAGGATAGAGATGGGCGGATAGATGCCCCGCTGATCCAGTTCCCTGTCTAGGACAATCTGTCCTTCGGTGATATAGCCCGTCAGGTCAGGGATTGGGTGGGTGATGTCATCGTTGGGCATGGTCAGGATGGGTACCTGGGTGACAGAGCCCTCCCGGCCACGGATCATACCCGCCCGCTCATAGAGTGAGGCCAGGTCGGAATAGAGATAAGATGGGAAGCCCTTCCGGGAGGGGATTTCCCCCTTGGAGGAAGAGAACTCCCGGACGGCCTCGCAATAGGATGTCATGTCGGTCATGATGACCAGCACATGATATCCCAAGGTGAATGCCAGATATTCCGCTGCCGTCAGGGCGCAGCGGGGGGTCAGAATACGTTCTACAATAGGGTCGGAGGCCAGATTCATAAACATGACCACCCGCTCCAGCGCACCTGCCTCCTCGAAGTTCCGGCGGAAGAAGTCGGCGGTATCATTCTTGACACCCATAGCGGCAAAGACGATGGCAAAGCCCTCATTCTGGCCCGGCACCCGGGCCTGCCGGACAATCTGAGCCGCCAGCTCATTGTGCTTCATGCCATCGCCGGAGAAGATGGGCAGCTTCTGCCCCCGAATCAGGGTAGCGGTTCCGTCAATGGCGGAAATGCCGGTATAAATGCAGCTTCTGGGGTACTGACGGGAGACGGGATTGATGGCGGAGCCGTTGATGTCCCGCCGCTGGTCGGGGAATATCTCCCCCAACCCGTCAATGGGTCGGCCCGCTCCGTCAAAGACCCGGCCCAGCATCTCCTTGGATAGGGCAATGTCCATGGGGTGGCCAGTGAAGTGGGTACGCACATTGTCCAGCGCCATGCCATGGGTACCCTCAAAGACCTGAAGTACCGCCTTATCGCCCTCCAGCATAATGACACGTCCATAGCGCTTTTCACCGCCCGTCAGGATAATCTCCGCCATCTCGTCATAGGATACGCCGGAGACGCCGTCTAAGGCAATCAGGGAGCCGGACAGCTCCGAAAGACCAATGTATTCCAGCTTCACGCCGTCCTACCCCCTTCCTGATTGGCATCGGAAACCTGCTTCAACACCTTGTCGATACGGTCACTGTAGCCCTCTAACAGCTCCAGCCTGTCGTTTGGCACCTCATACTTAATACGGGCCAGCTCCTCGAAGATACCGGTAGCCCGAAGCTGGGACGTGGGAATGGCCCGCTCCAGCAGCTTTAACCCGCCGTCATACAGCTTCAAAATCAGCTGCATCATACGAAGCTGCTTTTCCAGTGGCACATAGGTGTCGATGTCGTTATAGGCATTCTGCTGGAGATAGCCCACCCGGATCAGCTTGGCCGTCTCGATGGTCAGCTTCTGATCCTCCGGCAGCACATCAGCGCCGATGAGCTTGACAATCTCCATCAGGGAGGATTCCTCCTGCAGCAGATTGGCAATCCGCTGGCGGCACACCAAAAATTCCGGCCCGATATTCTCGTCATACCATCCCTTCAGATCGGAGAGATACTCGGAATAAGAATTCGTCCAGTGGATGGAGGGAAAATGGCGGGCATAGGCCAGGGAGCGATCCAACGCCCAAAAGCAGCGAATAAACCGCTTAGTGTTCTGGGTGACAGGCTCAGAGAAGTCACCACCCTGAGGGGAGACGGCCCCCACCACGGTGACGGAACCCTCTCTCCCCTCCAGTGTTTCCACATAGCCGGCCCGCTCATAAAATTCCGCCAGGCGAGAAGCCAGATAAGCGGGGAAGCCCTCCTCCGCAGGCATTTCCTCCAGGCGGCCGGAGATCTCTCTCAGAGCCTCTGCCCACCGTGAGGTGGAATCTGCCATCAAGGCCACATGGTAGCCCTGGTCGCGGTAATACTCTGCCAGGGTCATGCCGGTGTAAACCGATGCCTCACGGGCGGCCACCGGCATGTTGGAGGTGTTGGCAATCAGAATTGTGCGGTTCATCAG
>CAYUUP010000109.1:0-4412 GCA_964447925.1 uncultured Oscillospiraceae bacterium
CCATGGCCCGTGTGGCCTATCGGGAGGGCTATCCCGAGATTGGCATGTACTGGGAGAAGGCCGCCTATGAGGAGGCCGAGCACGCCGCCAAATTCGCCGAGCTGCTGGGTGAGGTTGTCACCGACTCCACCAAGAAAAATCTGGAGATGCGGGTGGAGGCCGAGCATGGCGCCACCGCCGGCAAGACCGACCTGGCTGTCCGAGCCAAGAAGCTGAATCTGGATGCCATCCACGACACCGTCCATGAGATGGCCCGGGACGAGGCCCGCCACGGGCGTGCGCTTCAAGGTCTGCTGGAGCGGTACTTTGGCTGATTCCCCTTCCACTCATATTACAAAGCCCGTCCGCAGCCAATGTGGACGGGCTTTTTCGATGCAGTCCCGGAGCCTCTGCTCCGCAGCGTTTTGACGGGCTAAGGCCCCCCGGTTTATGCCGGGGGGCCTGTTATTTTGTGCGCTTGAACCGCAGATCAGCTCATCGGAGCATCAGCCGCGCTTCTTGTTCACGATCACAACTGTACCGGCAGTCAGGACGGCAATCAGGCACAGTCCAGCCCACAGGCCGATGAGGGCGTTGTCGCCGTTTTTCTCATCAGTCCCGGCAGGGGTATCATCACCGGGGTTGGTGGGCTCAGTCGGGTTGGTGGGCTCAGTCGGTTCGGTGGGCTCAGTCGGTTCGGTGGGCTCAGCCGTGGTGGGAACAACAACCTCATCCTGGCTGGCCACAAAGACGTACTGGCTCAGGGAGAGCATACCTGCCAGGCCGGTGCTGGAGCCGCCTGCACCAGGCATACCGCCGCCTTCACCAGGCATACCGCCGCCTTCGCCGGATCCCTCAGAGACATCAGAACCCTCCTGGGTAGTCTCAGCAGCCAGCACGGTCAGGGTGCCGTAGCCCTCGGTGGCAACAACAGTGGCGCCCTCAACTGTGACGGGGCTGCCGCTCTCGTCCACGACGGAGCCATAGATGTACAGGGTCGCACCCTCGGCCACAGACGCGGAGAGATCGCCGTCAGAGGTGGTGATGGTGTTGTCACCGTAGAGGTAAACAGCAACCTCGCTGTCATACAGCGCGTCATAGACAGCATCCTTACCCAGAGAATCACTGTTATTGATGCTGTACTTGCTGTCCAGGCTGGCCAGCACATTACCGCCAGCCATGTTGATGTCGCTGTCAACCAGGGTCAGGATGGCATTTTCGCCCTTGCTGACGCTGATGACAGAACTGCCGCTGTTGTTCTCGACGGAGTTGACCAGAGTCAGAGAGCCAATATCCGTGATGCAGGAGGTGGTGTTGTGGAAGGAGGCGGAACTGACGTTCAGCACGGAGTTCTCAAAATATTGAGAGGCGAAGCCGTTGCCGCCCACGCTGTTGCCATAGACGGAGTTCTTGACCACCAGGGTGGTGGGCTCGTCCGTGACGTTGCCGCCAGAGGCGACGGTGTCCTCAAAGACCTGATAGCCGCCCCAGAAGTCGGAGCTGAACACACGGCCGCCGGCCACAGCAAGGGCATCCAGATAATGGATGGTGCCATTATACAGGTTATTGGTCAGGTGCTGGCTGGCGGAGTAGGCCACGGCGTTCTTGATAGTCAGGGAGGCGCCAAAGGCCACATAAGCGGTGCCGGCCATGGAACCGCCGGAGCCGGAGAGAACCAGAGAGCCATCATCGGAGGTCAGGGTGACATCCGTGTCCTGATTCACAATGGCAACGGCGGAGCCGATGCCCTCGCGATAGTAGGCATTCCGGAAGGTGGCGTTGTAGATAAAGCCGAGCTTGTTGACTTCATCCTCGGTCAGGCCCTCCGGGGCTGTAAACTCCGCAGTGTAGCCCTTGCCGGGGGCCATGCCCATGTCGGCAAAGGCGGAAGCCTGTCCGTCAGTAGAGGTATCGAAGCTATAGAGGGCAGCGGCGGTTTTCCCGGAAGTGCCTTCAGCCTTTGCGCCAAAGACGCTGTTGGTCAGGGTCTGGCTGGCCATAATCAGCATGGAGGAGTCAGTCGTATCCACCATATAGTTTTCGTTGTCTTTCAGCTCGTCAACCGTTTTGACGATATTGCCGAAATACCGGGTCATGTCGGCATAGTCGGATCCAACAGCAGCGGCAAAGTCCGCGTCAGCATACTGCTTGGCGGTGAAGTAATCCTTGCAGGCATACAGCAGGGCGATGGTCTCCAGCTTGGTCAGCTTGGTTTCACCAGAGGGGACCGTGGACTCGCCCAGGAATACAGTGGACAGCGCGTAAATCCTGGCCTCGTTGCTGAAATTGGTGTAAATGCCATAATCCTTCAGATTATCATATTTCGCGGCGGCTTTCAGCAGCTTGGCAGTGTCATAGGTGGTGGTGGAATAGGGGGAGATCAGCGCGTTGAACAGTGTCACATAGGCAAACTCCACGGTGGTGGGGGAGTACACATCGTCGCTCTTTACCTTATCCCCATTTTCGTCAACCAGGTTCTCCAGCAGATAGCCATCGCCAGTGCCGTCACCCGCAGTGGTGGGAACCCGGGTATCGCTGTACTGGGAAGCGATGCCGTTCCACACGCCGGAAGCCAGGGTGGCCTCAAGGGCGTCGGAGAACTGATCGTTGGAGCCCATGCCGGAGGCGTAGTCGATCTCAGTGGTGAAGCCATCGGCATAGGTCATCTGCTCATTGACGATTTGGAACAGACGGTACAGGGCAACGACATACTCGAAGCCATACATAACGTCGCCAAAGTCAATCAGGCTGGCGCCGCCGTTGGTGGCGCCTGCAGACAGCCACCAGTTGACCAGATCCGCGTCTGCACCGGTGATGCCATAGCTGGCCGCACTCAGAGCAGTCCGGTTGGCGCCGGTATAGACTGAGGTGTTGCCATTGACGGTGTTCTCCCCGGCAACGGCGGTGTAGCTGCCATACGCCATATTGGGGGCGTAGGTGGTGAGCTGCATGGAGGTGCCGTCAGCCAGATAGAGGGTGGCGGCGTTGGCGGTGTTCTCGTCATTCACCACGTAGATGGCGGTGGCGGTACCGAGCGTGCCTTCGTCCACAGGAGCCACATAATAGACAACATTCTCAGTGGTGGAAACGCCGGTCAGGGTGAACACGCCATCAGCAACGGTGGCGGTGACGCCCTCGGCCACTTCCGTCAAATCGCTGTCCAGATAGACAGCCAGCTCGCCGTCATAGTCGGCGGGAGCATAGGCGGCGCCGGTGTCACTGGCCTCATACACGCCATAATAGGTCGCAGTGACAGAGGCAGCCGTTTCCTGGTTCTCAGCCAGCGCCGCCACGGGCAGCAGACTGACCAGGAGCAGGGTACTCAGCAGGCACGAGAATACACGTTTCAGCTTTTTTGCTCGCATTGTGAATTTTCCTCCGTTCATAAAAAGATAGTGTTACTGCAAGCTGCGTCCCGGAATTTCCCCGCTTCTGGCGGGAACCTTTCCGGTTTCCAAAAATCCAGCCCCCTTCCCAAACTTCATCTGAAGCAGACGCATTTATGGAAAACGTCAAAAGTCTTCCTCCGGCCTCTGGTTCTTATTCGCTATTATACACCGGCCATTCAGCAATTGCAACCATTTTTTGGAAATTTCAGGATAGTTTTTTGACATTTCAGACAATTTTGGCGTTAGGAGCAAATTGACCGGTTTTGAAAATTTCCACGTCTGCCCCGGCTGCCTCAAATGGCCGTCCGGGAGCTTGACAGCTTGACCTATCTCAAGAACATCTGATATAATAATGTATAGAAGTGAAAAAGGAAAGGAGACTACACGATGGAGTTATATCAATTACGCTATTTCAAGACCGTTGCCAGAACGGAGCATTTCACCCGGGCGGCGGAGCAGCTGCATATCTCGCAGCCGTCATTGAGCAAGTCCATTTCCAATCTGGAAGCGGAACTTGGGGTACTGCTTTTTGAGCGGGACAAGCGGGCGGTTTATCTGAACGATTACGGTCGGGCGTTTTTGAAGCGAGTGGAGCGCATCCTGATCGAGGTGGATGAGGCGGAGCAGGAACTGAAAGATATGTCCGGCGAGACTGCAGGAGATGTCTGCATCGCGAGCTGCATGATGTTTTCCGCCCCCTCCAAGCTATATAACTACACCAGCGAGTTCTTTTTGAACCATCCCCAGATCAGGCTGCATCTTTATATGCTGGACAACGCAAAAATTGAAGAACAGATCATCGCCCGCAAAATTGACCTGGGCTATTCAGTCAGCTCTCCGGAGCATCTGGAAATCGAATCTGTCCCCATCTTCACCTATCGGTTGGGGGTAGTGGTTTCTAAGGATCACCCGCTGGCCCACAGGGGGGCGATCTATCTGTCTGAGCTGAAGGGGGATCACTTCCTGTGCAACAACGTCTCTCCAGATTTCAGGGACTCCGTCTATGATCTGTGCCATAAAGCCGGATTTGAACCGGAGGTGGTC
>CAYUUP010000110.1:0-4313 GCA_964447925.1 uncultured Oscillospiraceae bacterium
CCCGCCAGGGGGCGATGATCTTCATCCCCGGGGCAAAGCGCTTGATGGCCAGCTCAAAGCGCACCTGGTCGTTGCCCTTGCCGGTGCAGCCGTGGCAGACGGCGTCCGCACCCTCTGAAATGGCAATTTCCGCCAGCTTCTTGCCGATGATGGGACGGGCAAAGGCGGTACCCAGCAGATAGGTTTCGTATTTGGCCCCGGCCATCACCGAAGGGACGATGACATCATCTACCATCTCGTCAGTCAGGTCGGCTACGATCAGCTTGGAGGCGCCGGTCTGAATAGCCTTCTCCTCCAGACCGTCCAGCTCGGTTCCCTGGCCCACATCGCCGGAGACGGCAATGATCTCCGGGCTGCCGTAGTTCTCCTTTAGCCAAGGGATAATGATGGAGGTATCCAAACCGCCGGAATAGGCAAGTACAACTTTTTTAATCTCGCTCATGGCAAAATCGCTCCTTTGTAAAATTCAACTGGGCCGGATATCCAATATGGATGACAGTGCGCTGCCGCCTGCCCACCGGGACATCTGCCCTATATCTTAACACAGGCAGTATTGGTGCGCAAGTTAAAAAATGAATAATTATAGAGCTAATTCCGGCCTTTATCCCATAATAATGAATAATTATTCATTATATCCTGTAAAACCTTGGAGCCTTCCTGGGCGCTGCCTTCCACCAGGAAGGGTTTTATGGATGACAGCAGGGCGTCAGTTTCCTCCTGGCTGCCCTGAATGATAACGGTGACCGGGTGGGCCAGATCGATGGAATACAGCCCCATGATGGATTTGCCGTTGACAACATAGCGACCGGTGGTGACATCCACCTCTCCGGGGAAACGACTGGTCTGGTTCACAAACTCCTCCACATCCCTCATGGAGTGGAGCATAATCTGATAGACCTGCATAGAAATCACTCCTTTACGGCAGGAAATTTCGGTTGAAAAGCGCTTTGCTTCCGGCCCTTCTTTACAGGAGGGCCGGAATGAGGTACAATAGTATATACATTATACTAGAAAGCGGCAAAAGGTTCAAGGGGGAAAATGAGATTGCGCCTGTGTGTTCTTAACCGCTTTTGTGCAGAAATAAAGGAGGAAGCGGTCATGGACAGGCATCCGAGCCGCCGGGCGGCCATCTGTACTCTGGGCTGCAAGGTGAATCAGTATGAGACACAGGCCATGGAGGGGCTGCTGGCCCAACGGGGCTATGAGCTGGTACCCTTTGAGGGGGAGGCAGATGTATACATTATAAATACATGCACGGTGACAGCGGTCAGCGACAAAAAGTCCCGGCAGATGATCCGCCAGGCCCGGCGGCGGAACAGCCGGGCGGTAGTGGCGGTGTGTGGCTGCTACGCCCAGACCAAGCCGGAGGATATGGAGCGGCTGGGGGTGGACATTATCTCCGGCACTGGGGACAGACTGGCCTTTTTGGAGGAGATTGAGAAAGCCGCCGCCCGCCATACAGCGGGGGAGAAGCCTGCCCTGCTGGTGGGGGATATTCGGACTTGCCGGGACTTTGAAGCCCTGCCTGCCGGGGGCTTGCAGACCCGCACCCGGGCCATGCTGAAGGTGGAGGACGGCTGCACCAATTACTGCTCCTACTGCATCATTCCCTATGCCCGCGGGCCGGTGCGTTCCCTGCCGCTGAAGCAGGCGGTGGCGGAGGTCAGGCGGCTCCAGGAGGAAGGCTATCGGGAGATTGTCCTCACGGGCATTGAGATATCCTCTTGGGGACGGGAGCTTAAAGAAGAAACCGGCCTCATCGACCTGATCGAGGGGGTGTCTGCCGCAGCACCCGGCCTGCGGCTGCGGCTGGGGAGCCTAGAGCCACGGACGGTGACGGAGGGCTTCTGTAGCAGGCTGTCTGCCCTGCCCAATGTCTGTCCCCACTTCCACCTGTCCCTCCAGAGCGGCTGCGACGCTACTCTCCGTCGGATGCGGCGGCGGTATGACACTGCCCGCTATCTGGAGTCCTGCCAGATGCTGCGGAAATATCTGACAGCCCCCGCTATCACCACAGATCTGATCACCGGCTTCCCGGGGGAGACGGAGGAGGAATTTTCTCAGACGCTGGACTTCATCCGGGTCTGCGGCTTCTCATCCATGCACATTTTTCCTTACTCCCGCAGGGAGGGAACGGCAGCGGCGAACTATCCCGGTCAGGTGGAGAAAGCAGTTAAAGAGCAGCGGGCTGCCCAGGCGCGGGAGGTGGCCCGGCAGATGGAGGGAGAATACCTGTCTGCACAGCTGGGGCGGACGCTGAAGGTACTCTTTGAGGAGAGGACGGCGGATGGCCTGTGGCGGGGCCATGGGGAGAATTACGCAGAGGTACTGGTGGAATCGGCGGAGCTGCTGCGGGGACAGCTGCGGCCCGCACTGATCTGCGGGGTGAATGAAAACCGACTGTTCGGTCAGCTGAAGTGATTGCAGGCTGACTTGCTCATGCTTGAAAAACTGATACCGAGAATAATGAAATTTTGCGCAGACAGCTCAGAAGTTTTGTGAAAATTTCCTTGCAATCTATTGACTTCGGGTGTATAATCAAAGTATAAGTGGGAAAATTGGTTTTTTGAAAACTGACGAAGAATTCCCTGGAAGGCGGTGAGGACAATTGTCTCTGGAAGCGATTCAACAAGTGACGGAAGTGGAACAGAACCTCCGTCAACGCAAAGCGGACGCGGCCCAGGAAGCCAAGCGGGCAGCGGCAGCGGCTGAGAAATCAGGCAGGGAAAAGCTGGAGGCTGCCCGGCAAGTGGCGGATGCGGAAGCCCGTGCCATGATGAAGGAGGCTGAGGCCGAGGCTGCAAGACGGGCCGAAACGGTACGTCAGCAGACCCGGGTAGACTGTGATCGTCTGACGGAACTGGCACGGACACGGCTGGAGGAGGCCGCGGAGCTGATCGTCAGAAAGGTGGTGGACGGCTAAATGTCTATTGTCAGAATGAAGCGGCTGCGCCTTGTGGCCCTGTGCCAGGAGCGTGACACCCTGCTGAGCCGCCTGCTCCATCTGGGCTGTGTGGAGGTCTCTGAGCCGGGGGAGGATCAGCTTACAGATCCCCGCTGGACTGCCTTGCTGCACAGGGACACGGGCGCTGTGGGCAGCGCCCGGGCATCGGTAAACGCCGTATCCTCCGCTATGGAGGCGCTGGACAAGTACGCCCCGGAGAAAAAGGGCCTCTTTGTCCTCCGGGAGAACATCACCGAGGAGGCTTTCCTTGATGTTCAGGCGGCGGACGCGGCCCAGGCCCAAGCCCAGGCCATCAACGACCGGACAGCGGAGATCGGGCGCATCCGCACCCAAATTGGCAAGGTAAACGCCCAACTGGAGAGCCTGCAGCCCTGGATGGAACTGGATCTGCCGCTGGAGACGCAGGAGACAGAGTTCACCGACATCTTCTTCGGAGCCTGTCCCTCCGCCGTAGATGTGGAGGCGCTAAGGGGCGAGCTGGCCCAGGCTGCGCCGCTGGCAGAGCTGATTCCCATCTCTGCGGACAAGGAGCAGCACTACCTGCTTCTGATTGTTCACAAGGAGCAGCAACGGGCTGCTATGGATGTGGTAAAGGAGAAATCCTTCTCCACCCTGCGGTTCAAGGATCTGTCCGGCACACCCCGGCAGAACGCTGAACTGCTGAAGACCCAGCTGGAGGAGCTGCACCGGCAGGAGGAGGCCGCCCAGGAGGACATCGCCGGCCGGAAGGAGTCCCGCAGGGATTTGCGCATCTACTTTGACCGGCTGAACCAAGACGTGGCTGTGGAGGAGGTCAAGGAGCGCACCCTGACTACCGGCACACTGGTCACTCTGGAGGGCTGGGTTCCCGCTTCCTGTGTGAAAGCGGTTGAGGCAGAGCTGATGAAGCTGGACTGCGCCTATGAGGTCAGCAATCCCCAAGAGGGGGATACCGTCCCCACCCTGCTGAAGAATGGCCCCCTGGTGACGCCTATGAACATGGTCACGGAGATGTATTCCCTTCCGTCCTACGACGGCATCGACCCGAACCCGCTGATTTTCCCATTCTTCACGTTTTTCTATGGGTTCATGTTTGCCGATATTGCTTATGGGCTTATCATCTTCCTGGTTTCGCTGATTATTACCAAGAAGTATCATCCCAAGGGAACCATGGGCTATATGTTCAAGATGGGCATGGAGATCGGTATAATGACAACCGTTTGCGGAGCCTTAACCGGAGGCTTTTTCGGAGACGCACTCAGCGTCATCGCGGAAACCTTCCTGGGTATTGCCGACTTCCAGCTTCCCGCTGTTATCCGGCCGCTGGAGGATCCCATGACCGTCCTCTATTTCGGCATCGCCGTGGGCA
>CAYUUP010000111.1:0-4262 GCA_964447925.1 uncultured Oscillospiraceae bacterium
CGAACCAGGGTGTTCAGGCCGTCAATGGTGGAAATGCCCGTCTGAATAAACTCATCGGGGTAGTCCCGGGCAGCGGGGTTCATGGGCAGGCCGTCGATATCCCGGTATTCCTCGGCCATGATTTCAGGACCGCCATCAATGGGCTGGCCCATGCCGTTGAATACCCGCCCCAGCATATCCTCAGAGACGCCCAGCTGGAGGGGATGTCCCAAAAAGCGCACCTTGGACTGCGCCAGGTTGATGCCGGCGGCAGACTCGAAGAGCTGAACCACAGCAGTATCACCGTTGACCTCCAGCACCTTTGCCCGGCGAATGGAGCCATCGGGCAGCTCTACCTCTGCCAGCTCGTTATAGGTGGCGCCGGAAACCCTGTTTACCACCATCAGAGGACTGGCGATCTCCTGGATGGTACGATATTCCTTAATCATCAGTCAACCTCTCCTCTCTCCGCCAGGGCGTTGATTTCTTCCTCCATATTCTGGGAGAGCTGGGCGTAGGTCTCCTCGTACTCCTCCACCGGCACTGTCTTGGCCCGGCCGATGCCCAGTCGTGCGTCTATGCTGAAGAGACGGTTGATATCAGCTCCCTTCTGGAGAGCAGCCCGGCACAGGGTGTCATAGTCCAGAATCATCTTCAGCATCAGGTACTGGCGGCGGTAGTCAGAGAAGGTGTCAATGTCCACAAAAGCGTTCTGCTGCAGGAAGTCCTCCCGGATCATCTTGGCGGTTTCCAGCGTCAGCTGGTCGCCGGGGGAAAGGGAGTCCTTGCCCACCAGCTGAACAATCTCGTTCAGGCTGGATTCCTCCTGAAGGATGGCCATGGCGCGGCTGCGGTTCTCGAAGAAGTCCTTACCCAGCGTCTCGTCCATCCAAGGCTTCAGGGAGTCCAGATAGAGGGAATAAGAACTCAGCCAGTTGATGGCGGGGAAGTGTCGGCGGTAAGCCAGGGAGGAGTCCAGCGACCAGAAAACCTTGACAATTCGCATAGTACCCTGGCTGACAGGCTCGGACAGGTCACCGCCTGGAGGGGAAACGGCGCCCACAGCGGTGACGGAGCCGGTGCGCTCCTTGCCCTCGCCGCAGAGAACAGACACCTGGCCCGCACGCTCGTAGAACTCTGCAATACGGCTGGCCAGATAAGCGGGATAGCCCTCCTCACCGGGCATCTCCTCCAGACGGCCGGACATCTCGCGGAGCGCCTCGGCCCATCGAGAGGTGGAGTCAGCGATAACGGCCACGTCATAGCCCATGTCACGGAAATACTCCGCGATGGTAATGCCGGTGTAGATGGAGGCTTCCCGAGCCGCCACCGGCATATCAGAAGTGTTGGCGATGAGTACCGTCCGCTTCATCAGCGTCTCGCCGGTGCGGGGGTCAATCAGTTCGGGGAATTCCCGCAGCACATCGGTCATCTCGTTTCCCCGCTCACCGCAGCCAATATAGACCACAATATCCACATCGGCCCACTTGGCCAGAGCGTGCTGCACTACAGTCTTGCCCGATCCAAAGGGGCCGGGGACAGCGGCGGTGCCGCCCTTTGCCAGGGGAAAGAACGTGTCGATGACCCGCTGCCCAGTCTGGAGAGGCTTCTGGGGCGGAAATTTCCTGCGATATGGCCGTCCCACACGGACGGGCCATTTCTGCACCATGGTCAGTTCCTTTGTCTCGCCGTTATCCAGCTTGACCACTGCCACTGTGTCATCCACAGTGAAAGATCCGCTTTGGATGGACTCCACCACACCGGAAACACCAGCGGGAACCATGATTTTATGAAGAACGGCAGGTGTCTCCTGAACCTCACCCAGAAAGTCACCGGTGGAAACCCGCTCACCTACCTTGGCAGTGGCCACAAAATCCCACTTCTTCTCATGATCCAAGGCTGGAACGTCGATACCCCGGGTGATATTGGAGCCGCAGAGCTTCATGATGCTCTCCAGAGGCCTCTGAATGCCATCGTAGATGTTCTCCAGCAGACCGGGACCAAGTTCCACAGACATGGGAACGCCAGTGGTGACAACCTCCGCGCCAGGGCCAAGTCCGGATGTCTCCTCATAGACCTGGATGGCGGCGGAGTCACCGGTCATGGTGAGGATCTCACCAATGAGCCGCTGCTCACCTACCCGGACCACATCGGACATATTTGCGTCTGCCAGCCCGGTGGCCACCACCAGCGGACCGGCAACCTTAACGATTTTGCCCATAAACTACTCCTTCCTGGCAGCCGATTTCTGAAAATCGTCTGCCGCAGGTTTTAATTTCGTCCGCCATGGGCGAAGGGGATTCGCCCTGCGGGAAACAATGCTACAGAATATCCGCGCCGACCGCCCGTTCCACCGATGTGGTGATGTTGTCCATACCGATGCCCAGGGAACCAGCCTTGCCGGGGATCAGGATGACAGCCGGGATCACATCGTCCTTGTAGCGGTTCACCTCGTCCTGCATCTGGGCAGCGAACTGCTCTGTCAGATAGATGATGGCGTAGGAGCCGTCCTTTGCCAGACGGCGCAAGGTACTCCTGGCCTCCTCCACGCTCTCGGCTGGGAATACATCCAGTCCCAGGGCCATAAAGCCCAGCACGCTCTCCCGATCACCCAAAACAGCGATCTTATACATAGCAATCACGCAGCCTTTCCCGGACAGTCGCTGCAGGCAGACCCGCCAGACGGCCCATCATGATAATGCGCACGGCAGTTAACTCGGTATCCTTGGCCACTAGATAAGCGATGACTGTGGAGGGACCCAAGGTGTGGTACTTGGCCGAACTGACATAGCGGATGGCTGCGTTGTCGCAGTCCCGCTCAAACTGGGTCAGGCTTCCCCCGGACATAGCCGCCGCGCCGCTCTCTGCCGCCGCCTTCAGATCAGTGGTGCCGAAAAGCTCACTGAGGTTGGCCCCCGAAGTGGCAGCCGCCAGCACTCGCCTCCGGTCCACCGTTCCGCCGGAGAAGATTACGTTCTCCAGGAACTCGGCACCCTTGCCCATCCGCTGGGTGCGCACCACGCTTTTTAGATTGGCGGTGTCGATGAGCAGTCGAACATAGCCCTGCAGGAAGGAGCAGCCGGAACTTTCCGCCACCTCTGCCATATCCCGCAGCCAGGCTGCATCCAGCACAAAATCCGCAAGCTGAGGATCCTGGGTGCTGCCCAGCACCTCTCGGGCCTTTGCAATAGCAGAGGCCAGCGTAGCAGGCAGCATGGCCGTGTTGCCGGAGGCCACAGCCTCCTCCAGGGTCTTGACCGGCACCCGACCCGCATTCACCAGCAGCCGGGAAGCGTCCATCCCCAATGCTGCTGCCTTCAACAGTGTCTTAATATTATGATAGTCGTATTTGCTTCTGAAAATATCCACAATAGCGGAATCCGGAGCAAACTGGGCCAGGTCAGCAAAAACTCTGTCCCGCTCTGCCGCCAGCATGGCGTCCACTGTATCCGCATCGACCCGCTCCTCCGGTTCGGGATAGCCGCACTCCCGGAGAATCTTGAGGGCGTCCAGGTCAGTAGGAGCCTCCAGCATCTGTTCCTGCCGCTGGGCAGTCAGCAGCCGGTTCTCCATACAGCGGACCCGGGTGGCCAGAAACAGATATTCGTCATCGGATATTTTTTGATTTAACAAAGCCAAACTAATCCGCCCTCCTTCCTGACCTCAACTGAACAGGACGTGGGCCACGTCCCCGGCGATCTCACCCCGGATCAGCCGGGTCAGCGTCTCAAAGGAGCAGTTAACCTCCACATCGCCCTCAGCCAGCAGCAAACCGCCCTGGATATCTCTGGTGGTTTCGGAGAGCGTCAGCTCAGCGGGCTTTCCGGCCCGTGCAAGTATGGCGTTAGCCTGCTCTGTCACCTGCTGTCCGCAGCTCTCCCGGTCGGTGGCGGAGAGGATGATCTGCTCCCCGCCGGCAGAGCTGGCCCTAGCCGCCAGAGATGCCAGAAGCGCCACATAGTCCTGCTGGGGCATCTGCCGCAGCTTGCTGAGGGCCAGCGCAAAGGCCTGCCCCACCGCCGCCTGACGGGTGGCTAGCAACTGCTGCCGGGACTCCATCTCCGCCATGCGATCCAGCCGGACGCCCCGCTCGGCGGCGGCGTCTCTGCCCCGGCGGAGGATTTCCTCGCTCTCCCGCCGGGCGGCGGCGTCATACCGGGCGGTGATCTCCTCCGCCTTGGCAGCGCCCTCTTTCCGGATGGCGTCAATTTCTGCTCCCACTTCCTGGGTGATGCGGGCGGTGATTTTTTCAATGCCGTTCATACGTTACCTCCCGTCTTTCG
>CAYUUP010000112.1:0-4255 GCA_964447925.1 uncultured Oscillospiraceae bacterium
CCATCAGGCAGATCAGGGCCACCTGTCGCATATAGGTGGATTTGCCCGCCATATTGGGTCCGGTGATGATGGACAGCACGTTCTCCCCACTATCCATTTTTGTATCGTTGGGAACAAAATAGGCGTCTTTTAGGGTACGCTCCACCACAGGGTGTCGGCCCTCCCGAATCTCGATGACACCGGAAGTATCCACTTGGGGGCGGCAGTAGCTCCTGGCCACTGCCACGGTGGCCAGGGACTGTAGCACGTCGATCTCCGCCACAGCCGCCGCCGTCCGCTGGATGGCAGGCGCCTCCTCCGCCGCTGTAATCCGGACAGCGTCAAACAGGGTGTATTCCAAGTCCACAATCCTGTCCTGCGCGGATAGGATGCGGTGTTCCAGCTCCTTCAATTCCTGGGTGATGTACCGCTCGCAGTTGGTGAGGGTCTGCTTGCGGATGTAGTCCCCCGGCACCTTATCGGTATTGCTCCGCGAAACCTCCAGATAATAGCCAAAGACCTTGTTGTAACCCACCTTCATGTTCTTAATGCCGGTACGTTCCCGCTCACGAGTCTCAATCGTTGCCACAACGCCCCGGCCTCCGCTGAGAATATCCCGCAACTCATCCACCTGGGCATCGTAGCCTGCCCGTATGATGCCGCCATCATGAACGCCCACCGGCGGGTCATCAGCAATGGCCCGGTCGATGATCTGACGCAGCCGCACCTGGCTGTCCAGCGCACCGGCCAATCGCAGCAGCAGAGGGGAATGGAAGGGTTCCATCAGCTCCGACAGCCGGGGAATTCTCGCCAGGCCGGCGGACAGGGCAATCAAGTCCCTAGCGCTGGCGGTTCCACAGGTGATGCGGCCGATGATCCGCTCCAGGTCAGAAATTTCCCGCAGGCAGGCGGTCAGCTCCTCCCTGGCCACAGTGTTCTGCACCAATTCCTCCACCCCATCCAGCCGGGCGTTGATGTAATCCGGATCCATCAGAGGACACTCTACCCGCTGGCACATCAGCCGCCCGCCCATGGCGGTGCGGGTTTTGTCCAGCACCCACAGCAGGGAGCCACGCTTCTCCCCCGTCCGCAGGCTCCGGGTCAGTTCCAGATTTCGCCGTGTAGAAAGATCAAGGGCCATATAGCGCCCCCCAGTATACCACTTAAGAGCATTCAGGTGGGCCAGGTCGTTCTTTTGCGTCTGGTAGAGATAGGCCAGGAGACCTCCTAGCGCCCGGAAGGCGGCCTCCTCCGGGATGTCCCCGGCGTTTTGAAATTGCTTTTCCACGGCGGCCCGGGCAGTGTCCAGTCGGAAAAAAGACTCCTCCCCCAGGTCGGCGCGACAGCCCAGTCTGTCCCGCAGCAGGGACACCACGCTCTCTTCCCGATAGGCGCACTGACTGAGGATAGCTTCAGTGGGGGCAAAGCGGCCCAGCTCTCCCAGCAAGTGCGGCAGCCGTTCCTCCCCGGACGCAGCAGTGACCGCCACCTGGCCGGTGGACAGGTCGCAGAAAGCAGCGCCGGAAACCTTCTCATCCAGATAAATGCCGCAGATGTAACAACTGCGGCCCTCCTCCAGCATAGCGGGGTCAAGAACAGTACCGGGGGTGACGATACGGGTCACCTGGCGCTCTACCAGCCCTTTAGCGGTTTTGGGATCCTCCATCTGCTCACAGATGGCCACCTTATAGCCCTTGGCGATGAGCCGGGCCAAATAGGACTGGTAGGCATGATAGGGCACCCCGCACATAGGGGTCTGCTCCTCCTTGGGCTTACCCCTGTCCCGAGTGGTTAGGGTCAGATCCAGTTCCTTGGCAGCCGTCACGGCGTCCTCCTCAAAGAGTTCATAGAAGTCCCCCAGCCGGAAGAAAATCAGGCAGTCTGGGTTCTCCTCCTTGATTTTGAGATATTGCCTTTTCATGGGTGTCAGCTCGGCCATAACAGTTTCGTTCTCCTGTTCTGTATCTTTCACAATTCTATATTCTCACGGGCGAATGTGTCTCCCGGTTTTTTCTGGATTTTTGCCGTACCGCCTCGCCGCTCCAGAACGGCCCCATAGACGCTCCCAGACCCAGAAGCCGGTGCTGTATACAGTCTCTTTCGCACGCAGGCGGTATCCTCTGCCAGTGTTATCGTCTCATGCCAGTTCGCCAAACAGCGCCCAGTGTGAGGCCCCAGTGATGCGCACCGGGTGGAATTCCCCAATCAGCGATCTGTCACCGTTGAGATGTACCAGCCGCCCGCCGGGGGTGCGGCCCGTCAGGTCATAGCGACCGTCCCGGTTCTCGCCGTCCACCAGCACCCGGTACACCTTGCCCACATAGGCAGCATGCTTTTCGGCAGATATCTCTGTCTGACGCTGCACCAGCCGATCAAACCACCGGCCCTTCTCCTTCCGGGAAACGGGATCCGGAAAGCCCGCCGCCGGGGTGCCAGGGCGAGGAGAATAAATAAAGGTGAAGAGGGCGTGATAGCCCACCTCCTCAATCAGGGAGAGGGTATCCGCAAACTCTTCCTCCGTCTCACCGGGAAATCCCACAATGACATCGCTGGTCAGCACAATGTTTGGGATCAGTTCCCGCAGAGCCTGTACCTTATTCAGATAATCCCCCCGGGTATAGCGGCGGTTCATAGCTTTCAGCACTCTGTCATTCCCGCTCTGGAAAGGCAGATGGAGGTGGGGGGCCACCTTCTCGCACCGGGCCATCGTCTCAAAGAGCTTCTGAGAGGCATCCTTGGGGTGGCTGGTCATAAAGCGGATGAGAAAATCGCCGGGGATGTCATTCACCGCCTGAAGCAGGTCGGCAAAGTCCCAGTCCAGCCCCAAGTCCTTTCCATAGGAGTTGACGTTCTGACCCAGCAGAGTGATATCCTTATATCCAGCAGCGGCCAGCTGTCGCACCTCCTCCAAAATCTGATCTGGACGGCGGCTCCGTTCCCGCCCCCGGACATAGGGGACGATGCAGTAGGTGCAGAAATTGTTGCACCCATACATGACGGAAACCCAGGCCTTGATACTCCCCTGCCGCACCACCGGAAGCCCCTCGGCAATGCTGCCGTCCTCGTCAGGAGTCTCAAAAACGCGGACGTGCTTTTCCAGCACCCGATAAAGCAGCTCTGGGAAGCGGTAAAGTACTTGAGGGCCAAAGACCAGATCCACATGGCGGAAGGATTTCTTGATCTTCTCCGCCATATGGGGGGCCTGAACAGCGCAGCCGCAAAGGCAGATGACCTGGCCAGGGTTTTTCCGCTTGGTGTGTACAAGGGCGCCCACATTGCCTAGTACCCGCTGCTCAGCGTGTTCCCGGACGGCGCAGGTATTGATGACCACCACCGATGCCTCCCCCTCGTCCTGAGTGAAGGCATAGCCCATCTCTGCCAGCATCCCCCGGATCCGCTCAGAATCCGCCTCGTTCTGCTGGCAGCCGTAGGTATCCACAAAGGCCAGGGGCGGCGTGGGGCGGGCGTCATTGAGTATCTTTATCTTTTCGCAGTAATCCCGCTGGCGGGCCAGCTCCTCCTCCGGGATTAAACCGGTTTCAGCTTGTCTCATGAAATGCTCCTTCATCGCGGGCTTTCTCCGCTCTTCAATTACAATAGCCATTATATCATTTTCTTCACCAGGATACAAGTAAGTGTCAACAAAAATCCATCCGTTGACCTTGCAGAGCAGCCGCGGGGAAATTTCCTCTCCCGACTTGACAAAACCCCCTGGAAATGTTAGAGTATAGGGCGTTGGGCCGATTTGGAAGGGCCTGACAATTAAATTTGAATTTTCATTTTCCAATTATACGATTAGGAGGCCTTTGGATGCGTACACCGACAAAGCAGGAATTGAAGTCCCTCATCAAAGGCAAGCTGCGCCGCAACTACGGTCGGGATGCCGATGACGCCACCGCCGCCCATATGTTTAAGGCCTGCGCCCTGGTGGTGCGGGACATCATGGCCATGAACCGGGTCACCACCACTGACATGGATGAAAATCTCCACGCCCGACAGGTACACTATCTGTCTCTGGAATTTCTGATGGGCCGCTCTCTGGAGAAAAATGCCTATAACCTGGGCATCCTGCCCCAGCTGAGGGAGGCCGTGGAGGAACTGGGCTTCTCTGCCTCCGACCTCTTTGAAACCGAGCCTGACCCCGGTCTGGGCAACGGCGGCCTTGGCCGTCTGGCCGCCTGTTATCTGGATTCTATGACCACCCTGGAGATCCCCGCCACCGGCTATTCCATCTGCTATGAGCTGGGCATCTTCAAGCAGAAGATCGTGGACGGCC
>CAYUUP010000113.1:0-4133 GCA_964447925.1 uncultured Oscillospiraceae bacterium
AATGCGTTTCAAAAGCCTTATGGCGGCAACATTGGCGGCATACTTCTGACCGGGCGTACCGTAGCCCAGCTCCGGGTCGTCAATGCGGAAGTTGTGACGCTGCTCTCTGGGAACTTCCGGAAGAATTGGTGCAAAGGTGATACGTTCCCGCTTGGGCGGTGCCTTTGGCGGGGCGATAGTGGCTTCTTCCTGTGGGGCCTGTTTCTGCTGGGCAGCGCCCACATCTGCCATGACCTGACGTATAAACGGGTCGTTATTCAGAGCGTCCGGGTCAACAACTTCGCCATTGACAATGCCACGCTTTGCCAAGTTTTCACGGATCTCTGCCGGGTTAATATCCGAGAAATCATCCTCTGCGGCGCGTTCTTCCTGATACCGCTCCTCGGCGTCAGCCACCAGTCTGTCAAAATCCAGGTCTGCCAGATATTCGTTCAGCCCTGTTAAACTGCCACAGGCGTTCTCATAAATGATCTGCCCGTCCACCTGATACACCAGCCGGAAAGCAACAAGGTCGGCAAAGATTTCCACGGTATGCTCGCTGTCAGAGGTTGCGCTGCATGCCAGATCCACACGGTTGAGATCTGAAAAGTCAGCGTCCTGCCCAAATACCTCCTGGCAGTATTCATTGATCAGATACCGGACAGTTTCCAGCGGTGTCCGCTCTGCGCTCTGGATTTCCGGTGCCGGAGGTATGATGATCCCGCTGTCAAGCGCAGGCATCGGTCTTATGGTCTGCTTATTTCCAAATACAGAATAGGTTCCTTCCCGGTATTCCCGTATTGCCGCAATGCCCTTTTCCCGGTCCTCACGGTTATCCTTGGGTGTCCACTCCCAAAGAGGCAGCATCATGTTTTGGTAGATCTCCTCTACACGGGCGGGGTCTTTGAGCTGCTCCTGAATAGAGGAAACATTATCCCAATAATCAAAGGTTCTGTCTCCGGAATAGGGCGTGGGAAAAACATCCGGCGCACTGGCAAAGAAATTGTAGACCGTCCGGGCAAGCTGCCGGATCTCATAATCTGCCATGGCCTCCCGGTCTGGATCAGAGAGGAACGCTCCGGATTGAATCAGGTTTTCAACCCGCTTCAGCACCTTGTTCCAGGACAGCTCCACCTTGGCGTATGGCTCGGTGAGGCTGCCATGACTGAAGTACAGATGCTTGTAGGTGTACGACAAGTCATCGTTTCCTCCGGAAAAACCGCTGTATTCTCCGTGGTAATGGGACAGGAACCGCTCCCGGTCTTTAGCATCCGTATGGGAAGCAAAATAGGAATACACATCCAGGCGGTATTGCACAGGACCAGAACGAACGATTTCATTCAATTCGTCATCCGAAATGAAAAACTGCCGCTGTGGGTCAAACCCATCTGCGGCGGTAAAGGTCAGCGGCTCCCGCTGTAAATCAGTCAGCCTTTGCAGCAGTTCTTTCGGACGGTAACGGAAGCGCAGAATGCTTTGCTCCCTCTCATAGACGTCGATAAAAGCACGGCAATCATCCACAAGCGCCTGCAAAGTGTCCGGCTGCTCCAACAGCGTTTTGACAGCGGCGCTCATCTCGGGGAAGCCGCCGTGAAGGTCATAGGCAGGCTTCATGGACAGAAAGTAGCTTTCCCTGCCGTCACCGACTATATCCCGGTACATATACAGAAGGTCGTCTGCAAGCCGCGCTTTCTCAAACTCAGGCGAACGGTCAATTTCGCTCTGGGACATATACCGTCCCAAATCCAGCAGCTCCCGGATCCGTTTTGCCGCCTGCTCCCAGGTGACTAAGGTGGCGTGGCGCTTCTGTGCGCTGCGGCCTGCGGCAACCCGGATACCCTCCGGGTCATACCAGACGGCATATTCCCGGTCATGAATGAAAAGACCCGCACCGTTGGTGCCGTACTTCTTTTGCAGAAATGCGGCATTGTCCTCCAGCGGCTTGTCCTTCATAAAGTAGGCGCAGATGACCAGGCGGCTGTCCTGGTCGTTGTATCCGATGCAAAGTGCTTCATCGATGACCTGTTGGGGAAGCTGCGGCGCAGACAGGAAGGTGAGCTGGGCGTCGTCCTCCACCTCCGGCAGGGAATAGTCCGGTGCCAGGAAGGATAGCTGCTGTTCCTCAAAGCTGGGCGGGGCTTTGATCTTGGTATTGAAATAATAGGTGCCTTGCTCAATGAGATTCCCGGTCAGCTCCGTAACAATGCCCCATGAAAAAACAGACTCTCTGGTGCGGGATAGGTAAGCCCCCTCCCACATAAGAAGTCCGTCATCCATTGCCTTATATCCGATGCGTGTTCCGTCAACGATCAGCTCGGTGTATCTGTCCGGGTAGACACTTTTTAGATAATCGGCCCGCTTGTTTTGCTCGGGATGTTCCCGGAAGAAACTCTGAATCTCCTGCTTGGGAGATTTCAGATCATCGTCCCGGTTCTCGATAATGGCTGTGATGAACCGCTCCTCCAAAAGCGGAGGTAATTCCGGTTCTAGCTGTACACCAACTCCGCCAGAATCTGCTCCTCCGCCGCTGACCGGATGTTGTTCATCAGCCCCGCCCACTTCATGGGATCGCAGGCTTTCAGCTCCTCCGTCACGCCCTGGTTCTTCGCCATCTGGCTGACCATCTGGTTCAGCCGGGTCAGGGCCGTCTGCTGGATCTCCAACAGATGGGCGTTCAGTTTGCCCGTGGTCAGAAGGTTCGTGAAGGTCACCCGGCGGTGCTGCTGGAGGAATCTGCGGCGCAGCAATGCGTACTTCCCAAGAGAGATCTCCGGCTCCTGGGGCGGTAGAAGGTTGGGAAGCAGATAATCGCCCTGTTTCGTGTATGTCGGGTTCGGCATGGTCAGTGCTCCTTTCCGTTTGGTTTTCACTTACAGGATACCTTGTTTCCTGGCTTTCTGCAAATGTGCGATTTTGCCGCTCCTGCCTTTGAAGGGAAAGCACCGTCCGGGCGATCTCCGACAGACATATCTGGGAAATATCGCTGGTGGCAGTCCCCAGGGCATTCAGCGTGGAGAGCGTGTTGAATCCCTTGATGTAGGCAAAATCTTCAATGGAAAAATGGTCAGCCGGGTCAATGCCGCAGCGAACCAGAAGCATATAGTCGATGCTGTTTTGCAGCAGGGGCTTGAACAGGGCTTCCAGCGATTCTTCATCCAGCGGCTCCAGGTAGCTACCCTCTTTGTAGTAGCTCAGCTCCGCTAGATAATCTGAAAAATTATCCTCCATGGCGTTGGAAGCAGCCAAAATGAGGGCGGCGCCCAGATCGGTCTTTTCTTTCAGCTGCCCAAAGCTGTTTTCCAGGGATTCTATAATCTCTGCTTCGTACCCCGGCTGGACCCCCCAGACTGGAACAGGCCGGGGGCGGCTGCTTTCATGGGTATCGGCAATGTCAAAGTAGTATTTGAGCCTGCTCTTTCCGGTATAGCTGCTGTCGAACATGGCAATGCCCTTGGAGCCACGGTTTACCCACCGCCCGAACCGCCGGTTCCAGCCATTCTTGCCCTCAATGGGAAGCACGGCGGTGGCATCCGGCCTTTGCGCAAACAGTAGAACCTGCTCCTGGAATGGCAGACGGAAATTGCGGCAGGCGGTGGTCAGAAAGGCTTGCCACTGGTCAGGCGCTGAAAGCTCCGTGACGGTTTGCAGATAAAGTTCTGTAATAAGGTCATATTTCGCTGCCAAAATTGCACCTCCTATCGCTCCATAACAGCAGCTTGCTTCTGACGGGAAATGGAGAAACAGTAAACTCTGGAAATTTCATCCCCAAGTCTGCGGGTGATCCTTGTAATGTCAGAGCGTGTCGCGGTCCCTTCATATAATTTCTCTTTCAGCAGGTCGATCTGGGATTCCCGGAGGCCGGATTTGTACACCCGGTAGAGGTAGTGGTTGGTGCCGTCATGGTGGACGGCATCACACCGCAGATCGCCCAGTTTATCCACATACCAAGTGGCATAGTCCATATCCGTATGCAGACAGTCATAGATTTTACCGCTTTTGATTTCCCCATAGCCGGAGTACCGTCCATCCCAGCGCCCAATGTCCGCAATTAAAAGAATGGGCTGAGAAAGCTGGATATTCAGATTGGTCCGTTCATCATCCAGATAGCTTTGGTTGATCTCATACATCAGAGAAATGCGTTCATCCTCAGACAG
>CAYUUP010000114.1:0-4056 GCA_964447925.1 uncultured Oscillospiraceae bacterium
CGCCCAGCACCTCGCTGAGGACATAGGGAATGGAGTTCACCGGGGAGACGCCCAGGTCGGAGGTGACGGAGAAGGACACACCCAGGGTCATAAGGTAGATGCCCAGCACATAGATGATAAGCCTTCTGGCAAGGATGGTGGGGGTCATATTCAGCCTGTTCAACACGTTTTTCATGGTGATCCTCCTTGTTTTATTATTTATATTATCTATAAGATGATTGCGTTTCTATATTATTATACACTGGATCGGCGGGCAGGGTCTAGTACCGGATGAAAGAAGTTTTCCGCCGTTTTAACAACCAGATTGTGTATGCTGTCCAATCATAAGGCGGCTGACAATCAGCACACGAACGATTTTGCGCTCCTTTATGCAGAGTGCTGAAATTGAATCTGAAAAACAGGCGGGATTGTGAAAAGTAGTGATTGACATTCCCCGTGAGTGTGGTATAATAATACGCAGACTAATGATTAGCCTGCGAACGATTTTAAATTTGGGCAAAACACCCGGAGGGAGGGATACCATGGAAAGACAGTTGACGCGCCAAGCACTGCTGTTTCATGAGCTGCAGCGGGCCCATATCAATGCCCGGCACGCAGGATTGAGCCGGGAGTCATTGCAGGATGTGAACCATCCTCTGCTTCTCCTACTTTTGGAAGAGAGCAATAAAAGCGGCAAACTCAGTGCCCAACGGGAGCTGGCGGATATGCTCCATATCTCTCCGGCCACAGTGACCGCCTCGCTTAAGGCGCTGGAGCGGAACGGCTATGTGACCCGGAAGTCTGATAAGATGGATTGCCGCCGGAAGCTGGTGACCATCACCGAGAAGGGGAAAAACGCGGTATGCCGCTGCCGCAGCGTCTATGAAGCGCTGGATCAGCAAATTTACGCCGGATTTACCCAGGAGGAGTTGGATCAGCTGGCAGGCTATATGGAGCGGATGATTCAAAACCTCTATGCCATAGGCGGAGACAAGGATCCGGAAGGCAGGATTCCGCCGCCACCCCCGCCGCCGCCTCATGAGTTTGTGTTTAGAAAGGATGCGATAGAATGATAAGACGTCTGGCCCGATATATAAAGGGCTACGAAAAGAACGCTCTGCTGGCCCCGCTGTATGCGGCGCTGGAGACGATAGGCGAATTGATTTTGCCGCTGCTGATGGCGGATATACTGGATGACGGCATCCAGGCCGGCAACCTGACCGTTGTCTACCAGAAGGGAGGCTGGATGCTACTGGTGGCAGCCTTTTCCCTGTTGTTTGGCGTGCTGGGCGCAAAGCACGCCGCCTATGCTGCACAGGGAGTGGGCGCAAATCTGCGGTGGGCGCAGTTCCAGAAGGTGAATGAATTTTCCTTTGCTGACATTGACCGCTTCTCCTCTGCCTCTCTGATCACCCGGATGACCAATGATGTGACCAACATCCAGAATCTGGTGGTGATGTGCCTACGGATGCTGGTGCGTTCAGTGGTGATGTGCGTGACCGCCTTGATTATGGCTTTCTACATCCGAGCCCAGCTGGCCGTGATTTTGCTGTGTTTCATCCCGGCCATTGCCCTCTTTGTGGGTATTCTGATGCGGATCTGCCATCCCCTCTTTGAGAAATTCCAGCAGGCCTTTGACAACCTGAACCACTCTGTCCAGGAAAACCTGATAGCCATCCGGGTGGTCAAAGCCTTTGTCCGGGAAGATCACGAGCGGGAGAAGTTCAAAACCGCCAACGACGGTCTGACGGCTGCGGGCTTGCGGGCTGTTTTGAAGATGGTGATGCAGCAGCCCATCATGATGGTGGGTATCTCTGCTGCCACAGTGCTGATTCTCTACTACGGCGGATTGGCCGTTCTACGGGATCCCGCCTTTGAAATCGGCCAGCTGTCCTCTCTGCTGACCTATGTGAGCAACATCCTGTTTTCTGTCATGATGATCGCCATGGCGCTGCTGCAGTTTACCCGCGCGCAAGCCTGCGCTGACCGTATCTTTGAAGTGCTGGACACCGATCCTGATATCCAGGATGCCCCCGATGCTGCGGAGCGGATGCTGCCCCAGGCGGCCGGCCGGGTTGAATTCCGGGATGTAGCTTTCAAGTATCAGAAGCGCGGCACCGGTGACATGGTGCTGGAGCATATCAGCTTCACAGCGGAGCCAGGACAGGTGGTGGCTGTTGTAGGCGGTACCGGCGTGGGCAAGTCCTCTCTGGTGAACCTGATCCCACGGTTCTATGACGTGGACGAGGGCCAGGTGCTGCTGGACGGGATGGACGTCCGGGAATATCCGCTGGAAGTCCTGCGGGGCCGGATCGGCATGGTTCTGCAGAACAACGTCCTCTTTTCCGGCACCATCCGTGAAAACCTGATGTGGGGCCGGGACGATGCCACAGAGGAGGAGATGATCCAGGCGGCGAAGAATGCCCAGGCCTATGACTTCATTATGTCTTTTCCCGATGGCTTTGACACTGTGCTGGATCAGGGCGGCGTCAATGTCTCTGGCGGACAGAAACAGCGGTTGTGTATTGCCCGGGCCATGCTCCGCAAGCCGGCGGTACTTATCCTGGATGATTCCACCTCTGCGGTGGACTCCGCAACCGAAGCCCTGATCCGGGAGTCCTTTGGGGAAAACCTGAAGGGGACCACCGTGATTCTGATTGCCCAGCGTATCAGTTCTGTCCGGGATGCTGACCAGATTATCGTGCTGGAGGATGGCACTATTGCCGGCGTGGGTACTCATGACGAGTTGATGGAGAACAATCAAATCTATCAGGACATCTACTGGTCTCAGCAGGAAGGAGTGAGTGAGAATGGCTGAACAGGTTAAAAACCAGAACACGGGGAATCCTCCGCCTCCCGGTCGCGGCCCCGGCGGTCGCGGCGGTTATCAAAAGCCCAAGAACCTGAAGGCAACTGTCTTCCGTATTGTAAGCTATTTGGCCAGACGGCCGGTACTGCTGATACTGGCTCTGATCTTTGTGGCGCTGGCAGCGCTCACCAGCGTTGCGGGTACTTATCTGATGCGGCCTATCATCAATAACATCACCAATGCCGCTGCAGCGGGAAAGACAGATCTGCCCGGCCTGCTGCGCTCTGTGCTGAGCCTGTTGGGCGTCTATGTTGCGGCGGGTATCTGTACTTACGGCCAGGCCAACCTCATGGCTCAGCTGGCACAAAAGGGCTGCAACGCTCTGCGGAAGGATCTGTTTGACAAGCTGCAGGATCTGCCCCTGTCCTACTTTGACCGTCACACCCACGGTGAGCTTATGAGCCGCTTTACCAACGATGCCGATAACGTCCAGATGGCGTTGGAGCAGTCGGTGGTGCAGCTGTTCTCCTCCGTTATCACGTTTGTAGCTACTGTGGCTATGATGATCTATATCTCTCGGCTGCTCTTTCTGGTGACAATCCTAATACTGGCGGCTGTGCTGCTGGCCTTCAAGTTTCTGGGCGGCGGCAGCCGGAAGTACTATAAAAAGCAGCAGGCTGCATTGGGACGGGTCAACGGCAATATTCAGGAGAACATCGAGGGCTTGAAGGTGGTTAAGGCCTTCACCCACGAAGAGCGCGCCAAGGCCGACTTCCAGGTGCTGAATGAGGAGTACCGTGCAGCCGCATCCACTGCGGGCTTTTATTCCTCATCCATCATGCCGGTGGCGGCCCAGATCACCAACATCGGCTATGCCCTGACGGCTGCTCTGGGCGGTTTTATCGCCATTACCGCGCCTCTGGGCCTGAGTATTGATATTGGCGGACTGGTCACCTTCCTGACCTATACCAAGCAGGTGGCCCAGCCCGTGAACCAGATCTCCATGCAGATGACCACCCTGCTGTCCGCCCTGGCAGGCGCCGAGCGGATCTTTGAGGTGATGGATCAGCAGCCAGAGCAGGATGTTGGCCTTGCCACCTTGGAGCAGATCCGGGTGGAGCCGGACGGCAGTATATCTCTCTGCGAGAGGGGAGAGCGCACCCGCCATTGGGCCTGGAAGTACCACCAGAACGAGCAATCTCATCTGGTACACGGCTATGTGGCTGAGGATGGCACGGCGGTGCGGGATGACAGCGCTCCAGGCTATA
>CAYUUP010000115.1:0-4030 GCA_964447925.1 uncultured Oscillospiraceae bacterium
CTCCCTATGCGCCGTGGGAGGCACCATTAATGAAGATGACCACGTCTTTGGTCTGTCCGCTGCCCGGAGGTACGGCGGGGAATTTGTCCCCGCCCACCAGGCGGTGATCCACTCCTATATGCGGGAGCGGTACGCCGGAGTCGGTAAAATGATTTTAGGCTCCGACTCCCACACCCGCTATGGCGCTTACGGCACTCTGGCCATGGGCGAGGGCGGGCCGGAACTGGTGAAGCAGCTCTGCGGCCGCACATATGATATTGCCTATCCCAGAGTGGCCGCCATCTACCTCACCGGCACCCCCCATCCCGGTGTCGGCCCACAGGACGTGGCCCTGGCCCTTATCTCCGCAACCTTTACAAAGGGCATCGTAAAGAACTCCATCATGGAGTTCTTCGGGCCGGGGGTAGCCAATCTGTCTATAGATTATCGCTGTGGCATCGATGTCATGACCACCGAAACCTCCTGCCTGTCCTCCCTGTGGCAGGCCGATGAGGTGACCCGCAGGGCGCTGGCCGTCCTGCGGCGGGAGGAGGACTTCCGAACGCTGGCTCCCGGTGATGGTGCTTACTACGACGAGGTCATCACCGTGGAGCTGGACAAGGTGGAGCCCATGATCGCCCTGCCCTTCCATCCCTCTAACACCTATCCCATTTCCTATTTCAAGGCACATATGGCAGAGCTGCTGGATCAGGTGGAGGAAACCGCCCACCGGCAGTTCCCCGGCACCAAAATCCCCTCCCTGACGGCAAAAATCCGGAACGGCCAGTTTCATGTGGATCAGGCGGTAATCGCCGGATGCTCCGGCGGAACCTGGCAGAATCTCACCCGGACAGCGGAGATCCTGGACGGTCACAGCATTGGGAGCCAGTCTTTCTGGCTGTCCTGCTACCCCGGATCCATGCCCGTCCTCCAAGAACTGACCCGGCAGGGGGTCATTACCAAGCTGATGACCGCCGGGGCCTCCATCCGTTCCTGCTTCTGCGGCCCCTGCTTTGGGGCGGGAGATGTTCCCGCCAACGGAGGCTTCTCCATCCGACACTCCACCCGGAACTTCCCCAACCGGGAGGGCAGCAAGCCCGGCGATGGCCAGGTTGCCTACGTTGCCCTGATGGACGCCCGCTCCATCGCTGCCACCGCCCGGAACAGAGGCATCCTCACCGCCGCCACGGAGTTGGACGCAGTCCCTGCCGACTCCCCGGAGGAGATTTGGGCCTATGACGATTCTGCCTATCAGTCCCGGGTCTATTGCGGCGTGGGCAGGCCCGATCCGGAGACAGATCTGGTCTTTGGCCCCAACATTGCCGACTGGCCGGCGCAGATACCCCTGCCGGACAATCTGCTGCTCACTGCGGCGGCGGCCATTTATGATCCCGTCACCACCACTGATGAGCTGATCCCCTCTGGGGAGACATCCTCCTACCGTTCCAATCCCCTGGCGCTGGCGGAGTTCACCCTGTCAAGGAAGGATCCCGCCTATGTGGGCAGGGCAAAGGGCATTCAGAGAATCGAACTGCTGCGCCGAACCTCACCGAAGGCCCCGGAGGTGCAGGCAGCCCTGATGGGTCACGACGCCAAAACCACCGGCCTTGGCTCCCTGGTGATGGCCCTAAAGCCGGGCGACGGGTCTGCCCGGGAGCAGGCAGCCTCCTGCCAGCGGGTGCTGGGGGGCTGCGCTAACCTGGCCGCCGAGTACGCCACCAAGCGTTACCGCTCCAATGTGGTGAACTGGGGAATGCTACCCTTCATCGTGGACGGGCTGGCAAAGCTGAACATCCGCCCCGGTGACCGGGTGTATATTCCCGGTATCCGCACCCTGCTGGAAGGGGAGGGAGATACGCTCCCCGCCCTGTTGTTCCAGGGGGAGGCAGAGAAGACCATCACCCTGCGGCTGCCGGGGATGACAAGAGAGGAACGGGACATCGTGCTGAAGGGGTGCCTTATCAACTATTACGCCAAGTAAGTCCGCAGAACATTTCCCCGGGAGACAGGGAACACCTCCGCTTCGTCTGTAATTCGCCTACCGGGATTTTTGGCGCGAGGTGCGGGCGGGGGGGAGCATCCGCTCCATTTACCGGAAATTCAACCAGCCAAGGGCGCGGAAGGGGCTGTCTCAACCGAGACAGCCCCTTCACAATGCAGACCGCCAGATCATAGGGAGGTATAGCCCATCAGGTATTCATCTACCTCTCTGGCGCAGCCCCGGCCCTCGGCCACGCCCCAGACCACCAGGGATTGGCCCCGGTGCATATCTCCGGCGGTGAAAACCTTTTCCACACTGGTGGCATAGCGACCGGGCTGAGTTTTGACATTGGTGCGGCCGTCCGTCTCCACACCAAATGCATCAGTGACGTAGGACTGACTGCCCAGAAATCCCGCTGCAATCAGCAGAAGCTGGCAGGGCAGCTCCTCCTCGGAACCGGAGATCTCCACCATATTAGTGCGGCCCGTCTCCGGGTCAAGCCTGGGTTCCAGCTTGACTGTGACCACCGCCCGCAGGGCGCCGCTTTCATCGGGGAGGAACTCCTTCACTGTAGTCTGATAGATCCGGGGGTCGTGGCCAAAGACGGCGATGGCCTCCTCCTGGCCGTAGTCCGTCTTGCAGATACGGGGCCACTGGGGCCAGGGGTTGTTCTCGGCCCGCTGGTCAGGACTTTTTGGCATCATCTCGATCTGAGTGACAGAGCGGCAGCCGTGGCGGATGGAAGTACCCACACAGTCGTTGCCGGTGTCTCCGCCACCGATGATGATAACGTCCTTGTCCTTTGCGGAGATGCTTTTTCCGTCAGTGAGTTCAGAATCCAGCAGGCTCCTGGTGTTCCGGGTGAGGAAGTCCACAGCGAAATAGATGCCCTCGCTCTCCCGGCCTGGTCCGCCAATATTCCGGGGATTGGACGCCCCGCAGCAAAGCACCACAGCGTCAAAGCTGTCCAGCAGCTCCTGGGCGGACTTGCCGCCCTTCCCGCCGATATCGCAGCCGGTGACAAACTCCACCCCCTCGGCGGTCATCAGGTCCACCCGCCGCTGGACGATATGCTTTTCCAGCTTCATATTGGGGATGCCGTACATCAGCAGGCCGCCGGCGCGGTCAGACCGCTCAAAAACGGTGACGGAGTGACCGCGGTGGTTCAGCTGGTCGGCCACGGCAAGGCCGGAGGGGCCGGAACCCACCACCGCCACCCGCTTGCCCGTCCGAACCTCCGGGGGCATGGGCTTTGTCAAGCCATGCTCATAGCCATACTCCGCCAGAAACAGCTCATTCTCCTTCACCGTCACCGGCGTGTCGTTCAAACCGCAGGTGCAGGCTGCCTCACACAGGGCGGGACAGACCCGACCGGTGAATTCTGGGAAGTTGCTGGTCTTCCTCAGCCGGCTCAGAGCATGGCCAAAGTTGCCCACATAGATCATGTCATTCCACTCGGGGATCAAATTGTGCAGCGGGCAGCCGGTATAGGCCCCGGCAATCTGCACGCCGGACTGGCAGAAGGGTACACCGCAGTCCATACACCTGGCTCCCTGTGTCTGCCGCTCCGCCGGGGAGAGCATGGGGTGAAATTCATTAAAATGCTGGATACGCTCCAGTGGCGGCTGAGCGGGATTGCTCTGCCGCCGGTATTCCATAAAGCCTGTTTTCTTTCCCATTTTTCTCCCCCTCCTTACTTCTTTGCGCTGGCGTAGAAGGCATCAATCTCTGCCTGCTCCCGGCTCATGCCCTTTTCCTCCAGTTGTGCGATGGTCTGGAGCATCCGGTTATAGTCATAGGGCAGGATCTTCTTGAAGCTGGGCAGATAGTCCTCAAAGCGGGACAGGATGGTCTGCCCCAACTCGGAGCCGGTGGCCTCGGTGTGTTCCTGGATCAGCGCCTTCAGCTCGGCGATGTCATGCTTCTGGGTGACGGCCTCCATAGATACCAGCTCCTTGTTCACCCGGAGATACAGGTCACGATCAATGTCCAGCACGTAGGCGATGCCTCCGGACATACCGGCGGCGAAGTTTTTGCCGGTCTTACCCAAAATCACCGCCCGGCCGCCGG
>CAYUUP010000116.1:0-3959 GCA_964447925.1 uncultured Oscillospiraceae bacterium
AACTGGCCACCCTCCGGGTGCTGGGCTTCCGGGATCGGGAGATGGACTCCTATGTTTTCCGGGAGAGTATTGTCCTCACCATACTTGGAATGCTGGCGGGGCTGGTGATGGGCAGACTCCTGCACAGCTGGCTGATCCAGACGGTGGAGATTGAGATTGCCATGTTTGGCCGGGTGGTTAAGCCGGCAAGCTACGTCTACAGCATGATTCTCACCCTGCTGTTCTCCCTCATCGCCAACAAGCTGGCTGGGCAGAAGGTAAGGAAGATCGACATGGTGGAGTCGCTGAAATCGGTGGAGTGAGACGGCCCCGCAAAAATCAAAGGAAAAGCAGGCTCCGGCGGGTTAGGCCCGCCGGAGCCTGCTTTTGCACCTCCTGTTTCCAGCCTGCATAGGCTGGGATAATTGAGACAGGAGGGCTACCGTGTGGAAACTTATTCCTGGGAAAAGACCTTTATGTGGGAGGAGGAGCCGGTGCTGACCTGTCGGCTGGCCCTGCCCCAGGGAACGGGCTGCCGGAAGATCGACAGCTATTACCGCCATCTGACCCGTATCCTGCAGTCCCGGTGGAGACGGGAATCCCGCCGCCAGCAGCAGCGACTCCAACAGGCCCGGCTGAAGAGCCGGCCCTTTGTTCCCCGGAAGGAGGTAGTGAACTTCACTGTCTCTCTGGAAAGCAAAGAGCGGCTGAGCCTATATTGGGAACGGGCTGTCCAGCAGGAGAATGCCTGCTATCGGGAGCGCTTTGGGGACAACTGGGCGCTGCCGGGGGGATGGCCCCTATCCCTGCGGGAAGTATTGCCAGCCTGCCACTCCCGAGGGCCGCTGGTGCGAGAAGCCATCCGGCAGGCGGAGAAGCGGCAGGAGCAGGGGGTATCTGTCTATTACAGGGATTTTTCAAAGCAGATGCGGTCTACCTTTTCTCGGCGGCGGTTCTATCTGACGGAGGAGGGCGTCAATATTTTTTACCCACTCTCCATAGTGGCGCCCAAGGCTGAGGGGATACCCACATTTTTGGTTAAGGCAGATCGGTCGGGAGATGAATAAAGCAAAGGCTCCGCCGCGCATGATATGATCCCCCTTAGAATAGGCACTTGAAAAAGCAGAAGATTTCCAAGGCTACAAGAAGGGGGATCATAATCAATCCGAGCAGCGGGGTCTTTCTGTATAGATGCCATCTTCTATACGGATGGATGCAGCTTGGATGGACTGTCGCATCGCAGTGACTCCTGCCTGGATCCAATAGCTTCAGCAGCGCGGCTTTGGGGTGCCTGTAAACAACACTGATATTCATTCGTCCGGCATGGACATCAGCTTTAGAGTTAGTTCCGCTGCCGCCGCGAGCTGTTCCACAGAGGTGTTTTCCTGGCAACTGTGGATATCCTGCATAGCATTGGCCATCACCAGCCCGGAGATGCCCCACCGGGCGAAGTTGTTGTTGTCACTGCCACCAAAGGTGGGCCGAAAATGGGGCATCAGGCCCAGCTCCTGGCAGGCCCGGGAAAAGCGCCGGGCTGCCGGACAGCTCTCCGGCCAGTGGTAAGCCACGCAACAGACCTTGGAGGAAAACTTGCACCGCCCGCCATCGGCTTCTGCCGTAATCCGAAACAGTGTGCAGATTCGCTCCATCTCCGCCAGGGCCAGCTGATGGTCAAAACCCCGCACCTCGCCGGTGACAGTGCAGCACTCCGGCACGATATTGGTGGTGCCGCCACCAGTTATACAGCCTACATTGACGGTGAGGCCCTCCTTTACCCGGCCCATATCCATGGCTGAAATGGCCCGGGAGGCCAGCCGGATGGCGTGAACGCCCTTTTCCGGCGCCATGCCCGCATGGGCTGCCCTTCCTATGAAGTCCGCCTGAAAGGTCAGAATGGAGGGGGCATCCAGGGCAGCATCCCCCACCGGGCCATCTAGATCCAGTACATAGCACTGCTCCGCCCGAAGCAGGCTGCGGTCAAACTGAGCGCTGCCAAGAGTATGCAGCTCCTCCGCCACGGGGAAAACCAGCTCCAGCTCCCGCAGGGGGATGCCTTGCTCCCGGGCTGTGGCCAGCGCCTCGAGAATCGCCGCGACTCCCGCCATGTCATCCGCCCCCAGCACGGTGTCACCTTCGCTCTCAATTTTTCCATTGGGACGGCACACCGCACGTTTGCCCCGGGAGGGTTCCACCGTATCCATATGGGCGGAAAACAGCAAAGGCGGGCCGGGTAACCGTCCCGGCACCCGGCAAAAGAGGTTCCCCGCCGTGCCGCCCAGTTTCTTCCCGGCATCGTCTTCCCAGACTTCTAGGCCCAGCCCTTCCAGCTCCGCTTTTAGGACATCCGCCATGTTCCGCTCCCCCAGAGAGGGTGCATCCACCGACACCAGGCGACAAAAGGCAGCAACCAGGCGTTCCTGATTGATCACAGCGCTTTTTTCAGAGCTTGGGCCAGCTGATCCGGGCAAGAGGTGGGCTTGGCACCGCACCGGACGCCCTCCAGCCGCCGGATGACCTCTGTGACCTCCATGCCCTCGATTAACCGGGAGATGCCGGACAAATTGCCGTTGCAGCCGCCAATCACCCGGAATTCCTTGATTCTGCCGTCCTCTACGTCAATTTCCATCTGCCGGGCGCACACGCCCCGGGGCTTGTATGAAATCGTTGTCACTTTTCCGTCTCCTTTTGTTTTGCTGCACAGTCATTGCAGCGTCCGTAAAAAGTCAGCTCATGGCCCTCAATCTGGAAGCCCGATGCCGCTTGGGCCTCTGCCTCCAGTACTCCCTCCCCTGCCAGCACCAAGTCAAAAACCCGACCGCAGGCTGTACAGCAAAAGTGGCTGTGGGGAGACAGGCGGGCGTCATAGCGCTCCACAGATAGGGGCAATCGTCTGATCCGCCCTTCGCTGGTGAGAATCGTCAAATTGCGGTAGACTGTGGCCAGGCTCAACCGGGGACATCCTTTTTTCAAGTCTTGATATACCGCAGCGGCGGTGGGATGCTGGCTGGATGCCTGTACATAGTCATAGATCAACTCCCGCTGCCAGGAATATCGTCTCTGCCGCATCACGAACTCACCCCCTCTGTCAGAATGTCTGGCAGAGGGGCAGCCGCTCCGCTGCCCCTCTGCTTTTCCCTTATTATATTGCAAAACGGCCCAAATTGCAAGGGTGGTTTCCGGAAAAAGCTCATGTGGCCGTTTGCTCCTAGTATCGCACGCAAATCGCCCGCTTAAAGCAGTCATTCCTCGGCATATCGGCTTCCTTGACAGCTCACCCCGGCAGAACAGCTCACAGAATTGGGCGGATTTTGTATACATCTTTTACCCCGCTGACTGTGTGTGCGCCATTGGCTAGCGGGCGTTTGCCGAACGCTACCGTAAGTGGCGCAGGCATACCGGCTACAGCTTCCCTCAGGGCAAGGCTGCCGGAATTTGCACAGCCGCGAAGGGGCGGCCATACTGATCCCAAAGTGTTCCGAACAGCGCTGGAGGAAGCGGGGACCGATGGCTCCGCCCTGTGCAGTTTTTACCATTATTATTCTTGACAGGATAGTCTGTTGGCGTTATAATAAGCATGTCAAAACAGTTTGGCAACCACAATCAAATTTTGGGAGGGGAGTGGCTATGAGCTATTCAGCATCCATTGCACGTCTGGTCAAAAACTTTCTTGATGAGGACGATTGGCACTACTCTTTTGACAACGAGAAGGGCATCTTTACCTTTAACCTCAACCTGAAGAACAAGCTGAATAAAGTTTCCTATCAGGTACTCGTCCGGGATACCTTTTATGTCGTATACGCCATTTGCCCCATGAACGCGGATGACTGCAAGGCCGAAATGGCCGAGTTTATTTCCCGCGCCAACTACGGCCTGTTCGCCGGCAATTTTGAGTTTGACTTCAGAGATGGTGAAATCCGCTACAAGTGCTATGTCGGCTGCAACGACACCACCCCCGGCAAGGAAGAGATCCGCAAGAGCAT
>CAYUUP010000117.1:0-3930 GCA_964447925.1 uncultured Oscillospiraceae bacterium
TGGAGTATTTCTCCTCCAGCAGATAGATGGGTACCAGGGCGGTCTGCCAGTCGTTACAGTGGATGATATCAGGACTCCAGTGGAGCTGGGCTGGGGTCTCGATGACGGCCCGGCTGAAAAAGGCAAAGCGTTCAGCGTCATCATAGTGACCATACAGCCCACCCCGCTTGAAGTAGCCTTCGTTATCCACAAAATACCAGGTGACACCCTCCCGCTCCAGCTTGAAGATGCCGCAGTACTGCCGCCGCCAGGCCAGCCGCAGGTAGAAGTAGCGCAGAAAGGTCATCTGGCTCCGCCACTGCTGGCCGATTCCCTCATACAAGGGGAGGATGACCCGGACATCATGGCCCAGGGCGGCCAGGGCTACGGGGAGAGAACCGGCTACATCAGCCAGGCCTCCGGTCTTGATGAAGGGAGCGGCTTCGGAGGTGGCAAAGAGTATATTCATAAAATAACCTTCCTTTCTCTGGGAAGCGGGGGAATTTTCCGGCTTGGCTGGACAGGGGGTTACACCGTACACTCCTTGGCGATGACCATGGGATAGGAGAGGTACCCTGCCAGTACCCGCCGCTCACTGATACTCACGTCCTTGTCAGCGATAACATAGCTGATGTCTGCACCCTGGTGGACACAGCTGTCCTGCATCAGAATGCTATTTTTCACCACAGCACCTGGCTCCACACGGACGCCCCGGAAGAGGATGGAGTTTTCCACTGTCCCTTGTATTATACAGCCGTCCGCCACAAAGGAGTTGGAAACCTTGGCGTCCTCGCTGTAGTAAGTGGATGGGTCGGAGCGATCCTTGGTGCGGATGGGGCGGTTGACATTAAACAGCTCATGGCCAATTTCGGCGTCCAACAGATCCATGCTCCGGGCAAAATAGGAGGCGGAGGAGGTCAGCCGGGCATAATAGCCCTCGTGAATCCAGGGGACGATCTTGAGCTGGCCCAGCTTGCGGATCAGCACATCCTGGGCGAAGGAATAGAGGTTATGGGCGGCGCAATCGTTGGTGAGCTGCAGCAACAACTCAGTAGAGAGGACAAAAATGTTCAGCGACTCCGCGCCGATGGGGGTGTTGGGGCTGTCCACAATGTCGGTGATGTTGCCCCCATCGTCCAGCAGGACATAGGTGGCTTCGGAGGAGTCGGCGGCATAGCGGCGGGAGCAGACCATGGTGATGTCTGCGCCGCTCCTGCGGTGGGCCTCATAGACCTCCTCCAGATTCAGATTGACCACAATATCGCCGTCAGCCAGGATCACATAGGGCTGGCGGATCTCGGTCAGGTAGGAGTAGACCCCGTTGAGGGCCTCCATTTTACCCCGGAAGCCGGTGCGCTGGGGACCGTTCTTGGCAAAGGCAAAGGGAGGCAGCAGCCGTAGGCCGCCCCGCTTCCGGGCCAGATCCCAGTCCTTTCCGGAGCCCAGGTGATCCAGCAGGGACTGATAGCGGGCCTCCATAATGATGCCGATATCGGTGACACCGCAGTTCACCAGGTTGGAGAGCATAAAGTCGATGAGACGATAGCGGCCGCCAAAGGGGATGGCGGAGTTGGTGCGGAGGGCGGAAAGCGCCCCCAGATTTGCCTTGGAGCGGTGGGCAAACAGGATGCCGTGTACCTCGTTCATCATTTTGCCTCGCCTCCTTTCTTATTCTGCTGTTGTGCGGTATACATGGCGGCAGGAGGAATTACAGTTCCCGGCTCAACGGTGACGCCGCTGGCCACCACGGCAATGCCCCAGCCCGGGGCCGCGCTGGGATTGCCCCCCACCCGCGCACCGGGCATGATGACGGCGTTTTCCGCCAGGATAGCATATTCCACCACGGCGCCGGAGCGAACCACAGCGCCGGGCATCAGCACGGAGTGGCGCACATGGGCGTCCTCCTCTACGGTGACAGAGTGAAAAAGCACGGAGGAGTGTACCTCCCCGTCAACGATACCTCCGGCAGTGACCATGGAGTGGGAGATGTCCGCGTGGCGGAGGGCCATATGAGGCGGCTGATTGGCGCTGCGGGTGTAGATGGGCCAGTTGCTGTCATACAGATTCATGCCAGAGTTGGGATCTAGGATGTCCATGTTGGCGTCCCATAGGGAGGCGATGGTACCCACGTCCTTCCAATAGCCCTGGAAGCGGTAGACAGAGAGCTTTTCTCCTGCCGCCAGCATATTGGGGATAATGTTTCCGCCAAAGTCATTTTTGGAATTGGGGTCGGCCTCGTCCGCCAGCAGATAGGACTTTAGCTTATCCCAGGAGAACACGTAGATGCCCATAGAGGCCAGATTGCTCTTGGGCTGGGGGGGCTTCTCCTCAAACTCATAGATGTCATCATTCTCATCCACGTTCATGATACCGAAGCGGCTTGCCTCGTCCATGGGAACCTCCAGTACAGAGATAGTGGCCGCAGCGCCCACCTTTTTATGATGGGCCAGCAGTTTGGAATAATCCATCTTGTAAATATGGTCACCGGAGAGGATCAGCACATATTCGGGATCATACATATCAATGAAGCCAATGTTCTGATAGATGGCGTTGGCGGTACCCTTGTACCACTCGCCGGTGTCACCCTTCTGCACATAGGGAGGCAGCACATGGACACCGCCGTCAGAGCGGTCCAGATCCCAAGTCTGTCCGTTGGCCAGATAAGCGTTCAGCTCCAGCGGCTGATACTGGGTCAGTACGCCAACAGTATCTATGCCGGAGTTGACGCAGTTGGACAGGGGAAAGTCGATGATGCGGTACTTGCCGCCAAAGGGAACGGCGGGCTTGGCCACGTGGCTGGTCAGGGCGTAGAGCCGGCTGCCCTGGCCCCCGGCCAACAGCATGGCCACACACTCTTTTTTCATACGGATTCATCTCTCCTTCTGCAAAATGGTATGAATTGGCTTTTAGCTAATTCTGCTTTGGCTTTTGTCTTGGTGCTTGCCTGGATTTTGCGGGGATGCTGGACTTCCCAAGAGCGGCAGGTGCGTCCGTCATCTCTGGGCCTGATATTTTCTCCGGCTGCTTGCCCGACGAGGGAACTTCTCCCTCTGGCACCTCGTCCGGGGCAGGGCTAGTACACTTCAGAATCACGCCAGACAGGGGCGGCAGATCCACCAGCAGCGACTGGGTATAGCCATGGCAGGCGATGGGCTGGGTAAATATCTCGTCATGATTTCCCCGGCCGCCGCCGCCGAAATCCTCGTCATCGGAGTTGAATACTACGGTGTAGCCACCGGCCACAGGCACACCCATGCGGTAGTCCTTCCGGTGGATAGGAGAGAAGTTGACGGCTGTCAGCAGGGAGTTTTCCGCTCTGTCCCGCCGGAGATAGATGATGGTATTGCCTGGGGCATCATCGGCACACACCCACTGAAAGCCTGCCCAGGTATTGTCCATCTGCCATAGCTCGGCATGCTCCAGATAGAATTGGTTCAGTTCCTGAAAGAAGTGGTGGTGCTTCTGGAAAGCGGGATATTCCAGCAGGTGCCAGTCTAATGACTGCTCATAGTGCCACTCGTTGAACTGTCCCAGCTCAGTACCCATAATGGTGAGCTTTTTTCCGGGATGGGTCATCATATAGACAAAGAAAGCCCGGACGCCGGCAAACTTGGCGGCATCGTCCGCGCCGGGCATCTTGCCCAGCATGGAACCCTTCATGTGTACCACCTCATCGTGGGAGATGGGTAGGATGAAGTTCTCGTGGAAAGCGTACATCAGGGAGAAGTTCAGATCCTTGTGGTGGAACTGCCGGTAAATGCCGTCCATCTTCTGATAGTGGAGAGCATCGTTCATCCAGCCCATGTTCCACTTCAGGTCAAAGCCCAGGGCGGTGGGACTGGCCTCCAGCGGGCCGGTGACGTGGGACCACTCGGTGGACTCCTCCGCGATGGTGAGGACATCGGGGCAGCGGCCGTGGATCATGCCGTTTAAGTGCCGCAGGAAGGAGAT
>CAYUUP010000118.1:0-1780 GCA_964447925.1 uncultured Oscillospiraceae bacterium
TACTTCATTGAGATGAACCCCCGCATCCAGGTGGAACACACCGTCACTGAGATGATCACAGGCATCGACCTGGTGCGCGCCCAAATCCTGGTGGCTCAGGGATATCCACTGTCCATCCCGGAGATCGGCCTTGCCAGCCAGGATGACCTGAAAATCAACGGCTATGCCATCCAGTGCCGGGTCACTACGGAGGATCCCTCCAATGGCTTTGCCCCGGACACAGGCAGAATCACTGCCTATCGCTCCGGCGGAGGCTTTGGTGTCCGGCTGGACGGCGGCAACGCCGGAACCAATTCCGTCATCTCCCCCTACTATGACTCCCTGCTGGTCAAGGTCACCAGCTGGGACAACACCTTTGAAGGGGCGTGCCACCGGGCGGCCCGAGCTATCGGTGAGGTACATATTCGAGGGGTCAAGACAAATATCCCCTTTGTCTCTAACATCCTGCATCATCCGGCATTCCTGGCCGGCCAGTGTCATACCAAGTTTATTGATGACACGCCAGAGCTGTTTGAATTTGAAAATTCAAAGGATCGCGCCACCCGTGTGCTGAAGTACATCGCCAACATCCAGGTGGCAAACCCAGATGCGGAGCGGCACCAGTACCATACCCCCCGTTTCCCCCTGCCAAGGGAGGAGAAGCCGCCCCGCGGCCTAAAACAGCTGCTGGACGAGAAGGGTCCCGAGGCTGTCCGGGATTATGTCCTGAACGAGAAGCGCCTGCTGATCACCGATACCACTATGCGGGATGCCCACCAGTCCCTGCTGTCCACCCGGATGCGTTCCCGGGATATGATAAAAGGGGCCGCCGGCACGGCGGAGATCCTGTCCAAGTGCTTCTCCTTGGAGATGTGGGGCGGCGCCACCTTCGATGTGGCTTACCGCTATCTGCATGAATCCCCTTGGGAGCGTCTGGAGCGGCTGCGCCAGGAGATCCCCAATATCCCACTGCAGATGCTTCTCCGTGGCGCCAACGCCGTGGGCTATGCCAACTATCCCGACAATCTAATCCGGGCCTTCGTCCGGGAGTCCGCCCGCAGCGGCATTGACGTATTCCGTATCTTCGACTCTCTGAACTGGATCCCCGGCATGGAGATTGCCATGGATGAGGTGCTGAAGGAGGGAAAGCTGTGTGAGGCCACCATTTGCTACACCGGTGACATCATGGATCCCAAGCGGGATAAATACACCCTCCAGTACTATGTCAACATGGCGAAGGAGCTGGAGAAGCGGGGCGCCCATCTGCTGGCCATCAAGGATATGTCCGGCCTGTTGAAGCCCTATGCCGCCAAGAAGTTGGTTTCCACCTTGAAGCAGGAGATAGGCATACCCATCCATCTCCACACCCATGACACCACCAGCAACCAGGTGGCCGCCCTGCTGATGGCCTCCGAGGCCGGGGTGGACATCGTGGATACCGCCATTGCTTCCATGTCCGGCCTTACCAGCCAGCCCTCCATGAACGCTGTGGTAGCGGCCCTCCAAGGAACGGAACGGGACACCGGGCTGGATCTGAATGAGATCCAGCGGCTCACTGACTACTGGGCCGATGTCAGGCTGCGCTATGCAAACTTCGACCACGGTATCAAGACATCTGTTACCGATATCTACCGGTACGAGATCCCTGGCGGCCAGTACACCAATCTGGAACCCCAGGTTATTTCCTTGGGCCTTGGCTCCCGCTTTGACGAGGTTAAGGAGATGTACAAGACGGTTAATGATATGTTGGGCGATCTGGTGAAGGTGACGCCCTCCTCCAAGATGGTGGGTGACCTGGCTA
>CAYUUP010000118.1:1790-3900 GCA_964447925.1 uncultured Oscillospiraceae bacterium
CTGACGCCGGAGAATATCGTAGAGCGGGGTGAGGCGCAGACCTTCCCGGATTCCGTAGTATCCTACTTCAAGGGCATGATGGGGCAGCCTGCCTGGGGTTTCCCTGAGGATCTGCAGCGGGTTGTCCTGAAGGGAGAGGAACCCATCACCTGTCGCCCTGGCGAGCTGCTGCCGCCGGTGGACTTCGATGCTGTCCGCAAGGAAATGGGAGAGTTCATGCCGGAAGAGGATATCAGCATGAAAGCTGTCATCGCCTATTGCTTCTATCCTAAGGTGTTCAAGGAGTACTGGCAGCACAGGCAGGAGTATGGCTACATCATGCGGATGGGGAGCCATGTGTTCTTCAATGGCCTGGCTGTGGGCGAGACGAACAAGATTAACATTGAGGACGGCAAGACGCTGGTTATCCGCTATCTGGGCATGGAGGACAAGGCGGATGAGGAGGGCAACCGTACCGTCCACTTTGAACTGAACGGCAGCAGCCGGAATGTGACGGTGGTGGATCCCTTCGCCGTGGGTGAGGTTAAACAGGTTGTTATGGCCGACCCGGAGGACAAGAGCCAGATTGGCGCATCCATCCCCGGCCTTGTCTCCAAAGTCAACGTCAAGAAGGGTGACAAGGTAGAGAAAAACCAGGTTCTCGCTGTCATCGAGGCCATGAAGATGGAAACCTCTGTGGTGGCCCGTATGGATGGTGTTGTGGAGGAAGTTCTCATCTCCGAGGGCAGCAACGTCAAAGCCGGTGAGTTGCTGATTACCATGGGCTTAGAACAGGGCTAATTCCAAATAACGGTTATAAGGCTCCCGCTCCGGCTTGGGGCGGGAGCCTTCTGCCAAAGGGAGAACAATATGGAGTACATTCGGCACGTCGTTTCCCCTCTGGGTGTGATTTTGCTGGCCTGCGATGATGAAGGGGTCACAGGGCTGTGGTTCGAGGGGCAAAAGCACTTCGCCTGCGGCCTTTCCCCAGAGTGCTTGGAAGAAGGCCACCCTTTTCTGGGTCAGGCGGCAGACTGGCTGGACATCTACTTCAGCGGCCGGGAACCGGATTTTCTCCCGCCCCTCTGTCCACGGGGAACGCCCTTCCAGCTGGCGGTCTGGCAGCTGCTCCGGGAAATCCCATATGGCAGCACCGCCACTTATGGTCAGCTCACGGCCAAACTCCCGGCAGGGCAGGGAAGTCCTCGCTCTGTGGGCGGGGCAGCAGGCCGGAACCCCATTTCCCTGCTCATTCCCTGCCACCGGCTGGTGGGGGCAGGGGGCAACCTAACCGGCTACGCAGGCGGCATAGAGCGAAAGCGCCGTCTGTTGGAGTTGGAGAGAGGATTAGTGCGGTAAAGCGCTGGTTCTGGCGGAGCTTCTGGAAGAATTGCTAAAATCCAGAAAAAACTGAATTTATATGCTGTCCAGTTTCATGTTGACAATTGAAAGTTCCTGTGCTAATATAATAGTAGCGTATTATAAACGGTGAATTTTCAGGGGATATCTTTTCGGCAATGACTGTCGGAGAGGGGTACCCCTGTTCTCTGTTCCCGTAAGGGAACAGAGAACTAAGAATTATCCCTGCGGATGTCGAGGGGGTCAAAGCGGTGGGAAGGAAACGATTCATTCTGATGTTGGTTATCTGCGGGATGTGCTTTTTGATGGCAAGCTGTTCCCTCTCGGAGAGCAGCTCTGGCGCCACCGAAAGCAGCCAGACCGAAGGCATGTCATCCCAGGACACTGTGGCTTCTGAGGAGCATGGTGAGCCGGGTACCGGGGTTGTTGTACCAGGAGAGGATTTTGCCCCAACCGCCGGGGAAACGGTTTCCTTTGAGGGGGAAGGGAAGAAGCGGATTTCCTATACCGGCAACCGCAGTTCGGTTGTCTATGTGACCTCGGCGGAGGAATTGCCCGAATATGAGGAATTGAAGCAGTATGACGATGCGTTTTTTGAGGAACACGCTCTGATATTGGTAACGGAGACGGTGAATTCCGGCTCTGTGGAGGTGGGCATTCTTTCCATCAGCACCAACGGTTCGGTTGGCACGGTGACACTTTATCATGATGCAGGCGGCGGAGATGTCACGACGGATGACATGGCCACATGGCTGATCTGGGCGGAGGTGGA
>CAYUUP010000119.1:0-3815 GCA_964447925.1 uncultured Oscillospiraceae bacterium
TGTTCCACAACTCTCCCACCATGCTGTCCACCCTGGGTACCCTGTATCTGGAGAAAGGCATCAAGCCTGAGTTCGAGATCTTCGACTTTGGCGCCCTCCGGGCTGTGGGCATCTACTGGAAGAAGGGCTTTGTGAAGGCTCCTCTGCACTTCCAGTTCTGCTTGGGTGTCGTGGGCGGCATGGACGCCACTCCCTATGACCTGCAGATCCTGCTGGATGAGATGCACAAACTCCAGGCTGAGGGCAAACTGCCCCAGGAGTGTACCTGGTCCGCCTTCGGCATCGGCAAGGGCCACCTGCCCGTAATGTTCTCCGCGCTGGCTAACGGCGGCCACATCCGCGTGGGCATGGAGGACAACGTGGTCTATGGCCGCGATAAGGACGGTAAGAAGATCATGGCCAATAACCTGATGCTGGTGCAGCGCGCCGCCCGGGCCATCGAGGCTTTCGGCAATGAGGTTGCCACCCCCGCCGAAGCCCGCGAGATGCTGGGCCTGGCTCCGCTGGATCACGATGCCGTTGTGACTGCTCTGGACGCCATTAACGTGGCTGATCTGGAGGCCGCTAAACAGGGTGTTGTCGATGAGTTCGGCGGCCCCTACTTCGCTGCCACCGGTATGGGTTCCAAAAAGTAATCTGCGTTGCGGAACAACAATCAAAAAAGCGATGGACTTAGGTCCATCGCTTTTCTTTTATGACGTAATGAGAGCGGCACCCGCCATAAGTCTCCGGTGAAAGCTGTTAAACTGCCTTTCCCGGAATAATAGCATAGGTACCCAGCGCCGTGGCCGCCGTTTTTCCACTGGCCGGGATAATGGTTTCGCAGTAAGCGGTGGCATTCTTCCGGCCAATGGAAGTCACTCTGGCCCGAATAAAGACACCCTCATCCATGGGTACAGGCCGTAGGTAATTGGTTGTCATGGTGATGGTGGGCGGGATGGATTGGCGGGAATAGCAATACACCGCCATACTCATGGTCAAGTCCATCAGTGTGGAGATAATACCGCCGTGAAGAGTGCCAAGGCCGTTGACTTGCCAGTCCTGAAGGGGAAAACGCAGAGTCAACTCCTGAACCTCCGGAACACAGCCCACCAGCTCCGGGCGAAGCCTGCCGTTCAGAGTATGGGCCATTTTGCCGTTCATAAAGGCAAGCTCCTCCGTCAGCCATTCTTGGGCGGTCATTTTCTGGTTATCCATAGAGAGACTCCTTTCAAAAGTGGCCTTCACTTCACAGCGGGATCCTCTCAGGGCCGCTTAAACCTCTGCCTCTGGCACTTGTAAAATACGGCCAGGTTCTTCCCCGGGGCCCGGAGCAGGTGGCTCCGGCAGTTTCCCCTTTACCGCCACACAACGATTGATGGGAACCCCCTGCTGGGAGAACTTCCGCTCATAGTCGGTCATAACGCCTACGGGGCCGTTAGCGTGGAGGTCGTTGGTGATCTCCCGCAGGGCATAACCGGCTAGAGGGAACTGGGTCAAGGAGTAGTCAAACAGGGGACGGTTATCGGTTTTGAAGTGGATCTCCCCACCGTCCCGCAGGATCTCCCGATAGGAGCGGAGAAAGCCCTCAGAGGTCAGCCGCCGCTTGGCGTGACGTTTGGAGGGCCAGGGGTCGCAGAAATTGATGTAGATGAGGTCGGCCTCGCCGGGGGCAAGCATCTCGGAAAGCCCGGCGACATCCCCGCAGACAAAAAGGACATTGTGCAGTCCTGCGTCTCTGGCCCGCTCCATGGCCACCACCAAGGCGTCTGCCACCCGCTCAATGGCCACAAAGAGGACATCGGGGTGTTGAGCGGCAGTTTCGGCGGTAAAGGCACCCTTGCCGCAACCCAGCTCCAGCCGCAGCTCCTTGGCGCCGGGGAGCCGCTCCCGCCAGCGGCCACGCCAGTCTGCGGGATTTTTCTCCTGCCAATCGGCACACCGCTCCATCCGGGGCATCAGATTTTTCTTCTTGCGCATACGCATGAATATAACCTCGCTTTTATTCCAGTGCAGAAGGCGGCGCCAAAAAGCGTCCCTCCCAATTATGCCAGGGTCAGAGTGAAGGTGAACTCCGTCACCCCGTCCTGGCTGGTGACGGTGATATTCTCCTTGTGCTGATTTAGGATGGTCTTGACGATGTAAAGCCCAAGCCCCACACCGTCCTTGTCCTCGCTGCGGGAGCGGTCGGTTTTATGAAAGCGGTCAAAGAGCAGATTCAGTTCCTGGGGAGCAATTGTCTCCCCCAGATTGCGGACAGAACACACAGCCTTGTTGCCGTGCGTCTCCAGCGTCAGGGTGATGGTGCTGCCGGGGGTGGCGAATTTGGCAGCGTTATCCAGCAAATTATAATATACCTGGGTGATGCCGTCCGGGTCACCCCAGACCATCACAGCGGAATCCGGCACCCGGACATCCATATCCAGCCCCCGGCTGGTGATTTTGTTCTCCAGGCTGATCAGCACTTGAAGAAGCACCTCTGCCGCATCAAACTCCACCTGGGAGGACACGGCTTCCTTGGCCTGAAGCTGACTCAAATCCAGCATCTGCCGCACCAGCCGGGAGAGCCTGCGAGTCTCGGAAGAAATCAGGCGCAGAGCCTCTTCCTGCTTTTCCGGCGGGATGGTGCCATCCAGAATGCCGTCGGAGAAGCCGGAGATGGTGGTCATGGGAGTCTTTAATTCGTGGGAGATGTTCGCCACAAATTCCCGGCGCTTCTGCTCAGACTGGGCTATTGCATCAGCCATGGCGTTAAAGGATTGGGTCAACTCTCCCAGCTCATCGGTGCGGTCATCGTCAAAGCGGAGGTCATATTCGCCCATGCCGAAGCGCCGTACCCGATCGGCCATGTCTTTGAGGGGACGGGTCAATTGTAGGGTAGTGATGGAGCAGGAGATGAAAGCGATGCACAGCACCACCACGGCCACAAAGAAAAAGATGCTGGCGAAGGAACGCCACATCTCAGTGAGATTTTTGATAGAGTTAGCTACCACTGCAAGCCCCGCCACCTGGCCGTCACTCAGGGTGATGGGGGTGCAGGAGACAAAGCAAGAGGAGGGCAGCAGCCCCAAAGTGGTCATGCCGGTGTAAGCGCCATTGGCCAGCACCTCCTCCACCAGGCTTTCCGGCAGGGAGGCGCCAGAGAAGTCCACCTCATTCAGTTCCGCACTGTTCCCTGCCACAAAGAGGATGTTTCCTTCAGTATTGGTCAAAATAACAGTGGAGTCGGAGAGCTGGGAAGAAAAAGAAACCAGGTAAGACATACTGTTATCGTTGGGTAAGAGTCCCTGATCCAGAGCAATGGAAACCAGATAGGAGATGTACTCTGAGTTGGCGGTGAGCGTCTGCTTTTTGTCGCGGACGGTATACTGATAGCTGAAGGTGATAAATGAAACGGCTAACAGCAGGAAGGAGATCAACAGAACCACTGCCGTCACCAGGAAGTGACGGCGAAACACACTGCTTTTCATTTGGGATTTCCAGCGCCTGTGTCACCGCTGGCAGCCAGGGATTCAAATTTATAGCCTACACCCCAGACGGTTTTCAGTGACCATTGCTCACTGACGCCTTCCAGCTTCTCCCGCAGCCGCTTGATGTGGACATCTACCGTGCGGGAGTCACCAAAATAGTCGAATCCCCAGACTTCGTCCAGCAGCTGATTCCGGGTGAAAACCCGGTTGGGGGAGGAGGCCAGGTGGAAGAGCAACTCCATCTCTTTTGGGGGTGTATCTACCCGTTTGCCGTCCACCAGCAGCTCATAGGAGTCCATGTCGATGACTAGCTTATCGTAGGTCAGCTTGCGTACATTTTGGGTGTCTCCGCTGTACCGCCGGAGG
>CAYUUP010000120.1:0-3769 GCA_964447925.1 uncultured Oscillospiraceae bacterium
CTCCCACCTGAAGGAGGTGGAGGAGCCATATGAGAGCAAGCAGATTGGTTCCTCCGCTATGCCCTACAAGCGCAATCCCATGCGGTGTGAGCGCATCTGCGCCCTGGGCCGCTATGTCATCGCCGACATGATGAATCCCGCCTTCACCGCCGCCACCCAGTGGTTCGAGCGAACGCTGGATGACTCCGCCAACAAACGTATCTCCGTGCCAGAGGCCTTTTTGTCTGTGGACGCCCTGCTGGGTATCTATCAGAACGTGGCCTCCGGGCTTATCGTCCATCCCCGGGTCATCGAAAAGCACGTCCTGGCGGAGCTGCCCTTCATGGCCAGCGAGAACATCCTGATGGACGCCGTGAAGCGGGGCGGCAACCGGCAGGAACTTCACGAACGCATCCGCGTTCACTCTTTGACCGCCGGCAACAATGTCAAGGAACTGGGGCTGGAAAATAACCTTATCGAACTCATCGCCGCCGACCCCGCCTTCGGTCTCTCTCCGGATGAGTTGACCGCACACCTGGAGCCAAGTCAATACATTGGTCGCTGCCCCCAGCAGGTAGAGGAATTTTTGCAGTCTGATATCCAGCCCGTGCTGGAGCAGTATTCCGCCGCCCTGCAAAAGGAGCCGGCAGATCTCAGGGTGTGACTGCCTCTGCGCAAAGGAGGTTTCTTCCTTGAAATTCGAAAAGTACCGTGGCTACATCGCAGCCGGAATAACCGCTTTTCTGGTACTGGCCGCCGCCATCCTCACCTACTTTCTGTTTGACCACGCCAAGGCCATCGTGGGAGTATTCAAAACAATAATCGGCATCTTGACTCCTTTTATAATTGGTGGCGTGCTGGCCTATCTGCTCTCTCCCCTCTATAATTTCCTGACCCGGAATCTGGACAGCCTGCTGTCCCGACGGTTGAAAAAGCCCGGCCTGCCCTCCAAGCTGGCCTCCGGCTGCAGCGTCCTGCTGTCCGTCCTGGCCGCCTTTCTGGTGGTGTATGCCCTGCTAGCCATGGTAATTCCCGGTTTTATCAACAGTATCATGAATGAGGAAGGTCTCCTCTCCATGCTGCCTGCCTACATCCGGCAGTTCAGCGGCTGGCTGGATGACTTCTTGGCCAGCAACCCGGAGCTGGAGCAGCAGATACAAACAATTTATTCCGATGTCACAAGCCAACTGCTGTCCTGGCTCCAGTCTAAGGCGTCTGACTTCAACTCCTTGACCAGCACCATGGGAGGGATTGGCACACTGTTTTCCGGAGTGTTTGTCGGCGTCAAATACGTGATCAATGTTGTGGCAAACACCGCCATTGGCATTGTTGTGGCTTGCTATCTGCTGCCGGGTAAGGGCAAGCTCATTAGCCAGGCTAAAAAGATTGTATACTCCGCTTTTAAGCCGGCGGTGGCCAACCGCATCGTTTTTCAGTGCCGCTATATCCACCAGGTCTTTGGCGGCTTCATCCGGGGAAAGCTGCTGGATTCGCTGATTATTGGTGCGCTCTGCTTCATAGGCACCTCCATTCTGAATACCCCCTATCCTCTGGTAGTCAGCGTGGTTGTGGGTGTCACAAACATTATCCCCTTCTTCGGTCCCATCATCGGGGCGGTTCCCTGCACTCTGTTGATTTTGCTGGTCAGCCCCTTCAAGGCCATCTGGTTTGTTGTCTTTATCATCGCTCTTCAGCAGCTCGACGGCAACATCATCGGCCCCCGCATCCTGGGGGAAACCACCGGCCTGTCCTCCTTCTGGGTACTCTTTTCCATCTTGCTCTTTGGTGGGCTTTGGGGCTTTGTGGGCATGATTATCGCTGTTCCGCTCTTTGCCGTCATCTACTCCATTGTGGACTCCCTAGTCTGCGTCGGACTAAAGAAAAGGGGACTATCGGTAAAGACCGCAGATTATTTCAATCTGGATCATATGGAACTGCCTCAGAAGACCCCTCTGAAGATGCAGGATCCCACGAAAAAACAGCAATAACACACATTTCGCTCCTCTTCGGCATAGGCTGTGCTGAGAGGAGCGAAATATTTTGATCTATTATCTCATTATCTGCCGCTCACTGACCTTTGCCCAGAGAACAGCGGCGGCTTTGGAACGCGCCGGCATCACGGCACATATCCTGCGTACGCCCAAGGTTATTGCCGGTAGCGGGTGTAGCCATGCTGTTAAGATATCCCAGCGTCGACTCTCAGAAGCCCTGGTGGTGCTAAAGCGGGCGGATCTGACGCCTGACCAGATTTTCATCACCACTGGAGATGACAGTTTCCGGGAGGTGAAGCTGTGATCTATCTCGACAGTGCCGCCACCACCCTGCAAAAGCCCTCTGGGGTTGCCCGCGCCATGGCCCGGGCCTGTGGAACCATGTCCAGCCCCGGTCGGGGCGGATACAGCGCAGCCATGGCGGCGGCGGATATTCTCTTTCGCTGCCGGGAGAAGGCAGCTGCTCTCTTTGATGTGGACAGTCCAGAGCAGGTGATTTTCACCACCAGCGCCACCCACGGATTAAACATCGCCATCCGCACCCTGGTACACCCCGGTGACCGGGTAATCATCTCCGGCTGGGAACACAACGCAGTCTCTCGCACCGTCTCTCAGATCTCCGGAGCCAACGTAAGAATCGCGGGGAGCCGTCTCTTTCACCCTGACGAGCTGCTGGACTCCTTCGACCGGCTCATCGACAGCTCTGTGGCGGCAGTGGTGTGCAACCACGTCTCAAATGTCTTCGGCTATGTCCTGCCGGTGGGAGATATCGCCGAGCTGTGCCGGGCCAGGGGCGTACCCTTCGTGCTGGATGCCTCCCAATCCGCCGGCTGCCTTCCCGTCTCTCTCCGGGGACTGGGAGCGGAGTTTATTGCCATGCCCGGCCACAAGGGGCTTTACGGCCCTCAAGGTACCGGACTGCTGCTCTGTGGCGGGCAGCGGCTGCCGGATCCTCTGATAACCGGCGGGACGGGCAGCCTCTCCGCCCTGCTGGAGATGCCCTCCTTCCTGCCTGACCGGCTGGAGGCCGGTACCCACAACGTCCCCGGCATCGCCGGCCTGCTGGAAGGACTGAGCTATGTAGGCCCCCGGCAATCCCGCATTCTGGCCCACGAGCGCAAGCTGTGCTGTCTGGCCGGCCAACGGCTCCAGGCTATCGACGGGGTAGATGTCTTTATCTCGCCTTTGTCTGATCTCCAGACGGGCGTGCTGTCCTTCCGGCTCCGGGGTATGGATGTGGAAACTGCAGCAGTTCAGCTGTCCCGGCAAGGTATTGCCCTACGGGCTGGGCTGCACTGCGCTCCCCTGGCGCACCGCTCAGCGGGTACCCTACAGACCGGCACCCTGCGGCTGAGTTTCTCAGCCTTTAACACGGAGGGTGAAGTGGAACAGGCAGTGGCGGCGGTGCGGGGGCTGATCCGTTGTTGAATGGCAATCCGGAACCCCGATCGCCCTCCCAGCGGGGCGCCGGCTTCACTATTTAAGCGGCAGCCGGACTTTTTGCGGCAACCTAAAAGGAGCTGCCTCAAACGAGGCAGCTCCTTTGGGAAACCGGAAGATATCTGATCAGCTGGTGGCAACCAGGCCGCCATCGGGATAGATGGTGGTAGCGGTAACCATATCGGAAGCGGCAGAGGCCAGGAAGATCGCCGGGCCGACCACGTCGATTTCATAACCGATACGCTGCGCAGGCAGTGAGCCGGCGATGCCGTTACGAACCTTCTCATCGGGGGGCAGCAGACCAACCATCATCGGGGTGTAGGTGATGGTGGGGCCGATGGCGTTGACCTGGATGTTGG
>CAYUUP010000121.1:0-3669 GCA_964447925.1 uncultured Oscillospiraceae bacterium
TTGGCCAGAAGAATGTCTGCTACATCATTATGGTCTTTGCCATGATCATCGCCTTCTGCGGCGTCTCCCCCATCGTCATTGTCTCCTATCTGGCTTTTGGGCTGCTGAAGCAGGCTAATCTGCCCCGGTACATCGGCATGGTCGCCATGGCCGGCGCCATGGTGCTGACCCAGCAGGTCATTCCGGGCCATGCCGGACTGGCCAATGTCATCCCCACCACCTTCCTGGGTACCGACCTCTATGCCGCGCCCCTGATCGGCATTCCCTGCGCCATTCTGGGCTTTATCCTGGTCGCCCTGTATGTCCACCATCTGGTCAAAAGGGCCACCGCTGAGGGCAAGGGCTATGATCCCATGCCCGGCGACGATCAGGAACTGCGCCCTGACGACGATATTCCCTCCTTCCCCGTGGCCATTCTGCCCATCGTGTTCATCGTGGTCTTTTGCTTCGTTTCCATCCTGGGCTTCAACATGAGTTCCGTCAACGCTGTGGTCTATGCCGGCTTTGGCGCTGCCATTATCTGCTTTATTACCTGCTTCAAATACATCCACAGCAACAAGTTCACGGTCTGGCATGAAGCCTTGATGCAGCTGATCCCCGTGTTCATCGCCACCCCCATTGTGGTGGGCTTCGCCTCTGTGGTGCAGAACACCGAGTGCTTTAACGCCATCACTGGCGCCATCATGGGCATGAACATGAACCCCTATGTACTCATCGTCATCGGCACCACCCTCATGTGCATCATGTGCGCTGACTGCCTGGGCGGATCCGCCACCTTCCTGGCCCTGATGGGACAGCAGGTTGTCTCCATGGGAGCTATCCCCGCCGCAGTTCACCGTCTTTGCCTCATCACCTCTGCGGCCTTTGACTCCATGCCTCATAACGGCTCTATTATGATGATCCTGATGTGCTATGGCTATGAACACAAGGATGGGTATAAGTATCTGCTGGTTTCCAACATCGCAATTCCCATGGCGATGACCATCCTTGGCCTGATCATCTCAATTGTGGCCTATTGACCCGCAGACGCTCTCTTCTCATCCCTTTTTTCCATGGTCGGCGCCGCCCCGAATACAAGGGCGGCGCCGTGCGCAAAAGGAGTGTTTTCCCATAGCTGCAAAACATGAAAAGGCAAAATTTGACGCTGGTGATTTCCTGGAGCTGGAGCGGCACCTGTCCGTATGCCATGCTGCGGGACAGCGATTCTGCGGCGTAAAATTCGGCAACCGCCTGCAATTTCTTCCCTGCGTTCCCGCAGGGCATACCTACCGGCTGGATTTTATATCCAAGGGTATGAAGCGGGAGGACTATCTCTCCCAGATCCAGGCGGAGGGCTGGATCTGCTGCGGTACGGTCAACGGGTGGCAGTGCCTGCGCCGGGAGGGGAATGAGTCTCCGGCCCCGGACGGCGTGCTGCTACACAATGACCTGGAGCGCGGCAAATGGGGACGGGCCCGTGCGGATCGGGAGATTCTGCTGGGGATTCTTCCCATGGCGGTCTGCTACTTCGCCGGGTGCCTTCTGAAGGACACGGCCTGTGCCTCCGCTTTGTGGAAATTGGCTGCGCTGTTTCTAATTGTGGCTGTGGCCGTGGCGCTGCCCGCCTATCAGGTGCGGGCCAAATGCGGTCGAGTCATGAGCCAATGGTATCAGGAGCAGGGCAGCACTGCCCCGAAATAACAAGTAAATGGAAAGCGGCCGTGTCACTGATGATGCGGCCGCTTTCACGTCAATTCAGCTGGATATACTCCATCAAACCGTCCCGGAATTTCCTGGCCGCCGCCGGAAGATAGCGGCCCTTCAACTGATATAAATAGACCGTTCGGATGCAAAATTCGTCCAGCACATCCAGATAGACAATATTTTGCTCTGACTCCGTGGCAGGCTGATTGCGCTGTTTCCAGAGATGGCGGTCGCTGCTGATGAACGCTACACCGATTCCCTGGCCTACCGCGTCGCCGATGATCTGGTCGTACTCCCCCTCAAAGACCACCTCCGGTTCAAATCCGGCTTTATGGCACAGATCATAGACGGAGTCCCTGTAATCCGGAGAGGCGTTGTTGCACAGGAAATGATCCCCCTTCAGTTCAGACAGATAGATCGCCCCCTTGTGGGCCAGCGGGTGATTTTTGGAAACTACTACCCCCAACCGGTAAGTGAAGATGGGGACGGATTCGATCTCCAGATGCTCCGGGGTGCTGACTGAATAGCCCAGGTCGATTTTGCGGGCGATGAGCTGTTCCTCAATTTTGGCGTTGTCCAGCATATAAAGATGCAGCCTGATCTGGGGATGATCCAAAAAGAACGCGCTGGTGTAGTTATACAGCTTGGAGGGGGCGGAAAACATCATGCAGCTCGCGATGCAGACATCTCCTGCGGCTTCGCCGGACATATCCTTCATCTCCTGCTCCGCCTCTTCCACCTCGATCAGGATGCGCTCCACCCGTTTCAAAAACGCCCGGCCATAGTCGTTCAGATAAACCGCCCGCTTGTCCCGCTCAAAAAGCAGCACCCCAAGCTCCGCCTCCAGATTTGAAATGGACTTGCTCAGTGACGGCTGCGAGATATGTAGCTGCTCTGCTGCCCGGGTGAAGTGCTCCGTCCTAGCGACGGTCTTGAAATAGCGTAGCTGGTACAGTTCCATTGCGCAACTCCCTTTCTTTGCTTCCGCCTTTTTAAGAGTGGATCTCCAGACTTTAAAAATGCTCCCCCTCTGCCGCTCTGACTGCGGAAAACCGCCGGGTATCTATGCGATAGCGCTGGATGGAATAGCCCCCCTCCTCCTCCGTTCCCCGGTACACCAGACCGCAGCGCAAGATCAGCCTCCGGGACGGCTCATTCTCCGTCCGGCAGCTGTGCACTGCACCTCCTCGGCCTCCATCTCCTGAAAGAGACACCGCAGCAGTTCCCGCAGGACTTGGGCGCCATAGCCCTTCCCCACAAATTCCGGCCCCAGGGCCAGACCGGTGTCGTCGTACACTCCCGGCTCGATCTCCAGAAAGCCCGCAAAGCCCACGGGCTGGCCGCTGGCCCGCCCCGGCTCTGCCGGGATCCTACCTCCCATAGAGCAGCACATTGAGGAAAAGGGGGATCTGCTTCTCCCAGCTTGCTTCGCAGTGATCCCCGCCGGGGACGATACGGCTGGTCAGGTAGACGCCCCGCTCCAGCAGTTGGACCGTTACCCGGCTGAACTGACGGGCCATATTGGGGTGGAAGCCCATCTCCCGGGAGCCGTGATCCATGTAGATCACCGTATCCGGCAGCAGCCTTGCCTGCCGGATCATCCGCTCCAACTGATCGGTGGCAAACCAGACGGAGGGGGACAGCGCCGCACCCCGGGAGAACACCCGGTTACAGGTCAGCACGCCGTACAGCGTCATCAGCCCGCCCATGGAACTGCCTCCCAGAAAAGTATTCTCTCTGTCAGGCAGGGTTGGAAATTCCCGGTCGATCAGAGGCTTGAAGGTGCGGACGAGCCAGTCCATAGTGGTCTTTCCCCGGCCGTCGATGTGACCCAGAGCGACGTCATCAAAGGTAAAAGGGGAGTACTCCGAAAGCCGCCCTCCATCCGGGCTGTGGTCGCACTCCACTGCCGCCACGATGAGGTCGGTGTCGGTGTAGTCCAGATAGTCTCCCATACCCCAGCTTTTGCCGTAGGTGGCGTCCTCA
>CAYUUP010000122.1:0-3607 GCA_964447925.1 uncultured Oscillospiraceae bacterium
TGTCCATCAGCAGGTTTGTCAAAAGAAACGGAGCCAGATAATTCACCTGGAATGTCTTTTCAAAGCCATCGGCGGTGATTGCTTTCGCTGACAGCGCGCCGCCCGCATTGTTGGCCAGCACGTCGATCCGGTCGTACTGTCTCAGCTCGTCCGCAAGCCGCCTGACCTGCCTGAGCGACCCATAATCCGCCAGATGGTAGGGTGCATGCAGTTCCGATGCAATCTTTTCTGTTTTTTCTCTGCTCCGGCCCACAATTACGACTGTGTGTCCCATGAATTTTAATCGGCGCGCGGCAGCTGCGCCGATGCCGTCGCTTGCGCCTGTGATAACAATTGTTTTTACGTCCATCGTGCCACTCCCAATATCAGCTTTCGGCATGGGCTGCGAGAACTGCCGGCACCGCCATGCAGGCAGCCGCCAGAAGTGCGCTTCCGGCGGTGAAGGAGAACGGCCTGTATCTGTGCCTGCCCCAGAGCATTTGCCATGAACGCAATCAGACCGGTACATAAAGCCGCTTTATTTTACTGTTTATAGGCATCTTCTCGCGATTTCACCTCGAGATATCGAGATCTATCTATATTATATCAAGTTTCAATGTAATTGTTAAGAGCTTTTCAAAAAATCGCAGAATCGCAGAGATTTTATTTCCCCTGCCGCGGGCGCAGGAGCCTGATTATTACTTCCAATCTGGGGTTCTCCCAAGGGAACAACGGGCTTGCGCCTCGGCTCCCGTGCGCGGCTGCGCCTGGGCTCCCTCTTGGCGGCCCTTGGAGGGTGGCCACATGATGGATAGGCTCACCATTCATAGAGCTGGGACACATTGTAATAGAATTGTAATGGTGAATAGGCTTGTCATTCATGGAGCTGGATGTTATAATAGCATATGTGATGTTAAATAGTGAAATTTGCTTTTTTGATAGGAGAGCTTATCATGCAGAAACGGATGTTTAAAATTATCTGTATCAGCGGGACGGTGGTGCTGGCAGCCATACTCGGCGTGATGATCTGGATCCTGGTGGGCCTGTACAGCCGGACAGATGCCGTGTTTGCTGATGGCACGACCATCAACGGCCATGATGTATCCGGTCTGACGGCAGATGAGACAGAGACGCTGTTTCAGGAGCTGGCGGAGAGCTACAGTCTCCAGGTGGGCCTGGACGGGCTGGGAACCACTGTGGTCACTGCAGAGGATATCAGTCTTAGCTTGGCTGAGGAGCTGCCCTTTGCCGGACTCCTTAACGCCCAGCAGACAGCCTGGAAGGAACTGGCGGAGGGGGAGAGCCTCTCTGAAGATCAGCTGACGCTGACAGCGGAGGGGCTGGTTACCTATGACACCGCAGTTCTATCCACTCTGTTGGAGTCAGTTCAGGTGGAGACCAATGGGGGAGATGCGGTGAATGCTACCCTCAGCTATGACGAGAGCGCGGAGAAGTATGTCATTATCCCAGAGGAATATGGCGGCACCTTTGATGCCGCTGTGTTGCAGACGGCGGTGGAGGAGGCCCTGGGTTCCCTTTCAGATGAGCTGGCGATGGACTCTGTTGTGGAGGTTCCTGATATCCTGGCCCAGGATGTAGCTCTACAGCAAGCCCTGACGGATGCCAACGGTTATCTGGATGTGGAGCTGACATACACCTTTGCTGCGAAGAACGGCCAGGAAAACATCACCCGCGCACAGATCGCCAGCTGGCTGACCTATGACGAGGAGAGCATCACAGTCACCATCAGTAATGAAGCATTGCAGGCATACGTCACCGAACTGGTGGATACATACAGTGTGTCCAACAATACATCTAAATTCAAGACCGTTTCCGGTTCCTATATTACAGTAAAGGTGTCCTCTGCCGGGGAGACGGTGAACGGTGATGCGCTGTATAACGATATCTATGATTGCCTGACAGGAGGCATATCCGGCACCCGTCAGGCACCCTACGACACCAGCAGCGTCACTGGCGATGTGGTGGATTTTGGCGGAAACTATGTAGAGGTTGACCTGACGAACCAGCATCTCTATGTTTTTGTGGATGGTACCCAAGTGATGGACAGTGACATTGTTTCTGGCAAGGTCAGCGCGGGCTGCGCCACCCCCACCGGCGTCTATACGATCAAGGCCAAGCAGACGGATCGCTATCTCACTGGCGAGACTTACCGCTCTTGGGTCAACTACTGGATGCCCTTCAACGGCGGTATCGGCTTCCATGACGCCACTTGGCGGAGCAGCTTTGGCGGAACCATCTATCAATATAGCGGTTCCCACGGCTGTATCAATATGCCTCTTGCCAATGCCAAGAAGCTCTATGGCTATGTCTCTGTGGGAACCTATGTGGTGGTCTATGGCGGTGTGTCCTCTGTTCCCACCAAGACGCAGACCGTCACTGTCACCTCCAGCTACAGCAAGATGGTGGGCGATGCCGCTTTCAGTCTGGATGCCGCGACCAGCGGCGATGGCGAGTTGACCTATGTGTCCAGCAATACCAGCGTGGCCACCGTTGATTCCAGCGGAAAGGTCACTGTTGTGGGTGTGGGTACTGCCACCATTACTGTGACTGCCGCTGCCACAGCTACCTATAAAGAGGCCACGGCCACGACCACCATCACGGTATCCGCCCACCAGCACAGCTATGCGCTGACCGGAAGGAAGGCGGCCACCTGCACGGAGGCTGGCTCCGAGACCTATACCTGCTCCACCTGCGGTTCCGCCTACACCAAGACCCTAGATCCACTGGGACATAGCCATGCTGTCAGCGGCTCCGAATGGTCGGAAGACAACGAGAACTGCACCATCGTCATCACCTGTTCCAGATGCGGGGATTCGCGGGAGCTGACTGCGGTGGTGACTTCTCAAGTGACGAAAGAGGCAACCGAAACAGAGGCGGGTGAATGTGTCTACACCGCCGTTGCGGACTATGATGGCAAGACGTATTCTGCCACCAAGACGGTGGAGATCCCGGCAAAGGGAACTGACTCAGATTCTGATTCCTACCCCGGCAAAAGTGAAGGGACCGGAGGATGACGCATTTCTACCGTAGACACAGGAGGGCCTTCCCCAGCCGGGGGAGGCCCTTCCTGCTGATTGTGAACCAGAGGAGCCAGTTTGCTCCTATGACGATTGATTTTGGCGGGGCAGCGGCCTGCCATAGCGATACCTTCAAAAAGAGCCTGCCCCGCATGATTTTTCAATCATTTTGAGACAGGCCCCACACTGGTTTATACTTCTCTTGTTCGGGGCAGGAGCCCGAAGCTGACGGCGATGGCCCAATCCACCTGATCCATCTTGTCATCGTCCAGATGCCCCATCCGCTCTCGCAGACGCCGCTTATCCAGCGTGCGGATCTGCTCAAGCAGTACCACAGAGTCACGGGTCAGCCCACAGCAGTGCCCCAGGACCTCAATGTGGGTGGGCAGCTTGGCCTTGTTCATCTGAGAAGTGATGGCCGCCGCGATGACAGTAGGGCTGTGGCGGTTACCCATGTCATTTTGAATGATGAGGACGGGCCGCACACCGCCCTGTTCACTGCCGACCACAGGACTGAGGTCGGCGTAAAAGATGTCTCCTCGTCTGACACTGTTATCCACTGATTTCACACTCCGCCGGAAATAATCACC
>CAYUUP010000123.1:0-3557 GCA_964447925.1 uncultured Oscillospiraceae bacterium
GCGTGGCCGTCCAGGGGGAGAAATCCAACAGGGAATTGGTAACACTGGCCATTGACAGGCGGCTGCTGTGCCTCACCGCCGGGATCGACGTTATCCGCCTGCTGCCCCCGCTGACCATCTCCTATGAGGAGATCGACCGGGGGCTGGAGATCTTAAGATCAGTCCTGTGTCCGTAATTTCAGAGAGGAGAAGCCAAGATGGAAAAAGATCTGTTGAAACTGCTTGACCTGAGCCGGGGTGACATTCACGCCATCCTCGATCTGGCCGACCAGCTCAAGTACGACCAGAAGCACAACATCCCGCACCGCTATCTGGAGGGCAAGAGCCTTGCCATGATCTTCGAGAAGAACTCCACCCGCACCCGGGTCTCCTTTGAGACGGGGATGTTCCAGTTGGGAGGGCACGCTCTGTTCCTCTCCGGCCGGGAGAGCCAGATCGGCCGGGGTGAGCCCATTCAGGACACCGCCCGGGTGCTGGCCCGGTACTGCGACGGCATTATGATCCGCACCTTCGGCCAGGACACAGTGGAGGAACTGGCAAAATACGCCTGCATCCCTGTCATCAACGGTCTGACCGATTTTGCCCATCCCTGTCAGGTGCTGGCTGACCTGATGACGATCCGGGAGTACAAGGCAAAACTGGAGGGACTGAAGCTGTGCTTCATCGGCGATGGCAACAACATGGCCAACTCTCTTATCGTGGGCGGTCTGAAGTGCGGCATGGATGTGGCTGTGGCAACCCCGGCGGATTACCGCCCCGATCCCCAGGTGCTGGACTTTGCAAAGGCCGCCACCGAATGCTCCTTCACTCTCACCGACGATATCCGGGAGGCGGCCAGCGGGGCCGATGTGGTCTTCACCGACGTCTGGGCCTCTATGGGCCAGGAAGAGGAGGCTGCCAAACGGCGGACTGCCTTTGCGGGCTACTGCGTGGACAGCGATCTGATGCGCCTGACCAATCCCGGCTGCATGGTGCAGCATTGTCTGCCCGCTCACCGGGGCGAGGAAATTGCCGAGGATGTCTTTGAGGCGCACGCTGTAGAGATCTTCGATGAGGCGGAGAACCGGCTCCACGCTCAGAAGGCCGTCATGTGTATGCTGATGAGTGACCTGTTCTGATGACCTCTCAAACTGATTTGACCACCGGCAGTGTCAGCCGCCAGCTGATCCGCTATGCCCTGCCGGTGGTGGGGGCCAGCATCCTTCAAACGGTCTATTCCATCACCGATCTGCTGGTGGTCAGCCACCTCCTGGGAGACGCCGGGGCCTCCGGTGTCTCCAATGGCTCCCAGGTAATTTTGATGGTGACAAAGGTGGCCATCGGACTCTCCAACGGCGGCAATATTCTGGTGGGGCAGTATTTCGGAAGTCGCCGTGACAGTGATAGAGATCTGGCCACCGGCTCCTTTTTGCTTCTCTTTGCTCTGGCAGGACTGGCAGCCACCCTGGGTATCTGGTGTTTCACTGCCCCCATCACCACCCTGATGCGGGCGCCCGCCTGGGATCAATCCTATGACTACCTGCGGATCGCCTCCCTGGGGCTGTTTTTCGTATTTGTCTACAACTGCGCCGCTTCCATTCTGCGGGCAGTAGGCAACTCCCGCTGGCCCATGGTGGCAGTATTTGCCACAGCGGTGGCCAACATTGGGTTGGATTTGCTCTTTGTCGGCCCACTGAACATGGGAACAGCCGGAGCGGCTTGGGCCACCGTAGCTGCCCAGGGGGTGGCCTGTCTGATGGCCCTGGGCTACATTGCGGCCCATCGGGACATCTTCTCCGGCACGCTGAACGCCCTGCGGCTGCGTTGGGCCTATGTCAAGGAGATCCTGCGGCTGGGCATTCCCTGCGCCATTCAGATGACGGTGGCCGCTTTTTCCTGGCTCACCGTCACCTATCTCATCAACGGCTACGGGGTGGCCTGGTCCGCTGCCTCGGCCTATTCCATCAAAATCAAGGACACCTCCATGATGTTCATCTCCGCCCTGTCGGTGGCCGCGTCTTCTATGATCGCCCAGACTCTGGGGGCCGGGAAGTTCAACCGGGCCAAGGAGGTCATGCGGAAGGCAATGCTGCTCTCCGCCACCATCTCTGTGGTGCTGGTAGTGTTCATTGAGCTGACTGCCCCTTGGCTGGCCAGGCTGTTCACCTCCGACGGTGAGGTCATCGCCGTGGCCGCCCTGAATATGCGCATTGAAATCATCGGCCAGATGTTTTACGCCATTTTTATGATCTATCATTCCCTGATGACCGGTGCGGGAGACACGGGCTGGGTGCTGTTCTCATCCTTTGTCAACTGCATTCTGCTACGGTTTATTCTGTCGCTGATCTTTAATCAGATCTTTGGCGGCGTGGGCATCTTCGTGGCCTGCGCTATCGCTCCCGCCAGCTCCATCCCCGTGGGGTGGTACTACACCCGCTCCGGCCGGTGGAGGAAGAGTCTGGCAGCGCCTTCAGCGGAACAATCCCCCTTGGCAGGCTGACGGAAGGGCGGGAACTGTACCAGGCAAAGCCCCAGAGCGGCTGCTCTGGGGCCATTCGCCTTTTACAGCCCGCAGCACTCCAAGCCTGAAAGAAGCCCTTGCAAAGCGGCAAGCGCTTTGGTATAATCAACACAGCACCTTATGCGGAGAAAACGAAAGAGGTAAAATGTGCCATGCCCCAGAAGAACTCTCTTGAAAACATCCCCTGGTGGGTCATTATCATCTTCTTCGCTGTGGCCTGGCCTGTCGGTCTGATCTTGGCAGTGCTGAAGCTGATTGGACAGAGCGGCTTTCAGCGGAAGACTGCCCCGCCAGTGTGGGAGTATTCCCCGCCCCAGCAGCGGGAAAATCAGCGACAAAAGCGGGAAAATCAGAAGCAGGCCCAGCCAACGGTCCCCGTCTCCAGCGGGAGGAAGAAGCTCTCCCGCGGCCGGGGATTTATGATCGGCGGAGCCATCACGATGGGTATTTTTGCCATTTCCCTGATGGATGTCTTTGACCTGTTGGTCAGCGATATCTTGGAGGGCTATTGGCGTTTCCTCATCTCGGATATCAGTCTAATGTTCCCCGAGCTGCTCTTTTTCCTGGCAGGAGCCAGCGCACTGGGCTGGGGCATTGTGAAGGAGAACCGCTACACCAAGTACAGCCGCTACCTGGGCCTGCTGGATCAACAAAAGCGAATCTCCATTCATGAGCTGGCTATGGCGATTCCCGCCCGGCCCCAGGAGGTGCGCCGCACCCTGCAAAGGATGATCCGGCAGGGCTATTTGGGCCCCAAGGCCTTTCTGGACTACGAGACAGATGAATTGATCCTGACCGGCCTTCAGCACAAGCAGCCAGAGCCTCAAAAGAAGGCTCCGCCCAAAACGGAGCAGGCTAAACCGGAGGAGACAGAGGATCAGAGACTGCTACAGCGTATCCGAGAGGTCAACGACAGCATCGACCACCCGGAACTGAGCCGGAAGATCGACCGCATTGAGGAGATCACTGCGCATATTCTGGAATACCGCGCAGAGCATCCAGACAAGGACGGCGAACTGCGGAAATTCCTGAATTACTATCTGCCCACCACCCTGAA
>CAYUUP010000124.1:0-3523 GCA_964447925.1 uncultured Oscillospiraceae bacterium
GCAGTACCGGGCCAGCACCCGGGCGGTGTCCTGAATGGGTTCCCCCCGGCCGATCTGACTCTCCCTGCCAGAGAGGAAGAGAGCGTGGCCGCCCAGCTGGAACATGCCCGTCTCAAAGGAGACGCGGGTGCGGGTGGAATTTTTCTCGAAAATCATGGCCAGGGTCTTGCCCTCCAGATAGCGATGGGGGATGCTATGCTTCTGGTTGTACTTCAGCTGGTCGGCCAAATCCAGGATGGCGTGGATATCACCCTGACTCAAATCCAGCAGCTTTAACAGGTCTTTTTCCATATTGGCTCCTCTCTTGTTATGGGCATAGTATTGAATGCAAAATTTCCAGGCCCCGGTCGATCTCATCATAGGAGATGGTCAGCGGGGGCAGCAGCCGGATGACGTCAGACCCGGCGGTGAGGCACAGCAGTCGATTTTCAATGGCCAGTGTTACCAATTCCCTGTTGGATTTCTCCCCCTGGACGGCCACGCCGATCATTAAGCCCAGCCCCCGGACGCCGGAAACCAGCGGCGAGCGCCAGCTTCCGATCTGACGCCGAATGTAGTTCCCCTTCTCCCGGACGGTTTGCAGGGTGTTGTCATCCAGAATGTCCAGCACCGCCAGTCCGGCGGCGGCGGCGATGGGATTGCCGCCAAAGGTGGTGGCGTGGGTGCCGGGTCCCAGGACGTCCCGAAGGGGCTGCGAAACCAAGAAGCCGCCCATGGGGAGGCCGCCGGCGATGCCCTTGGCGAAGGAAACCGCGTCGGGGGAGATGCCATATTGCTGAAAGCAGAACAGGCTGCCGGTGCGGCCCACGCCGGTCTGCACCTCATCAATGAGCAGCAGCCAGTCCCGTTCCCGGCACAGTGCGTCCACCTGCTGGACGTACGCTTTATCCATTGGGTTGACGCCGCCCTCACCCTGGATCAGCTCCAGCAGGACGGCACAGACGTCTTCCCCCTGAGTTTCCAGCGCCGCCATATCTCCAGCGGAGACGTGGCGGAAGCCCTCGGTGAAGGGGAAAAAGTATTGGTGGAAGACGTCCTGGCCGGTAGCGGACAGGGTGGTGACGGTGCGGCCATGGAAGGAATTCACCAGTGTCACCACTGTGGAACGGCCCCTGCCGTACTTTTCAAAGGAGTATTTCCGAGCCAGCTTGATAACGCCCTCATTGGCCTCCGCGCCGGAGTTACCAAAGAAGGCGCAGGCCATGCCGGAGCGAGTGCAGAGCTGCTCCGCCAGCCTGGCATAGGGCTGGGAGTAATAGAGGTTGGAGATGTGGGCCAGCTTGCCTGCCTGCTCTGTGACGGCCTGTATCCACTTGGGGTTGGCATAGCCCACAGAGTTGACGCCTATGCCGCTGGAGAAGTCGATGTATGGATTTCCATCCAGATCGTACAGGATGGCCCCGGAGCCGTGGTCGATGGCGACATCAAAGCGGCCATAGGTCTGCATGGTATATTGATGGTCAAGAGCTTTGAGTTCTTCAAAATTCACGGGAGTTTCCCTCTTTTCATGGGTATCAGAATGATGGATGGTTATAGCAGCATGGTGCCGATGCCCTTGTCGGAAAGGATTTCTGTCAAGATCGAGTGGGGAATGCGGCCGTCCAGAATGTGGCTGCGGCGGACGCCGGAGCGCACCGCCTCCACGCAGCATTCCAGCTTGGGGATCATGCCGCCGGTGATGACACCCTCCTTCACCAGCAGCGGGACTTCAGACATATGCACCACGTGGATCAGGGTGTCCTCATCTCTGGGGTCCCGGAGCAGCCCCCGGACATCGGTGAGCAGGATCAGCTTCTCCGCGTCCAGGGCCACAGACAGCTTGGCAGCGGCGGTGTCAGCGTTGATATTATAGGATGTCTCGCCGTCCACCCCCTGGGCTACAGTGGCGATCACCGGGATATAGCCCGTCTGGATGGCATGGTTCACAATGTCCGGGTCAACCCGGGTCATCTCTCCCACAAGGCCGTAGCGGGCATCCTTCTGCTTGGCCTGAAAAAGCCCAGCGTCCAGCCCGCACAGGCCCATGGCGCGCCCACCCATCCGGTTTAGAGTGGCAACAAGATTCTTGTTCACCCGACCGCACAGCACCTGCTGGACGATGTCCATCGTCTCGGCGTCGGTGTAGCGCAAGCCGTCTACAAATTTGGACTCCTTGCCCAGCTTGCGGAGCATTTCATTGATCTCTGGCCCGCCGCCGTGGACAACTACCACGTGGATGCCAACCAGTGAGAGCAAAATGATGTCGCTCATCACTGCCTGCCGCAGGTCGGCGGAGATCATGGCGTTGCCGCCGTATTTGATGACGATGGTTTTGCCGGCATACTGCTGGATATAGGGCAGGGCTTCTGCCAGCACCATGGCCCGGTCAAGGTGGGAATAGGACATAAACGCTTCCATCCTTTGTCACTCAGTGTAGTTTCCCGGTGCGCCGGGGGAAAAACGAAATTCAAGAGCGGTAATCACCGTTAATTTTCACATATTCATAGGTCAGATCGCAGCCCCAGCAGGTGGCCTCGCTGTCCCCCTCGTGGAGGTCAACGTCAATCATCACCTCATCTTGGGACAGGATGGTTTTGGCCCGATCCTCGTCAAAGTCCAGGCCAGTACCCTCCCGGCAGACGGCGATGTCCCCGGCGATGGAGCGGAAACTCATGCTCACATGTTCCGGTCGGAAGGGAGCTTTGGAGTAGCCCATGGCACACAGTACCCGGCCCCAGTTAGCATCGGCACCGTACATGGCGGCCTTTACCAGAGAGGAACCAACCACCGCCTTGGCCAGGCGCTCGGCAGTCTCCTCCGAGCGGGCATTTCGGATGGTACAGGTGATAAGGCGGCTGGCCCCCTCCCCATCCCCGGCAATGGCCCGGGCCAGCTCCCGGCAGACATGGAGCAGGGCGGACTTGAAAACCTGATAGTTCTCGTCCTTCCACTCGATCTGAAGGTTGCCCGCCAGACCGTTGGCCAGGATGAGACACATATCATTGGTGGAGGTGTCGCCGTCCACCGTCACCCGGTTGAAGGTGCGGGGAACAACTTCGTGGAGGGCCTCCTGGAGCAGCTCCGGCGTGATGGCACAGTCGGTGGTGACGAAGGCCAGCATGGTACCCATGTTGGGGTGAATCATGCCGGAACCTTTGGCAATGCCGCCGATGGTCACTGTCTTGCCGCCGATGGTCAGCTGGACAGCGCAGTCCTTCCGCACAGTGTCTGTGGTCATGATGGCATCGGCGGCGTTCGCGGAGCCGTCATAGGTCAGCGTTTCCACCAGCTGGGGCATCCCCGCCTCGATAACGCCCACATTCAGGGCCTGGCCGATGACGCCGGTGGAGGCCACGGCGAAATCCCCGGGGTGAAGGCCGGTGGCGGCAGCGGCAGCGGCGGCCATCCGCTCGGCATTCTCGTGGCCCAGCGGGGCGCAGGCGTTGGCGTTGCCGCTGTTGGCAATGATGCCCCAGGCGGTGCCGTCCTCCAGATGGCTCATGGTGACGTAGATGGGGGCGGCCTTGACGCGGTTCAGGGTATA
>CAYUUP010000125.1:0-3461 GCA_964447925.1 uncultured Oscillospiraceae bacterium
AAAAAGTGCTGGCCCTGCTGCTGGCTCTGGCCATGGTGTTTGCTCTGGCCGCGTGCGGCTCCGGCAACAACACCGACAACGATTCCAACCCGGGGAACACCGATGGCGAGGAGTCTGAGCCCGGCGCCGGATCCGACGGTGAAACCGAAAAGGAGCCAGCGGACAGCGACCTGCCCTTTGATGTTGCCAATCTGGGCGACCCTGTGACCCTGACCGTCACCTGCGGCTTTAGTGAGACTGAGGATGGATCTCAGCTTTTGCAGTACTGCATGGACATGATCGAGGAATTGTCTGAGGGCAATATCACCTTTGACGCCTACATGGGCGGCTCGATTTCGACCCCGCTGGAGGATGGTCCCAACATCCAGTCCGGTGCATCTGATTTTGGTGTCATGCTGGAAACCATCCTGATGGATCAGCTGGTAACCTGGCAGTATTCCGGTTATGGCCGCACCCTGGAGGAGGCCTTGGAGAACGCCAACTACATTTTCTTTGAGAATGAGGAGACTGCCTCCATCACGCAAGCCGAGGCAGAGGCTGCCGGTCTGAAGGTTCTGGCTGGCAATGTCACCGGTCACACCGGCCTGGTATTCCGTGATGATATCAGCTCTTATTCTGAGATGAAAGGTCTGATCTACGGCACCGAGATCGGCGGAGACACCTTTAAGGCCATGGGCATGAGCGTCTACACCAGCCCTGTCAGTGATGAGTATGAGAACCTGTCCCGCGGCGTGGTGGACAGCACCGGCGCTGGCCTTGGTGCCGTCTATTCCAACAAGTGGTATGAGGTAGCCCCCAATGTCCTGATTACCACTGAAACGCATGTCTCCTACTGGTTCACTATGAACCTGGATAAGTGGAACACTCTGACTGCTGACCAGCAGGCTCTTATCGAATATGCCTGCAAGCAAACCTCCGCATATTCTGTTGAGTTTGACTATGCGTATGAGGAGGAGGCCATTTCCGCTATGGAGAATGAGGGAGCCACCATTAAGTGGTTCTCTGACGAAGATAACAACTACAGCTGTGAGCTGAAGCACGTTATGAACTACCTCACATATTCCGGTCTGGCTGAAGCCCAGGGCAAGAGCGAGGAGTTCCAGACTGTCGTGGACGCCACTCTGGACTGGTTTGGCTATGACTATGACACCCTGGCTGCGAAGTACACCGAGGAGATCGCACGGGTCGGTTAAGGCTGGCACAGTCTGAAGCAGATTGTTGAAATGAATGTGCCCCACCGTCGGCCCGGAAGGGCCTGTCGTGGGGCACAATCGCATATCCACAGGAAGCTATGTATAGAAAGGAATGATTATATGGCGCGAACACTGGAAGAGCTGGAGCTGGGCTATGCACGGATGCAGGCCGCTCAGGACTGCCGCAACCTGATGGGGAAATATTCCTATCTCCATACGGCCATGCGCAACCGGGAATTTGTGACGCTTTGGGCCAACCGGGAGGATGACATCCTGGCCATGCCCTGGGGTTATTATCTGGGTAAAAAGGGTGTAGAAACCTGCTACCTGGTGGATCATGGTGACCGTGAGGATCCGGAGGTGCAAGAAAGCCCAATGTTCAAGGGCGGCATGATGATGCACGCCATGGACACCTGCTGCCTTGAGGTGGCAGGGGACGGCAAGACTGCCAAGGGCTGCTGGCTCTCCCCCGGCCATGAGAGCTGCTATATCCCGGATTTTGAAAAAATTCCCGACTGGAAAAAGGGGGACCCTGTTCCCGACAATGCTCCCTTGGTTTCCTCCTGTGAGTGGGCCTGGAGCAAGTATTATGTGGATTTCATCCTGGAGGACGGCGTCTGGAAGTTCTGGAAGCTCCGCCTGTGGCCCATCTATAAGACGGACTTCTATGTCTCCTGGGTTGACCACCCGGATATGGATCCGGTGGATTTCCCCTTCCAGAATCACAAGCCTTTGCCCAAGCCCAATTGGGCCTGGTCCCCGGACAGTGTCTATCCGGCTGATGAACCGGATCCGCCCCTGCCCTATGAGCATTATGAGGACGCAGTGCCTGCCCTCTGGCGGGACTTCGTGTAAGGAGGTGCATCACATGACAGAACAGGAACTGCTGGAGCAGCTTGATCTGGACTTGCAGCGTATTGAAGCGGCGGAGGCCTGCCGCAATCTGATGGGCAAGTACAGCTATTATCATACGGCCTTCCGAAATAATGAATATATTGATCTCTGGGCCAAGCGGGATGATGACCTCCTTATCATGCCGTGGGGCAGCTATCACGGCTTCGAGGGCGTTCGCACCTGCTATCTGCAGGATCATGGCGACCGCAGCGATCCCGCCGTCTATGAGACGCTGAAGGGCGGTGTCATGATGCACGAGATGGACACCGAGGTGCTGGAGGTTTCCGCTGACTGTAAAACCGCTAAGGGTGCCTGGATCTCTCAGGGTCACGAAACCTATGTAGAGGGTACACATCCGGGAACTGCGGATGAGGGCGTGCCCGGCACGGCCCACGCCGAGTGGTGCTGGGGCAAATATGGCGTGGACTTCATCAAGGACGCCGATGGCCAGTGGAAGATCTGGCATCTGCGGCTCTACCCGCTGTTTAAGTGCAACTATGGAGAGAGCTGGGTAGATGCTGTTCAGCCTGCTCCCGAGGATTTCAGCTTTACTCAGGCAGAAAAAGCTGCCAAAATCTGGAGCTATTCACCTGACCAGCTCTATCCCGCCAATCAGCCCCCTATCCCCTGGCCCTATCGCACCTTCGAGGATGTGGGCATCACCATTACGGAAGAGGAGGCCTGACCCATGAATGAAAGATTGGAAAAGCTGGCGCTCCAGGCAGAGCGTGTCAAGGCGGCCCAGGCCTGCCGTAATTTGATGGGCCTTTACTCCTACCTCCATACGGCCTTCCGCAACAAGGAATATGTCCAGCTGTGGGCCAAGCGGGACGATAGCTGGATCACCATGCCCTTTGGCCGGTTTGAGGGCTGGGAAGGTGTGCGCCACTGCTATGAAGATATCCACGGTGACCGCTCTGAGCCGGAGTATCAGCAGTATGGAAAGGGCCTTATGATGCTTCACACCATGAACACCGAGGTCATTGAGGTGGCGGCAGACGGCAAGACTGCTAAGGCGGACTTTATCTCTTGCGGTCACGAAACCAGCCCTGCCGCTGGCAAGGAAAAGGGTGCCTGGTGTTGGGGAAAGTATTATGTGGAGTTCATTAAAGAGGACGGCGTCTGGAAGTTCTGGCATTTGATCCTTTATCCTCTTATTCTCTCTCCCTATAACAAGTCCTGGGGTGAGCCGCAGGATGACATCACCGAGGGTAAAACCCCCTTTGAGGATCCAGATGGCGGCGTTATTCTGTTGGAGAAGCCCATGTGGGAATATGGACCCGACGCTATCTATCCTGCCGATGAGCCTCATATCCCTTCTCCCTATGGGAGCTATCCGGGGATCGAATGAGAGATGGGAAAAGCAAGGAGATG
>CAYUUP010000126.1:0-3375 GCA_964447925.1 uncultured Oscillospiraceae bacterium
CTCCTCGTCTGACACTGTTATCCACTGATTTCACACTCCGCCGGAAATAATCACCAGCGTTACAGTTACAGAATATGTAGCTGCAACGTGGTCACTATCATTCTCCCACGGGGCGCGGGGAAATATACCCTTTTTTCAAAAGAAAACTGACAGCCCCGTTCCCGGCAATATCTCCCACCTCAGACTATGTGACGGGATACGACAGGGTGTGGGGCTGCTGTTACGGCTTTACCGTTTTCTCTGCCGGGGCCTGCGGTAATTCCGCTGTCTGTGCCGCCGACGCTCCTTCGCTTGGGGAGAGGTGAAAAGGTCGGCGGCGATGAGGGCGGTGCAGCCCAAAATCAGGACGGTCAAAATCAGGATGGCACAGTTCCGGAAGAAGGCCTGGGGCAGAATGTTGATGATCTCATCCGTATCCGGGTCAAAGAGCCAGTTGTCCTTGCCGGGGAAAAAGATGGAGTGGAACACAACAAAGGCCCGGTTGAAGTTCAGAGCGGCAAGCCCTCCGATGGCGAGAAATGCGCCGCCCAGCCCAACCGCTGCCCAGAAGCCGGGTCCCCGTCCCAGGGGCCTAACGCAGAGGTACCCTGACCGCCAACGGAGGAACAGCAGGAAGGCCAGAAGAACGGCAGAGATAGCCAACAGCCGCAGATCCAGTAGGAACAGTCCCCGCACGTCGGTGAAATGGCTCTTGCCGCTCTCCGACCACTTCAGCACGCCGGTGGAGAACTCCTCTGCACCAAGGCAGTAGTCCAGCATCTCGTTATAGGCGGTTTTGATCTCATCTACCGTCAGTCCGGTGCGCTGGGTCAGCTTTAGCGGACCAATATGGGCGTAGTAGAAGGGTCTGCACAGGATGGGCGCAGCGATGGACACCGTCAGCAGGGTGAGGGCGGTACAGAGAGCAATCAGTAGGGTCAGCAGCTTACTTGTTTTTCGCATGGGGATGTGTCACCACCTGAATTAGGGAGTGTGGACAGGGCAATCAGCACCTGAGAGGGGAGATAGAACAGCCACATACCGAAGTAAACGGCGTCGGCCAGACGGGAAGGCAGTCCGGTGGAAATCTGAAACAGCCCCACGCACAGGTCACAGCAGACAAAAAAGGATAACCCCAGCCACATACAGCGGCTCCGCCAGCCCTGGTTCCGCAGAGATCCGGCGGAGATGGCGCTGACAACCAGCTGGGGGAAGTAAGCGGCGGCCAGCAGCGTCAGGGGATGAGCAGCCCTGACTGCCAGCAGGACAGTCCAAAGGGCCAGAACCGCGCCGATCCGCCAGGGCAGCAGCAGAGGAGCGCCCTGCTGCCGGAGATGGAGCAGATAGAGAAGCTGGACACCCAGAAAGAGAACCAGCCCTGCGGAATAGTACCGTCCCAGCACCAGCAGGAACCAATCCGCCCCGGCTGTCAGGGTTAGGGCCAGCGGGACAGTCCAGCGGCGGCTGGCCAGCCCACAGCGGAGGGCAAAGACCAGGCACAGCAACAGGCCGGCATACTTCAGGGTGATAGTCTCACTCCGATAGCCCAGTAAATCCAGCAGGAGAAAGGCGGCGTAAATGAAACCCTCCGCCGACAGAAAGCCTGCCGGAAGGATGCGCCGCCCTTTCATTGGACACTGATCTGCCCCAGCACCTGGCCAATCTTGCCGGAGATGGTCAGATCTGCTCTGCTGTCCCAGCCGGTAGCGTTCAGGTTGATCAGCACCAGCCGGTGTCCCTGATAGTAGTGGATCAGCCCGGCGGCGGGGTAGACCACCAGAGAGGTGCCGCCCACAATGAGCATATCCGCCCGGCTCAGATGGTCGATGGCCCGGCTCATGGTGTCCTGGTCAAGGGCTTCCTCATAGAGAACTACATCGGGTTTCACCACTCCGCCGCAGGTGCAGCGGGGAATCCCAGTAGAACCGGCTACTGCGGAGAGTGGGTAGAATTTTCCACAGCGCTGGCAGAAATTCCGATGGATGGATCCGTGCAGCTCCAGCACCTCCCGGCTCCCGGCGGCCTGATGGAGGCCGTCCACGTTTTGGGTGATGACGGCCTTCAGCTTGCCCGCCTGCTCCAATTCCGCCAGCTTCCTGTGAGCGGCGTTGGGCTGAGCGCCGTCGAAGAGCATCTTGTCCCGGTAGAAACGGTAGAACTTCTCCGTCTCCTGCTGAAAGTAGGTATGGCTCAAGACAGTTTCCGGCGGCACATCATATTTCTGGTAGTACAGGCCGTCCGCACTGCGGAAATCGGGGATGCCGCTCTCGGTGGAGGCGCCAGCCCCGCCAAAAAAGACGATATAATTGCTCTGGCTGATCCAGTCCTGGAGCTGAGTAATTGCTTTGTCCATGATTATCCCTTCAATTGCTGATAGATGTCCAGATACTCCTTGGCGGACTTGTGCCAGCTGAAATCGGTGGTCATGCCCCGGCGCATCAGGGCCTGCCAGGAGGCGGGATCGGTGTGGTAGACCGTCAGCCCCCGCACCACGGCATCCAGCATGTCCTGGGCGTTGACGCTGGCAAAGGTGAAGCCCAGGCCCTCACCGGTGGTTGGGTTGTAGGCGGGGACACTGTCCTGCAGACCGCCTGCCAGCCGTACTACTGGGACAGTGCCATACCGCATGGCGATCATCTGAGAAAGACCACAGGGCTCCGAGATAGAGGGCATCAGGAAAAGGTCTGCCCCGGCGTAGATCTCTGAGGACAGAGGGGCGGAGTAGAAAATGTTGGCGGACACCCGGCCGGGATAGCGGTTCTGGGCCCCGCGGAAGAATTCCTCATAGCCCCATTCGCCGGTACCCAGCAGGACAAACTGGATATTCAGCGACATCAGCGTATCAAAGACGGCGGTGATGAGTTCAAAGCCCTTGTGTCCGGCCAGCCGGGAGATGCAGGCCACAACGGGGGCGTTGGGATCCACAGCCAGTCCCAGCTTCTGCTGAAGAGCGGCCTTGCACTCCGCCTTACCGGTGAGATCATCTGCGGTATAGTTGGCGGGCAGGGCGGGGTCAGTGGCGGGGTCAAAGGCAGCGGTATTGATGCCGTTGAGGATGCCGCGGAGCTTGTACCGGTTTTCAGTGATGACGCCCTCCAGACCGTGGGCGTAGAAGGCATAGCCCAACTCGTTGGCATAGCTGGGGGAGACGGTGGTGACATAGTCGGCGGCGTAGATGGCGCCCTTCATCAGGTCAACGTCATCGAAGTGCCGCAGCATATGCTCGTTGAAATAGCTGGCATTTAGGCCAAACAGACCTTCCAGCAGGTCCCGGCCATACCGCCCCTGATACTCGATGTTATGAATGGTATAGACAGACTTGGCCTGGGAGAGTTCCAGCATGGAGTATTTCTCCTCCAGCAGATAGATGGGTACCAGGGCGGTCTGCCAGTCGTT
>CAYUUP010000127.1:0-1790 GCA_964447925.1 uncultured Oscillospiraceae bacterium
CCCTATGCCATGAGCGTCATCGTCTCCCGGGCCATCCCGGAGATTGATGGCTTCAAGCCCAGCCACCGCAAGCTGCTGTACACCATGTACCTGATGAAGCTGCTGGGGGGTGCGCGTACCAAGTCGGCCAACGTAGTGGGTCAGACCATGAAGCTAAACCCCCACGGTGACGCCGCCATCTACGAGACGATGGTGCGGCTCTCCCGGGGCTACGGCGCCTTGCTCCACCCCTATGTGGACTCCAAGGGCAACTTCGGCAAGGTCTATTCCCGTGACATGGCCTATGCCGCCAGCCGGTATACCGAGGTGCGGCTGGACTCCATCTGCGGCGAGTTCTTCCGGGACATTGACAAGGACACGGTGGACTTTGTGGACAGCTACGATGGCTCCATGCAGGAACCCACCCTGCTGCCTACCTCCTTCCCAAATATTTTGGTTTCTGCCAATCAGGGCATCGCTGTAGGTATGGCCTCCAACCTCTGCGGCTTCAATCTGGGGGAAGTGTGCGATGCCGCCATTGCCCGTATCCTCCACCCAGCGTGCGATCTGCTGCCCATCCTGAAAGCCCCGGATTTTCCCACCGGCGGCCAGCTCATCTATGACGCCAGGGCGCTGGAGGAAATTTACCGCACTGGCCGCGGCTCCTTCAAGGTACGGGCCAGGTGGCGGTATGTCAAGACAGAAAACCTCATCGAGGTCTACGAGATTCCCTACACCACCACCGTTGAGGCCATCATTGATAAGGTGGCAGAGCTGATCAAGGCTGGCAAGGTGAGAGAGATCACCGATATGCGGGACGAGACGGATCTCTCTGGCCTGAAGCTGGCCATCGACCTGAAGCGGGGAACCGACCCGGACAAACTGATGGGTAAACTCTTCCGGCTGACCCCACTGCAGGACTCCGCCTCCTGCAACTTCAACGTCCTGATTGCCGGAATGCCCCGTGTGATGGGCGTGGGGGAGCTTTTGGAGGAGTGGACAGCCTGGCGGACGGAGTGTATTCGGCGGCGGGTGTACTTCGATCTGAAGAAGAAGAAGGACAAACTGCACCTCCTGAAGGGCCTGCGGAAGATTCTGCTGGACATCGACAAGGCCATCGCCATCATCCGAGAGACAGAGGCCGACGTCGAGGTCATCCCTAACCTGATGATCGGCTTCGGCATCGACCAGCTTCAGGCGGAGTATGTGGCGGATATCCGGCTGCGGAACATCAACCGGGAATATATTCTGAAGCGCACCCAGGAAACAGATGCCCTCCAGTCAGAAATCGAGGATCTGGAGGACTTGGTGCAGAATGCCCAGCGCATCCGGCAGGTGATTATTGAGGAGCTGACCGCCGTCAAGGAGAAATATGCCGTCCCCCGAAGGACAGAAATTATCTACGATGCGGAGGAGGAGGACGCCCCAGAGGAGGATGTCCCTGCCGACTATCCTGTCCATCTCTTTCTCTCCCGACAGGGCTATCTGAAAAAAATCACCCCCCAATCCCTGCGGATGAGCGGTGAGCAGAAATATAAAGAGGGGGACGGCCCCGGCCAGAGCTGGGAAACTACCAATCACACCGAGCTGATGATCCTTACCGACCGGCAGCAGTGCTATAAGCTGTGGCTCTCCGATCTGGCGGATACCAAAGCCAGCGTATTGGGGGATTATCTCCCTACTACACTGGGCATGGAGAAGGACGAACGCATCGTCTGGGCCTGTCAGCCGGGAGACTATTCCGGCTGGCTACTGTTCTTCTTTGAGAACGGCAAGGTGGCCCGGGTGGAGCTGTCCAGCTATCAGACTGT
>CAYUUP010000127.1:1800-3339 GCA_964447925.1 uncultured Oscillospiraceae bacterium
GAAGAAGCTCACCGGCGCCTACTCCGACAAAAGCCCTCTGGTGGCAGCCATGCTGTTGCGGGAGGATACCGAAGTGGCTATGATTTCCACCGAGGACCGGGCAGTAATCTTCAGCACTGCCTCCCTCTCGCCCAAATCCAGCCGCAATACTCAGGGAGTGGCGGTGATGACGCTGAAGCCCAAATACCGGCTGGCGGCGGCCATGCCCCTCTCCGAATCCACCATAGTAAACCCTGCCCGGTATCGTTCCCGATCCCTGCCGGTGGCCGGGGCACTGCTCCGCCCAGTGGATAAGGGCGAGGAGCAGCTGACGCTGTAACGCAAGATAAAGCTGTCTCCCTTGGGGCAGCCTTTTGTCTCGGTCGTTCTGCGGGAGTACAGCGCAAAAAACTGTAACACATAAAAACGGACTGCCAGGAGTGCGCCCCTGGCAGTCCGTCTGTTATATTCAATAAAATCTTCAGCAGAGCTTTGCCCCGGCAGGAATGGTTTCGTCCACCATGATTAGATGGAGCTTCTCCTCCCCATGCTCAGTGTGGACGGCGGAGATCAGCATCCCGTTGGACTCCTTGCCCATCATCTTACGGGGGGGCAGATTGACAATGGCTACCAGGCTCTTGCCGATAAGTTCCTCCGGCCGGTAATACATGGCAACGCCGGAGAGAATCTGCCGGTCCGCACCGGTGCCATCATCCAGGGTGAAGCACAGCAGCTTATTGGACTTTTTCACCGGCTGGCAGGCCTTGACCTTCACCACTCGGAAGTCAGACCTGCAGAAAGTCTCAAAATCTACCTTCTCCTCCGTCTGGGGTTCCACCTCCAGCGCGGGAAGAGCCGCCCGCAGATCTGCCTGGCGCTGCTCTTCCAAGATTGCCAGTTCTTTCTCCATGTCGATGCGAGGGAAGAGGTTCTCCCCCTTGGTGACGGTAACGGCGGCAGGCAGGCAGCCCCAGACAGCCGCACCCTCCCAGCTCTGGTCGGGATCCCCCAGCTGGGCGGCGATCTTGTCGCAGGAATCGGGGATAAAGGGCCGCAGCAGAGTAGAGCAGATACGAATTGTCTCCAGCAGATTGTAGAGGACGCGGGCCAGCCGGGGTCGGTTGGCCTCGTCCCGGGCCAGCACCCAGGGGGCCGTCTCATCAATATACTTATTTGCCCGGGAGATCACCCGAAACACCTCGATAAGGGCGTTCTGGAACGCATACTTCTCCATCTGCTCCTCATAACGCCCTCGGAGGGCAGATGCCATCTCGATGAGGGGGGCGTCCTCTGGCCCCTCTGCCTGCTCTGCCGGAAGAATTCCGCCGAAATACTTTCCCGCCATGGCGGTGGTGCGGCTCACCAGATTGCCCAGGTCGTTTGCCAGGTCGGTGTTGATACGAGAGATCAGCAGTTCGTTAGAGAAGTTGCCATCGGATCCGAAGGGAAACTCCCGCAGCAGGAAGTACCGCAGGGCATCCACCCCGTACCGCTCCGCCAGCAGATAGGGATCCACCACGTTGCCCTTGGACTTGCTCATCTTGCCGCCGTCCAGCAGCA
>CAYUUP010000128.1:0-3249 GCA_964447925.1 uncultured Oscillospiraceae bacterium
CTATCTCTTCCCAAAAGTCAATCCACTTTCTCCATTTTTCCCGTTTTTTATCTAAATGCGCTTCTCATTCCACCGCTTTGCGGGAGTTTTTTCCAACGCTGGCCGCCTGAAAGTCTAACCCAAGGAACCTCCGAATGATGACCAGGGGTTCTCCGTGGGATAGGGCAGGCTCTTGGGCTGGTTGTAGGCAATGTCCTGAACGCCCAGGAACTTGAATACCTCAAACAGGGCCTTGCCGCAGTGCCCGAAGGCCACTGCGCCGTGGTGGGGATACCGCTTCTGGATCAGGACGTGACGATAGAACCGGCCCATCTCAGGGATGGCGAATATACCGATGCCGCCGAAGGAACGGGTTCTGACGGGGAGCACCTCGCCTTGGGCGATATAGGCCCGGAGCTGGCCCTCACTGTCGCACTGGAGACGATAGAAGGTGATGTCGCTGGCGGCGATGTCCCCCTCCAGGGTGCCGCGGGTGAAGTCGGGTGTGGAATCTTTGGGCTCCAGCAGGCGGTGCTGGATGAGCTGATACTTCACAGCCCGGTCATCACACAGCTTGCAGGCGGGGGTATTGCCGCAGTGGAAGCCCATGAAGGTGTCAGTCAGCCGGTAATCAAACTTGCCTTTGATCTCCTTCTCATAAAGGGAAGCGGGGACGGAGTTGTTGATGTCCAGCAGGGTGACGGTGTCACCGGAGACGCACATACCAATGTACTCGGAGAGGGCACCGTAGATGTCCACCTCGCAGGAGACGGGGATGCCCCGGCTCACCAGGCGGGAGTTGACGTAGCAGGGTTCAAAGCCGAATGTCTCGGGAAAGGCGGGCCAACACTTGTCAGCAAAGGCAACATACTGACGGGAACCCCTGTGCTCTTCGGCCCAATCCAGAAGCGTGATTTCCAACTGCGCCATGCGCTCATTCAGATCGGCGTAGTAGCGGCCCTCGCCCATCTCCTTGACCATTTCGGCGCACACCTCCGGGATGCGGGGGTCGTTGGCGTGGGACTTGTAGGCCACCAGCAGGTCCAGTTCGGAGTTTTCCTCGATCTCCACGCCAAGTTCATACAGGCCCTTGATGGGGGCGTTGCAGGCGAAGAAGTCCTGGGGCCGAGGGCCGAAGGAAATGATCTTCAGCTGGGACAGGCCGATGAGGGCGCAGGCGATGGGTCTAAATTCAACGATCATCTGCGCGATCTCCGAGGCGGTGCCCACAGGGTACTCGGGGATAAAGGCCCTCAGATGGCGCATCCCCAGATTGTAGGAGCAGTTCAGCATACCGCAGTAGGCATCTCCCCTGCCATTGATCAGGTCGCCGTCCCCCTCGGCGGCGGCTACATACATACAGGGGCCGTCGAAGTGCTTGGCAATGAGAGTCTCGGGGGTTTCGGGGCCGAAGTTGCCCAGGAAAACCACCAGAGCGTTGCAGCCGGCGTCCTTGACCTCTGTCAACGCCTTACACGCGTCCTTTTCGTTCTCCACCGTGGTCTTGCACTCATAGATATCCAATCCACCGGCCTTGCAGGCATCCACAATCGCGGACCGGCGGCGCTCAGACAGGTCGATGATGAAACAGTCGCGGGAGACAGCGATCAAGCCCAGTTTTACTTCGGGAATATTGGTCAGCATAGTAAATTCCTCCTTCAATATCGTGAAAAGCAAGCACCCATTATGATTGCAGGGCCGAGAACAGCCCCTTCATGGCCGGGTAGATCTGTTTGTATTGCCGGTAACGCGCCTCATAGCGGGCGGCCAGCTCGGGGTCGGGAGCAACCGTTTCGGCGGTGCGAACCAGCTTTTCACAGGCGTCTGCCACTGTGGGATAGAGCCCGCAGGCCACCATGGACAGCATGGCTCCGCCCATTCCGGGGCCCTGCTCCGATGCAAGAATATCCAGCCGGATGTTCAGCACATTTGCCAGGATGGTTCTCCACAAGGGGCTCCTGGCCCCGCCGCCGCAAAGCTTGCTGCGTTTGATGCGGATGCCCAGAGACTTGGCTACCTCAAAGCTGTCCCGGATGGCGAAAGCCACACCTTCCAGCACAGCCTGAGTCAGGTCATCTCTAGTGGTGTCCATCGTGATGCCGGTGAAGGTACCCCTGGCGTTGGTGTCGTTGATGGGGGAGCGCTCTCCCATGAGATAGGGCAGGAAGTAGACATGGTTATTCCCCAGCCTGTCGGGGGTAATGTTCTTCTGCTCTCCGGCGTAATCCTGAGTCTGATAGATGTTGTCCATCAGCCACTTGTTACAGCTTGCGGCGGAGAGCATACAGCCCATCAGGTGGTAGTTCCCGTCGGCATGGGCAAAGGCGTGGAGGGCATTGTTGGGGTCCACGCTGAACTTCTCCCTGGAGATGAAGATCGTACCTGACGTGCCCAGGGAGATGTTGCAGGCCCCCTCGCCCACGGTGCCCGTGCCCACAGCGGCGGCAGCGTTGTCCCCCGCGCCGGCGCAGACGGTCACGCTTTCAGGCAAGCCGAGGGCTTTGGCAATGTCGGGCTTAAGGGTCCCTACCGGCCGGTAGCTTTCAAAGAGCCCGGGCATCTGCGCCTCGGTGACGCCGCAGAGTTCCAGCATCTCCTTGGACCAGCACTTGTGTTCCACGTCCAGGAGGAGCGTGCCGGAAGCATCGGAGTAGTCGGTACAATGAATACCGGTGAGGATGTAATTGATATAGTCTTTGGGAAGCATGATCTTGTCGATCCTGGCGAACAGCTCAGGCTCGTTCTTCTTCATCCACAAGAGCTTTGGGGCAGTAAAGCCGGCAAACGCGATGTTGGCAGTGAGCCCGGACAGCTTTTCCTTCCCCACCACATTGTTGAGGTATTCCACCTCCTCGGCGGTGCGGCCGTCGTTCCACAGGATGGCGGGACGAATGACGTTATCATCCCGATCCAGCACCACCAGTCCGTGCATCTGGCCGCCCGCGCCGATCCCCGCCACGGATGAGGGGTCAAATCCCGCAAGCAATTCCTTGATCCCCTCCAGCACGGCACGCTTCCAGTCCTCGGGGGCCTGCTGGCTCCACCCGGGCCGGGGAAATTCCAGGGGATACTCCCTGAATACGGTATTTTGAATGTTGCCATCTCCGTCCATCAGCAGCAGCTTGACGGCGGAGGTACCCAAGTCGATCCCAATGTACAGCATCGGTTCACTCCTTTCTCCTATTGTGGGTATGATATGTGATCTCCCTTATCTAAGGAAACTCCGATTAAATCATCTGTGGCCGGGCGGCGGCTCTTGCCGATTGAATC
>CAYUUP010000129.1:0-3248 GCA_964447925.1 uncultured Oscillospiraceae bacterium
TTAGGCTTATTGCTCTGATGTTAGCTGTTTTGATGCTAACTGCTGTACTGGGCGGATGCTCAGACGGTAAGGACGCAGAAGACTCCACCGAAAGCGAATCATCTGATTCTTCCGAAGAAAACGGGCAGAACTCGATCACGGTCGGGATCGCCCAGGACTTAGATGATAGTCTTGACCCCCATCGCACAACGTCGGCAGGAACTAGAGAAGTCTTGTTCAATATCTTTGAGGGCTTGGTAAAGCCCGATTCAGACGGCAATATCATTGGCGCTGTCGCCGAAACCTGGGACGTTGACGATACCGGAACGGTCTATACCTTCAAAATCCGTGAGGGTGTGCAGTTCCACAACGGGGAGACGGTGACAGTGGACGATGTGGTATATTCCATAGAGCGCTGTTCCGGCTTGTCAGGAGACGATACGTTCTCCGCCGTGACAGCGCTCTCTGCTATCCAGAGCGTAGAGGCCACCGACGAATCCACCGTTGTCATCACCCTGTCGGAGACGAACACTGAGTTCCTGGCAAACCTGGCCACCACCGCCACCGCCATTATCCCGAAGGACTACGACGATCAGGATGTCAATCCTGTGGGTACCGGCCCCTTCAAGTTCGTCTCCCGCTCCGTGCAGGAAAACTTCGTCATGGAGCGCTTTGATGACTACTGGGGCGAGAACGCCCTGCTGGACAGCGTGACCTACAAGATCATCACTGACTCCACCACCTTGGTGACCTCCCTTCAGAGCGGCGCCATCGACCTGTGCGCCCACCTGTCGGCGGATCAGGCCGCCATCCTGGAGGATGACTTCACCATTCTGGAGGACACCATGAAGCTGGTGCAGGCCCTGTACCTGAACAATAGTGTTGAGCCCTTTAATGACATCCGGGTGCGTCAGGCCCTGTGCTACGCCATTGATGTGGACGAGATTATCGACATCGTCTGCGACGGGCGGGGTGTGGCCGTGGGCAGCAGCATGTTCCCAGCCTTCACCAAGTACTTCATGGAGGATCTGTCGTACTACTATGAGTATGACCAGCAGAAAGCTATCGACCTGCTGGTGGAGGCAGGCTATGCCGACGGCTTCGACATGACCATCACTGTCCCCTCCAACTACCAGCAGCACGTGGACACCGCCGTGGTCATCAAGCAGCAGTTGGAACGGGTGGGTATTAACGCCGAAATCCAGGAGGTCGAGTGGGAGACTTGGAAATCCGACGTCTACAACGGCCGGAATTTCGAGTCCACCGTGGTGGGCTTCGACGCCTCCACCATGACGGCCAGCGCCATGCTTCAGCGTTGGACCAGCGACGCCAGCAAGAACATGATTAACTTCTCCAACGAGGAGTATGACAGCCTCTATGCTCAGGCGCTGGCCTGCACCGATGACGCAGAGCAGACCGCCCTGTTCAAGCAGATGGAGACTATTCTTGCGGAGCAGGCGGCCAGTGTCTATATCCAGGATCTGTGCGACATGGTGGCCATGCGTTCCGACCTCGCCGGTCTGAAGTTCTACCCACTGTACGTTCTGGATCTGTCCACGGTCTATATCGCGGGCTGAGGACGCTCTATCCCAAATATCTTCCGCAGAAAGGAGGGCGAGCAGGGTGAAATACCTGGCAAAAAAAATCTTTACTCTCATTATTACGTTGTTCATTATCTCCCTGCTCGCCTTTCTGGCCTTCCAGGTGATTCCCGGGGACCCCGCCAGTCAGATGCTGGGGGTGGACGCCACTCCGGAGCAGCTTGCGGCCCTGCGGGAATCCATGGGGCTGAACCGCCCTGTTCTGGTACGCTATTGGGACTGGCTTTCCGGCTTCCTCACTGGCGACATGGGTACATCCTATACCTATAATATGCCGGTGCAGGACATGATACTCTCCAAGCTGCCCATCACCGCCACGCTGGCGATGATGTCCTTCCTGCTAACGGTGGTCTGCTCTATTCCGCTGGGCATCTGGCAGGCCCGCCATAACGGAAAAATCTATCAGCGCATCGCCTACATCATCAACCAGCTCTGCATGGCCATCCCGTCATTCTTTCTGGGCATCCTCTTCACACTGGTCTTTGGCTTGATGCTGAAGTTCTTTACTGTGGGGGATTTTATCTCTTACACCGTCAGCATCCCTGGCTTTCTGCGGTATCTCATCTTTCCAGCCATCGCCATCGCCCTGCCAAAGACAGCCATGACGGTGAAGCTGCTGCGCTCCTCTATCCTGTCGGAGTGGGAGAGCGACTACATCCGCACGGCCTATAGCCGGGGTAACTCCACCGGCAGCGTCCTCTACGGACACGTCCTGCGGAACGCCCTCATCCCGGTGGTCACTTTTCTGGCCATGACCCTGCCGGACATCGTGGCGGGCAGCATCGTCATCGAGCAGGTTTTCGCCATCCCTGGCATTGGGCGGCTGCTGCTGTCCTCGGTGAACAACCGGGATTTCCCCGTAGTGCTGGCCATCGTCCTGATGATCGCCTTCCTGGTGGTCTTCGTAAACTTTCTGGTGGACGTCCTCTATCAGTGGATCGACCCCCGCATCCGCATTGAGTAAGGGGGCCGAGACGTGAAGAAGAAACGGAATTTCAACCTGATTCTGGGTGGGGCCATCACCGCCTTCCTGGTGGTTTTTATCGTGGCGGGCCAGTTCTGGACGCCTTATGACCCCAACGCCATCTCCGCCGGGGAAAAGCTCGCCCCTCCTTCTCTTGCTCACTGGATGGGGACGGACAACTTCGGCCGAGATATCCTCAGCCGGGTGCTGGAGGGGGCCGGTGTCACTCTGTTTATCGCCCTGTGCGTAGTGGTCATCGGCGCCGTGGCCGGCATTCTGGTTGGCGGGCTGACGGGCTACTTTGGCGGCTGGCTGGACGAGGTGATTATGCGCTTCAACGACGCTGTGTTGGCCTTCCCCTCCATCCTGCTGGCGTTGGTCTTTATCAGCCTGCTGGGTGCGGGCAAGTACAAGGTCATCCTGACGTTGGGCATTCTCTTTGTCCCCAGCTTCGCCCGTATCGTCCGGGGAGAGTTCGCCCGCTGCCGGGACTCGGAATATGTCCAGAATGCCCGGCTCATGGGAGCGGGGCCTTTCCGCATCATGTTCCGGCATATTCTGCCGAATATCCGACCGGTGCTGCTGTCCTCCATCGCCATTGGCTTTAACAACGCCGTGCTGGCCGAGGCCAGCATGAGCTACCTCGGCATCGGCGTCACCGCCCCGGACGCCAGTCTGGGCCGGATGCTGTCCGAGTCTCAGAC
>CAYUUP010000130.1:0-3207 GCA_964447925.1 uncultured Oscillospiraceae bacterium
TGTCTGACTTCGGCAGGTTATAATTGATGCCAACATTCATTCCGAGTTTCCTCTTTACCTGTGAAATGTACAAATTAGAGACTTTCAGACCGTATTCGCTTTCGATATAGGAAATCAATTCTGCGTAGGTTGCCTTGCTTTCTGCGGCGGTCAGGTCGAATTCATCCAAGTCCAAGCTGACCCGAATGACATCATCCGGCTTTTGTTGGGACAAAAGTACAACCGTCTCAACATGCTTTGTCCTAGGAAACATATCTACTCCAATGGCTTGTTTCGCTCCATAGCCCCTGGCTTCCAGCAGCTTTAAGTCCCTTGCCAGGGTAGCCGGGTCGCAGGAGATATACACGACTCGATTTGGTGACATCTCGGCGATGGCGTCGATCACTTCGGGGGACAGTCCCTTTCGGGGTGGATCTACTGTGATGACATCCGGCCGAATACCTCGGCGGGCCAGTTCTAGTGCGGCTTTTCCGGCGTCGGCGCAGAGGAATTCTGACCTGTCCGCCAGCCCATTCCGGCGGGCATTTTTTTCTGCATCTCGGACGGCGGAGAGGACGGCTTCCACTCCGATGAGCCGCCCGGCCTTCTCCGCCAACACCAGCCCCACGGTGCCGGTGCCGCAGTAGAGATCCAGTACCGTTCCTCTTCCGGTGAGGCCAGCCAGCTCTGCCACTTTGGTATAGAGGACTTCCGTCTGGGCAGGATTTACCTGGAAGAAGGAAGGGACGCTCAGCTGGAAGGTTAGGCCGCAGAGGGTATCTTCCAATGTGTCTCGCCCCCACAACAGCCGATAATTCCGCCCAAGAATGACATTGGTGTCCGCAGGATTGGAGTTCAGCAGGATACCCGCCGCACCGGGACAGGCTGCCAGGAGTATATTTACCAGCGCCTTTTCCTGCGGAATCTTCTTTCCCCGGATAACCAGGCAGATCAGCGACTCGCCCGCCCGGTTAGTACGCACAAAAAGATGCCGCACCTGCTCTGGCGGGATGGAAAAACGCTCCATCCACACTTTAACAGCCCTTCCGGCGGCGTCTGCCTGGGGCTGCTGAAGCAGGCAGGCGGGAACATCAATAACATCATGACTCCGGGCCCGGTAGAAGCCCACTGCCCCTGCCGCCACCGGAAACTGTGCCTTGTTGCGGTAACGGCAGATATTTGCTGCCCCAATCATCTCGTCCAGTTTCAGGCTCAGCCCGCCAATGTGGGCGAAGGCGTCCTCAATACGTCCTCGCTTGAAGTCCAGTTCTTCCCGATAACTCATATGCCGCAGCGCACAGCCGCCGCACTTAGGGTAGTGGGGGCAGTCGGGAGAAATGCGTTCTGGCGAGGGAGACAACACTTCCGTCACCCGGCCCCAGGCGGCGGACTTCCCCACCTTCATCAGGGACACCCGGCAGATTTCGCCTCGGAGTGCGCCCTGGACAAAGACTGTCAGTCCATCCAGCCGTGCCACGCCCTGCCCGTCGCTGGAGTAGCCCTCAATGGCCAGCTCATGCACGCTGTTCTTTTTTGGCAGTTCTGGTCGGAACATAACCGTTGCCTCCTCTCTGCCGTTGCTTTCCTGCTCTCTAGTTTACCGTATCCGGCGAAAAAAGGCAAGCCCAAATGAGAAAACCCTTGAAGAAAGCCGTCAGAAAGGGTATAATGTGAACACCAGCTACAGGCACAAAATGTCACGGATTGGATTTCGCGACTACGATATTATAAAAACCCGGCAATCAGAAGTAAAAGGAGCAGAGCAATTATGAGTGACCTCGGCTTTATCACTGACCCATCCAAGTGGAAGGACATTACCCCGGATATGTACGATGAAATTAACGCACAGATCGATCAGACCTTTGAGGAGGGCTGCCATGGTGACTGCTCCTCGTGCCAGAGCGACTGCGACAGCCGGGAAAACGGAGGGCAAAAGCTGCCCGTCTTTGCCAAGCGAATGTATGCTGTCACCGGCGGCAAGGGAGGGACGGGCAAGTCCTCTGTCTGTGTCATGCTGGCGGCGGAGCTGAACCGCCGGGGGCTGAAGGTGGGCATCCTGGACTGCGATATCTACAACTCCTCTATCCCACAGCTTATGGGGCTGAAGGGGCCTATCCAACGGGGCGAGGAGGACAAGATGGTGCCGGTGACATCCCCTGAGGGCATTCTGGTGAACTCCATTAACCTGATTGTGGATGACCGGAACGAGGCCATCATCTGGCCCGGGGTGGATGCCTTTAACATCGTGGCCTACCTGTATACCGACACTCTCTGGGGTGAGTTGGACGTGCTGCTGCTGGACATGCCCTCCGGCGCGGGAGATATTCCCCTAAACCTGTACACCACCTTCCCTGTGGACGGCACCGTCATCGTCACCGGCCCCGGCGAGCTGGCCGTGGCCCCCACCCAGCGGTGCATCAACCTGTGCGCCATGCTGATGAGTCCCCCCATCGCCTATGTGGAGAGCAAGGGCTTTACGGAGGAGCCGGTTAGTGATGGATTGTATGTCCTGCCAAAGGGCTGCGTGACGGTATCTATGCCGCTGTGTGCCGATGTCACAGCCCTGGGGGACGATGGCCAACTGCAAAAAATTGACTCTCTCCCCCTGCTGCCGGTTGTGGAGCGGATAGAGAAGGCCGCCCAGATGACGAAAAAGCGGAAATAGAGAGCGGCTCTTCCCGGAAACGCCCCGAAATCTCCCAACATTTACACTTTATCCTTTATTCCCTTTCTCTTGTATGCTATAATATATTGAAAATTGAAATCCCCGCCGGGCCGCCAGACCTGACGTGAAAGGAACGGAACATCGCTATGAATTTTCTGCAAAAGCTGTTTGGAAACACCTCCGCCAAGGAACTGAAGCGTATCTATCCCATTGTGGATCGGATCGAGGCGTTGGAGGAGGAGTATAAGGCCCTCTCTGATGAGGAATTACAGGCCAGAACACCGGCCTTTAAAGAGCGGCTGGAGGCCGGCGAGACGCTGGATGACATCCTGCCGGAGGCATTTGCCGCCATCCGGGAAGCCGCCGCCCGTGTGGTGGGCCTGCGACCCTACCGGGTACAGCTGGTGGGCGGCGTTGTCCTCCACCAGGGCCGCATCGCTGAGATGAAGACCGGCGAGGGCAAAACGCTAGTGGCCACCCTCCCAGCCTATCTGAACGCCCTGGCGGGCCGGGGCGTTCATATCGTCACCGTCAACGACTACCTGGCCAAGCGTGACTCGGAG
>CAYUUP010000131.1:0-3198 GCA_964447925.1 uncultured Oscillospiraceae bacterium
AGACGCCTACTACCATACCCTCATAGACCGGCTCACCCGCGCCGATGAAGAGTGCGCCCCGATCCTGGGCGTTGAACAGACCATAGGCTACTGCCTCGCCTGTCTCATAGGCAACCAAGGAGCCGGTGTTCCGGCGGGAAAGCTCCCCACGGAAGGGGGCATAGCTGTCAAAGACGGAGGCCATGATGCCCTCACCCTTGGTGTCGGTGAGAAACTCGCTCCGATAGCCGAAGAGTCCGCGGGAGGGGATGAGAAATTCCATCTTCATCCGCTCGCCCACCGGTGTCATCTCCAACAAATCACCCTTCCGGATCCCCAGCTTCTCAATGACAGAGCCGACATTGTCAGCGGGAACGTCAACCACCAGCCGCTCCATAGGCTCATAAAGGCCGTCCGCCCGCTTCTCCATCAGGACACGGGGCGGGGAAACCTGGAACTCATAGCCCTCCCGCCGCATCGTCTCGATGAGGATGGATAAGTGCATCTCACCCCGGCCTGCCACCTGGAAGGCATCGGTGGCGTTAGGCAGCTCACTGACCCGCAGGGAAACATCCTTCAACGTCTCCCGGAAGAGCCTGTCCCGCAGATTGCGGGAGGTGACGTATTTGCCCTCCCGCCCGGCAAAGGGGGAGTCGTTGACAGAGAAGGTCATCTCCATAGTTGGGGCGGATATCTTGACAAATTCCAGCGGCTCCGGGGATTCTGGGGCGCAGATGGTGTCACCGATGGTGATATCCCCCAGACCGGACAGGGCAATGATGTTCCCCGCCTCGGCCTCTTGAGCTGATACCCGCTCCAGACCATCATAGAGATAGAGCGCGGTGGCCTTGGCTTTCTTATGGGGAGCGTTGGGATCGTGATAATTGCAGACAGTAATCTCCTGATTCTGATGTATCACACCCCGCTCAATGCGACCGATGGCAATACGGCCCACAAACTCGTTGTAGTCGATGGAGGATACCAGCATCTGAAAGGGAGCCTCAAGTTCCACCTCCGGGGCTGGGATATAGTCCAGGATGGTATCAAACAGCGGCTTTAGATCGGTGCCGATGCTGTCCGGTGTGTAGCCGCAAATGCCCTGCCGGGCAGAGCAGAACAGGGTGGGGGACTCCAACTGGTCATCGGTGGCGTCCAAGTCAATGAGCAACTCCAGCACCTCGTCAATGACTTCGTACACCCGCTGGTCGGGGCGGTCAATCTTATTCACCACCACCACCACCCGGTGGCCCAACTCCAGGGCGCGGGAGAGGACAAAGCGGGTCTGGGGCATGGGGCCTTCGGCAGCGTCCACCAGCAGGATGACACCATTGACCATCTTCAGCACCCGCTCCACCTCGCCGCCAAAGTCGGCATGGCCCGGCGTGTCCACAATATTGATGCGGACGCCGTTATAGTGGACGGCGGTATTCTTTGCCAGGATGGTGATGCCCCGCTCCCGCTCCAGGTCGCCGGAGTCCATGACCCGGTCGACTACCTCCTGGTTTTCCCGGTAGACGCCGCTCTGCCGCAGCATGGCATCCACCAAGGTGGTCTTGCCGTGGTCAACGTGGGCGATGATGGCAATATTTCTCAGCTTGCTCTGTTCCATATGAGACAAGTGCCTCCTTGAAAATTAAATTCTTCTGTGTCATGATAAGATATTATAATGCGGATTTCCAAAACGTGCAACAGCTTTTTTCAGACGTATTGACAAAATCGTGCTTTTCCGGTAAAATAGATTCTATAAGCAGGACGGATTTATGCCATTTGCCGCCATGCGCATGAGTAGCGGCGCGTTTGAATCTTGCCGGATCTGGAAATTGACTCATGCTCGATGCGCCCTGTAGCTCAGTTGGGCAGAACAGCCACTTTCTCAGGTTGCGCCAAACATTCGCTCAAGCGAAAAGACGATTGACAAGCGTCCAGATTGCAAGTATAATTAAATGGTTTCTTCAGATGTCGCTATAGCTCAGCTGGATAGAGCGACCGCCTCCTAAGCGGTAGGCCGGAGGTTCGAATCCTCTTAGCGACGCCAACCTCTCGCCGAAAACGTTGATTTTTCAATGTTTTCGGCGTTTCTTATTTTTGAGAAAATTTGAACTTATAGGATTATGTGACTAGCAGGGGCGATTTTGCTAATTCAGATTTGACTATAAAGAAATCGAACTGTTGCTTGTCGGCACCAATTGGCTTGCTGAGGAAATAGCAGAACCTGGCAAAGAACAAAGCAGGTTAATTTCCTTTGTGTGTTACTATAAGAAATATCATAGATCAGATATTTCATATTGAAAGCGCTCATTTACGCCGTTCCGCACTTTCTATGTCCCGGAAAAGCAGCCTGAAAATGACAGGTTCAACTCTTGTTTTGCCCCGAAACGCACATATCAGGCAACGCAGGCAAAAGCACAAGATATATCGAAGCGCAATGGAGCCGTCCGGTTCACTTCCCGGACGGCTCCGCCGCTTGCCTCAGCATTCTGTTTTATCCGCTGGAGCAGATCATACATGCAGGATAATCTCCTTTGCCCGGCTTCAAATGCTGTCGCTGTGCTGCACCCATCCCAGCCTGTCAAACTCTTTTAGGATTTCCGGCCAGTGGGCCAGCCCCCTTTTGCTGATGCCGGGATATTACTCCAGCCCTCTGCCGTTATTCCATTGCCAACCCCGAACCTCGGGCAAATCCTGGCCGTTGGCGCTGATATACTGCTTATGCTCCACCAGCTTATCCCTCATGAGCTGAATAAGGAAGGCTCCTCGATTGCCCAGCTTGGGCAGCCGCTGCACCACATCGATGACCAGATGGAAACGGTCGATGTCGTTCTGCACCCGCATATCAAAGGGAGTGGTGATTGTCCCCTCCTCCTTGTAGCCCCGGACATGGAGATTGCGGTTGCGCCGTCGATAGGTCAACTCGTGAATTAGGGTGGGATAGCCGTGGAAGGCAAAGATAATAGGCACGTCTTTCGTGAAGATGGCATCATAATCATCGTCCGTCAGCCCGTGCGGATGCTCACTCCTGGGCTGGAGCCGCATTAAATCCACCACATTCACCACCCGGATTTTCAGCTCTGGCAGATGCTTGCGGAGGATGGTGACGGCAGCCAGCGTCTCCAGGGTGGGTGTATCGCCGCAGCAGGCCATCACCACGTCCGGTTCGCCGCCCAGGTCGTTGGAGGCCCACTGCCAGATGCCGATGCCCTGGGTGCAGTGCTTCACGGC
>CAYUUP010000132.1:0-2963 GCA_964447925.1 uncultured Oscillospiraceae bacterium
GGCAGGCCGGCGAACTGGGAGGTAAAGCTGCTCTCCCGCACCCGCTGGCCCATACCGGCGGTTTCGCTGTTGGAAGCCATGACCACGGCGATGATATTGCCGTCATTGTCGAAGGAGACTACAGCGGGGACGCTGCCACCATAGCCCTTGGTTGCCGTGGCAATGACATAGCCTGTTCCGTTGTCCGCTTGGAGGAAGGCGGTGACATTCTCGATGTCACATTCGACTTTGGTGAAGCTGTCCGCATCGGGCAGGGCCTCCAGATAGGTGGCTTGGGCCGCGGCTTCCTCGTTGGCTGCGATGGTGTCTGCTGTGGCATAGTTCACAGAAGCCAGACACAACCCGGCTACAAGGCAGATGGCAAGCAGGACGGCGATCGGCTTTAGGGTGGATTCCCACAGACTGTTCTCAGAAGTCATTTTTTAGCCCTCCTTTCCACGCCCAAGGGGCGGTTGCGGGTGAGCTGGTTGATGAAGGGAACCAGCAGATTCATAATCAGAATGGAGTAGGACACACCCTCGGTCATGTTGCCCCAGAAGCGGATGAGACAGGTGATGAGTCCCAAACCAATGCCGAAAATCAGCTGGCCCTTGAAGGTGTAGGGGCTGGTGGTATAGTCGGTGGCCATGAAGAATGCGCCCAGCATCAGGCCGCCGGAGAGCAGCTGAAGAATGGGGTCGTGACCGGTCAGCAGACTGAACACCGCAACGGTGGCCAGATAGGTGACGGGGATGGTGGCCCGGATGGTGCCGGTGGCGATGAGGAAGATACCGCCGATGAGCAGAGCCAATGCGCAGGTTTCTCCCAGGACGCCGCCGTGGGTACCCAGCAGCAGGTCAAGGTAGGGGAGAGAGGAGCCGGAAGCAGCGGCAGCCAGGGGTGTGGCGGAGGATAGGGCGTCTACACCGCTGAGACTGTTGGGAAAGGCGTAGTTGGTCATGCGGGTGGTGAAGGACACTGCCAGCACGATACGGCCCACAATGGCGGGGTTGGCGAAGTTTCGGCCAAGGCCGCCAAAGAGCTGCTTTACCACAATAATGGCTACAAAGGCACCAATGGCGGCGATGGCCAGCGGGATGGTGGAGGGCAGATTCATGGCCAGCAGGATGCCCGTGACCACAGCAGACAGGTCGGAGACGGTGAAGGGCTGCTTCCGTAATAGGCACCAGAGTTCCTCAAAGAGGACGCAAGCGGCAGCGGTGAAGCAGATGACCAGAAGCGCCCGCGGGCCGAAGATAACAGTTGCGGCGATGACAGCAGGCAGCAGGGCAATAATCACCGTACCCATGACCTTCTGGGTGGTCAGCGGGGTGCGGATGTGGGGGCTGGGGGAAACCAGCAGCAGTTTGCTCTCATTTTCCATTATTTCTTCATCCCCCTTGCTTTCAGAGTATCCCGGGCCAGAGTAGTGGTCTGGGTCAGAGGCCGCCGGGCGGGGCAGACGTAGCTGCAGCTGCCGCAGCCGAAACACAGGTCGCCGTCCAGCGCCAGTACGGTGTCCAGGTCATCCCGCTTGAAAGCATCGTGTATCTCCACAGGGGAGAGCCGGGCGGGGCAGTGGCGGATGCACCGGCCACAGCGAATGCAGGGCGTGGGCTCGGGAAGTCTCGCACCCCGGGCGGAGAAGGCCAGAAGACCGTTATTCTGCTTGGTGATGGGATAAGAGGGATCCATCTGAGCCACACCCATCATGGGACCGCCTGTGATGAGCTTGGCGGGAGCCTCCTTTGGCTGGCAGAATTCCAGCACATCGGCAATGGGGGTTCCGACAATGACCTCTACGTTCCGAGGGCGGTCAAAGACATCACCGTCCACGGTGAGCCGCTTGGAAACCAGAGGCATACCGGTTCTGATGTACTTACCGATGGTGGAGACGGTGGTAACATTGTCCACGATAACCCCCACATCGGCAGGGAGGGCGCCCCGGGGCAGTTCCTTGCCGGTGACACTGTAGATGATGGTTTTCTCAGCGCCCTGGGGATAGGTGGAGGGCAGTACCTGGACGGAGACGTTGTCCATATCGGCAGTGCGCTCCCGCAGCAGGGCGATGGCATCAGGCTTGTTAGCCTCAATGGCGATGACACAGGCGGGGATTTTCAGGTATTTCATCACTGCCTCAATGCCGTCCATCAGCGGGTCAATGCACTCCAGGATTTCCCGGTGGTCACCGCAGAGATAGGGTTCGCACTCGGCGGCGTTGATGATGAAGACTTCGATTTCGTCCAGATTCTTGGGATTCAGCTTGACGGCGGTGGGGAAGCCCGCGCCGCCCAGACCTATGATGCCGCAGTCAGTGATGGCCTGGATCAGGCTATCCTTATCTGTGACGGTGGGCGGGGCCAAACCGGGGTCAATGGTCTGCTCCCCATCGGGCTGGATATGCACCACCTGAGTGGGGCGGGTGTAATAGACTGTCTCAATTTTGGTAACGGTGCCGGAAACGCCGGAGTGGATATTTGCTCCCACAAAGCCACCGGCCTTGCCTACTAGTGTGCCTACATCCACATGGTCTCCCTTTTTGACCACGGGTACACTGGATGCACCAATGTGCTGTACCATGGGGATGACAATCTCCTTAGGAAGAGGTAGCATTTCAGTGGGGATGGCGGCCGCACCCTTGTGGTGGGGAACATGGACGCCGCCGCTGTTGTGAAACAGCTTCAGGATTGACATGGGTGAATCGACCTCATTTCTGCTTGCCAAATATACTGCGGGCCGCGCTGCAGCCCTCCGGCAGGAATCCTGCCAAAACCCTCGCCGGACAATATACAATCTCAATATGATATATTATAAATGCAATCTGGTTTTATGTCTACCCCTGTATAAGACAAAGATTTGACTTTTGAAAACCATCTTTTTGTAAGTTGCGTGAGAGAAACTGCGAAAAGTCACAAGACGGGCGGAGAGGCCATAGACATCTCCGCCCGTCTGTTGCAAGTGGGCCTGTAAGCCGGGTTCTGTTT
>CAYUUP010000133.1:0-2902 GCA_964447925.1 uncultured Oscillospiraceae bacterium
ATCCTCACCACCGGGGGCCGCATCCAGCAGTATTTCATCTCCAACAACCGGCAGATTAAATCTCTGCGGCGTCAGGCTCCCTTCCCTATTGTCACCCTTCATCCGGAGACGGCGGCAGCGGCAGGCATCCGGGACGGGGACTGGGTCTGGATTGAGAACCAGCGGGGCCGGGTGACGCAGAAGGCCAGGCTGGAGCCGGATATGGATCGCCGGGTGGTGAACGCCCAGATGGGCTGGTGGTATCCCGAAGCCGGTGGGCCGGGGTACGACTGGGATCTGTCCAACATCAATGTCCTGACGGCGGGAAACACGCCTCATGACCCAGTGAACGGGAGCTATCAGCTGCGGGCGCTGCTGTGCCGGGTGTATCCCAACCCCGACGGTATCGCGATTGAACAGCGCTATAATAAATGGATGGCAGAGGCGTGATGACCCGGCAGGCCGATACTCCCATCCGTATACAAATCAGAAAGAGGAACCGCTATGTCAACCAAGGACGAATTTATTGAAATCTACACCGCAAACATCACCCGGCCCGGTGCAGACAAGCTGTTGGACTATCTGGAAAACCGCTGTGACTTCTTCACCGCTCCGGCATCCACCCGCTACCACGGGGCCTATGCCGGCGGGCTGTGCGACCACTCGCTGAATGTCTACCACTGCCTAAAAGATTATCTCTCCCGGGAACGGGTGGAAGATCTCTATGGCCTGTCCTATTCTGATGAGAGCGTTGCCATTGTCTCTCTGCTCCACGATGTCTGCAAGATCGGCTGCTATAAGCAAGAACTGCGCAATGTAAAGGGGCCGGACGGCAAGTGGAGCCAGGTGCCAATGTACCGCTTTGATGACCCCATGCCATACGGTCACGGGGAAAAGTCGGTCTATACCGTGAACGGCTTCATCCGGCTGAGCCGGGAAGAAGCCTTTGCCATCCGGTACCACATGGGCTTCTCCGGCGATGAAAATAAAAACCAGGTGGGACAGGCCCTTCGGATGTTCCCTCTGGCCTTTGCCCTTTCAGTGGCGGATATGGAGGCCTCCTTCCTGCTGGAGTCGGATGGCTGATGAGAGCGCAGAAAAAGGGCCGCGCCAACGACTTGGGCCGGGATCCCGTGGGCCGGCTGCTGCTGCGGATGGCCCTGCCCTCTGTGGCGGCCCAGCTGGTTAATGCACTCTATAACATTGTGGATCGCATTTATATCGGCCATATTCCGGAAAACGGCAGCCTTGCCATCACCGGGCTGGGCGTCTGCTTTCCCATCCTGATGCTGGTCACTGCTACTGCCTCTCTGCTTGGTACAGGAGGCGGCGCGCGGGCTGCCATCGCCATGGGAGAGGGGGACACGGAACAGGCAGAGCGCATCCTGGGCAGCTGCACCACTGCCCTGACCACAGTAGGTGTGGGACTTTCGGTTCTGCTGCTTGCTATCCACCGTCCGATGCTCTATCTTTTTGGTGCCAGTCAGGACACCATCAAATTCGCCTCATCCTATTTGATAATCTATCTTTGCGGCTCCGTCTTTGTCCTGCTGGCCAGCGGGCTGAACAGCTTTATCACCACCCAGGGCTTCTCCACCATTGGGATGCTGACCATCCTCATCGGCGCGGGACTGAATCTGGCCCTCGACCCGCTGTTCATCTATGTTTTCGGTATGGGTGTTGCCGGCGCAGCTGTGGCAACGGTGATCTCCCAGGCTCTGTCCGCCCTATGGGCGGTATGCTTTCTGGCGGGGAAGCGTACCAGGCTGCGCATCCGCCGTCAGAACCTGCGGCTGAATCCCAAAATTCTCGGCCCGGTGCTGGCCATTGGGGTATCCCCCTTTGTGATGCAGTCCACTGAAAGCCTTTTAAGCATCACCTTCAACACATCTCTCCAGACCTACGGCGGGGACACAGCGGTGGGTGCCATGACCATCTGCACCAGCTTGATGCAGGTGCTGACTATGGTCTGTCTGGGCATCGCCCAGGGCAATCAGCCTATTGTGGGCTTTAACTATGGGGCGGGAAACCTGGAACGGGTGAAGCGGGCTTTCCGGCTGCTGCTGACCTGCTGCATTACGCTTTCTGTAGTGGGCTGGCTGCTGGTGGAGTTATTTCCCGTTTGGTGTGTCCGTCTGTTCAGCAGCGACGGGACGCTGATGACCTATACAGCCTGGGCTGTACGCATCTATCTGGCGGGACTGTTTATTCTGGGTGTCCAGATGTGCTGCCAGCAGACCTTTGTGGCCATGGGTCAGGCGAAAATTTCCCTCTTTCTGGCCTGCCTGCGGAAGCTGGTGCTGCTGATCCCGCTGATCCTGATCCTCCCCCGGGTGCTGCCCCTGGATCCGTGCTTCTCCGTTTTTCTGGCGGAGCCTGTGGCGGACATTTTGGCGGCAACTACCACCCTGTCGCTGTTCATCTACCGATTCCCCAAAATACTGGCGGAGCGGCGGCAGCAGATAGAAGGGCAGCAGGGAGATTTTGGCCCACCCGGGACGGCATAAGGCTCTTCCGGGTTTTTGAACGGGCCTTCCACAAGCCCCAGAAAACGCCTCATTCGGATAATCCGGTTTACGAGGCAAAAAAATATGAATTTCCCGTTGACAAGCCGCTCAAAATGCGCTATAATATCTCTTGCTTGCGGCGCGGTCAGTCATTATGGCGGCATAGCTCAGTTGGCTAGAGCATTCGGTTCATACCCGGAGTGTCACTGGTTCAAATCCAGTTGCCGCTACCATAACTTTCCTTTTGGAAAGCTATCCGGCGCGTTGGTCAAGCGGTTAAGACACCGCCCTTTCACGGCGGTAACACGGGTTCGATTCCCGTACGCGTCACCAGGACGGGAAGGGGAATCGCCCGTCCGCCTGGAGGCTTAGCTCAGCTGGTTAGAGCGCATGCTTCACACGCATGAGGCCACTGG
>CAYUUP010000134.1:0-2688 GCA_964447925.1 uncultured Oscillospiraceae bacterium
TCGCGGAGATGGCGGACTATGTGGTGGTGATGTATTCCGGCCGCATTGTGGAGAAAGGCACTGCGGAGGAAATTTTCTCGAACCCCGCCCACCCCTATACCATCGGCCTGATGGCCTCTAAGCCTGTGGTGGGCAAGCATGTGGATAAGCTCTACTCAATCCCGGGCAAGGTGCCGAACCCGATCAATATGCCCAATTACTGCTACTTCCGGGATCGCTGCGAGATGCGACAGGAATGCTGTGATGGAGAGTACCCCTGCGAGATCAGCCTGTCCCCCACCCATACGGTCAGCTGCTATCGCTACTATGACGGCCAGAAGGGAGGGGAAACGAAATGAGCGTTCAGAAAGGATTAGCAGACGGCGCTGCCCGGCAGGGAGGAAAGACGCCCCAGCAGGTGGAAGAAGAGATGGAGCGCCGCAAAGAGCGGGTGTCCAAGGAGCTTCAGGAGAAGCAGGGGCAGACGGCGCCCCAGGGGGACGGCGATTACACGCCTGTGGAGTACGATCCCCAGTATATCCTGATGGTCAACCAGCTGAAGAAGTATTTCCCCATCAAGGGCGGCATGGTTTCCCGGACAGTGGGCCACGTCAAGGCTGTGGATGGTGTCACCTTTAACCTGAAGCGAGGCACGACTATGGGACTGGTAGGCGAGTCTGGCTGCGGCAAGACCACCACCGGCCGTACTATCCTGCGGCTCTCCGGAGAAAAGACGGGCGGTCAGGTCCTCTTTAACGGCAAGGAGGTCTACGACTTGTCCGCCAAAGAGTTGCGGGCGATGCGCACCAAGATGCAGATTATATTCCAGGACCCCTTTTCCAGCCTGTCCCCCCGTCTGCCCATTGGTGAGATCGTGGGGGAGGCGGTTCGGGAACACAAGCTGGTGCCCAAGGAGGAGTTTGATGACTACATTGACCAGGTGATGGACAACTGTGGACTTCAGCCCTTCCACAAAGACCGGTATCCCCATGAGTTCTCCGGCGGCCAGCGGCAACGTATTTGCATTGCCCGGGCCTTGGCGCTGAATCCCGAATTTATCGTCTGTGACGAGCCGGTGTCCGCGCTGGACGTGTCCATCCAGGCGCAGATCATAAATCTGCTGAAAGAGCTGCAGGAGCAGTACAGCCTGACCTATCTGTTCATTTCCCATGACCTGTCTGTCGTGGAGCATATCTCTGACACGGTGGGTGTTATGTATCTGGGCAATCTGGTGGAATATGGTAAGACAGAGGATATTTTCCGCAACCCCCTGCACCCCTATACCAAAGCGCTGTTTTCCGCCATCCCTATTCCAGATCCCAAGGCTCGCATGAACCGGATTGTACTTGAGGGCTCCATTCCCTCTCCGGCCAATCCCCCCTCTGGTTGCAAGTTCCACACCCGCTGTGCTAACTGCATGGAGTGCTGCAAACATGAGGAGCCTGTTCAGAGAGAGCTGGAGCCGGGCCACTATGTGGTCTGCCATCTCTATGACAAATGAGCCGGCGGGAGAAGCGAAAATACGAGGATGATGACGGCCGGATCGTCGCGGATATGAGTGGGCTATCCAGTCCCTCTATGGGCGGATGGCTGCCACCTCGACGCCCGGGACGGGAAAAGGCCCAGGCGCAACTCCAAGAAGATGAACACCCCCTGGAGGATCAGCCCCTCACTTGGCGTGAGCGGCTGTGGTGTACCCTTGGCGCCTTGGGAGCATCCCTGCTTATTGGCCTGGCGTTCTTGGTTGGCTTGGGCCTGGTCATCCTGCTGCTGCTGTTGCTTTGGTCATGATGCATCAGCCCCTGACGGAATAACCGCCAGGGGCTGATGCTTTTGTCTGGGGATTTTCAAAAAAACTTATCATACTGCTTCCTGATTCATACTGAGGTATAAGCGCTTTTTCTTTCAAAGGAACAAATTAGCACTCATAAGAATAGAGTGCTAAAATTAACGCATCCTTTAAGCTTTGTTCACATATTATTCACAAAGCGGCGGTATACTGAGGACAAAGAACGATAAAGGAGCCGCCAGGGAAAGCCCTGACGGGACGTACCCAGTAAGGAGGCTGGATTTAATGAACAATATGAATTTCACACAGAAGAGCCAGGAGGCCATTGCCAGCGCCCAGAGTCTGGCCCAGGAATATGGCAGCCCGCAGATTGAGCAGTGCCACCTGCTGCTTGCCATGCTGGATCAGCCCGAAGGGCTGATTCCCCAGCTGTTGGAGAACGCCGGCATCACCGTTCCCAGCCTCCGGGCAGCGGTGAAGGATCAGGTGGAAAAGCTGCCCAAGGTTTCCGGCTCTGGTCGGGAGGCGGGGAGGGTCTACGTCTCCGCCGGGGTGGACAAGGCTCTATCCGCTGCCCAGGAGTCCGCACGCTCCATGGGGGACGAGTACCTCTCAGTGGAGCATTTGCTGCTGGGGTTGCTGGAGCAGCCGGATGACGGACTGAAAAAACTCTTCCAGACCTATAATCTGAAAAAAGAGGCCGTTTTGCAGGCCCTCTCCGCCATCCGGGGCAGCCAGCGGGTCACCAGCGACAACCCGGAGGAGACCTATGACGCCCTGAAGAAATACGGCACCGACCTGGTGGAGCAGGCAAGGCAGCAAAAGCTGGATCCGGTCATCGGCCGGGATGATGAGATCCGGAACGTCATCCGCATCCTCTCCCGCAAAACCAAGAACAACCCGTGTCTCATCGGTGAGCC
>CAYUUP010000135.1:0-2622 GCA_964447925.1 uncultured Oscillospiraceae bacterium
CCTATCAGGCCCGGATGTACAACGCCGCCCGCTATGTCTGCACCCAGCCAGATATGCACCTCATCCAGCTTGTCTCCTTTGGCTGCGGCACCGATGCCATCACTGGTGACGAGATGCGGGAAATTCTGGAGACCGGCGGTAAGCTCTATACCCAGCTAAAAATTGACGATATCAGCAACCTGGGCGCAGTAAAAATCCGCATCCGCTCTCTGATCGCTGCCATCGAGGCCCGGGAGCGGGCCAGCTTGCGGGAGGGCATTCATGTCTGACTCGCTTGCGCCCTGCCGACCCCTGCTGGACTCTGATCCGCTTTTATACATCGACTTGACGGAGGCCGTCCGCCGGGGCATAGGCCGGGTCATTTCTGCCCTGCCCTTTGGTGCGCTGGTGGCCTATGACAGCTACCAGCAGGACGGAGTGGACTATGGCTTCACCATGTGTGCCGGCCGCCGGAAAACAGCGGAGAATCTGTGTGCCCTGCTGCCGGAGTGGGCCAGCTTTGTCGTTGTCCATGAGGACTTTTATCATGATCTGGTGAAGGCCCGGTGTGGACTCATCATGGGGGAACCGTGCTGGCAGGCGGCTTATATACGGAAAACACCCCTCCCCCTGCCGGAACTGCCTGGGGTGGCTATACGGCCCCTGGCACTGGCAAACCTGCCGCTGGCGGCAAAACACTACGCTTTGGAAAATGAAGATTATCTTCGCTGTCTCACGGAGCGGGGCAATCTCTTTGGGGCCTATGATGGCGGTACCCTGCTGGGCTTCTGCGGCTGCCATGCCGAAGGCTCCATGGGACTCTTGGAGGTTTTCCCGCCCTACCGCCGTCGGGGGCTGGCCCGGCTGCTGCAGTCCTATGTGGTGGATTTGGAGCTTTCGCGGGGACACATCCCTTACTGCCAGGTCTTTGACGGCAACAAGGCCTCCATCAGGCTTCAAAAAAGCCTGAGACTGGAAATTGCGGATGCACCTGTCTATTGGGACTGGAAGGCGGAACCGCGAGACACCTGAAAGGAGTTACATAGCTATGGCGCAACTGGTCTATGATAAAACCGGCCGTCTTCTCTTCACCAAAGAGATGAAGCAGGAATATACCCTGCTGATGCCCCAAATGCTGCCCATCCACTTCTCTATGCTGGCCCGCCTGCTGGAGAATGACGGCTATCACATCAAGACGCTCACCACTCACCACCGGGGCATTATGGATGAGGGGCTGAAATACGTCCACAATGACATTTGTTACCCCGCCCAGTTGGTCATTGGCCAGCTCATCGACGCCGTCAAAAACGGAGGCTATGACCCCCATAAGGTGGGCCTGCTGATCACCCAGACCGGTGGCGGCTGCCGTGCCTCCAATTATATCCACCTGCTGCGGAAGGCGCTGAAAAAGGCGGGGATGGACTATATCCCTGTCGTGTCGGTGAATCTCTCCGGCCTGGAAAAGAATCCCGGCTTCAAGCTGAGCATCCCCTTCCTGCTGAAGGCAGTCTACGCCATGATGTATGGTGACCTGATTATGTGGGTATCCAACCAGGTGCGGCCCTATGAACTGGAGGAGGGAGCCACCGACAAAATGGTGGAACACTGGATCCAGACCCTGGTGGACGGCTTTATTCAGGGTAAGGGCAGCAGCCGAAAGGCCATGCGTCGCATTTTTGATGACATCATCCGGGACTTTGATGCCATCCCCGTCTCCCACGCAGAAAAAGTTCGTGTGGGCGTTGTAGGGGAAATCTACGTCAAATTCTCCCCCTTGGGCAACAATAACCTGGAGGCTTTCCTACTCTCCGAGGGAGCAGAACCCGTTGTCCCCGGCCTGACCGATTTCATCATTTTCAAGATATATAACCGGGAGGCAGACGTCAACCTCTATGGCGGCCTATGGGCCAAAAAGTTCATCTGCAAAATTTTCAAGGGCTATATCGAGGGCTGCCAGCGGGATATGATTGCCGCACTGAAGCCCTCCCGCTTCCGTGAGCCGTCCACCTTTGAGGCCATGCACAAGCTGGTACACGGTTATCTGGGTGATGGCAACAAGATGGGCGAGGGCTGGCTCCTCACCGGCGAGATGCTGGAGCTGATCCACTCCGGCACCCCAAACATCGTCTGCACCCAGCCCTTCGGCTGTCTACCCAACCACATCGTAGGTAAGGGGATGATCCGTCGGCTGAAGGACGATTATCCCTACTCCAACATCGTAGCCATCGACTACGATGCCGGAGCTACCAAGGTCAATCAGGAAAATCGCATCAAGCTGATGCTGGCCAACGCCAGGCAGCTGGCAAAACGGGAAGCCGGAGCTGAAGAAGCGGCCGCTGCAGCGCAATAAGGCCAAAAGCCCACAATATAGTAATGGGAGGACCTGTGTTTGGGGATACACAGGTCCTCCCTTTTACAGAATAATACAGATCAGCCCGCCACTGCCCTCATTGATTATGCGTTCCAGCGTCTCCCGCAGCTTCACCCGGGCGTCCTCCGGCATCCGCATCAGCTTGCTCTGCAGATCCTCGTTCACCAGCTCATGGAAGGACTTGCCAAAGATGTTGGACTGCCAAATGCGCGTGGGGTCACCCTCAAACTCCCGCAGGAGATAATTGATCATCTCCTCGCTCTGCTTCTCGT
>CAYUUP010000136.1:0-2621 GCA_964447925.1 uncultured Oscillospiraceae bacterium
GTGATGGCCTGCCGTCAGACGGGCTACGCCATGCTGGCCTCCACCAATCCCCAGGAGGCCATGGATCTGGGTGCTGTTGCCCATCTGTCCTCCATCAAGGGCAGTCTTCCCTTCCTGCATTTCTTCGACGGCTTCCGTACCTCCCATGAAATCCGCAAGGTTGCCGTCTGGGACTATGACCAGCTGGCCAAGCTGGTGGACTGGGATGCCATTGCCCGCTTCCGGGCCAGGGCGCTGAATCCCGACCACCCTTCTCTCCGCGGCTCCGCCCAGAATCCCGACATCTTCTTCCAGACCCGTGAGGCAGCCAACACCGCCTATGCCCAGCTGCCCGATATAGTGGAAGCCTGCATGGAGCAGGTCAACGCCGAAATCGGCACCGACTACAAGCTGTTCAACTACTACGGCGCACCCGATGCTGAAACCGTAATGATCGCCATGGGCTCCCTTTGCGATGCCGCCGAGGAAACCATCGACTACCTGGCCGCCAAAGGTGAAAAGGTGGGTCTGGTAAAAGTCCGGCTGTACCGGCCCTTTGTGGGTGAGAAGCTCCGGGCCGCCATCCCCGCCACCTGCAAGAACATCGTGGTGATGGACCGCTGCAAGGAGCCAGGCGCACCTGGTGAGCCGCTGTATCTGGATGTTGTCTCCGCTCTGGCGGGGACACCGCTGGCCGCCTGTCGGGTCGTGGGCGGACGGTATGGCCTGGGCAGCAAGGACACCACTCCCGGCGGCATCCTGGCAGCCTTCCGTAATGCTCAGTCCGAGGACCCTGTGAACTCCTTCACCATCAACATCACCGACGATGTCACCGGCCTCTCCCTGCCCATCACTGAGGAGCCGGATGTAGTCCCCGCCGGGACCACCTCCTGCAAGTTCTGGGGCCTTGGCTCCGACGGCACCGTGGGTGCCAACAAGAACTCCATCAAGATCATCGGTGACCATACTGATTTGAAGGTGCAGGCCTACTTCCAGTATGACTCCAAGAAGTCCGGCGGTGTCACCATCTCCCACCTGCGCTTCGGCAAGCAGGAGATCAAGTCTACCTATTACGTCTCCCAGGCAGACTTCGTGGCTTGCCACTCCCCCGCCTATCTGGAGAAGTATGACATTGCCCAGGATGTGAAGCCCGGCGGCACCTTCCTCATCAACACCGGCTGGGACGCGGAGGAGCTAGGGCACCGTCTGCCCGCCGCCGCCAAGCGGCATATCGCCAGAAATAACATCCAGGTCTACACCTGCGATGCCATCAGGCTGGCCCGGGAAATCGGCCTGGGCGGGCGCACCAACATGGTGCTTCAGGCCGCCTTCTTCAAGCTGGCAAACATTATTCCTATCGACGATGCTGTGAAGTATATGAAGGACGCCATCGAGACTACCTATGGGCGCAAGGGCGAGAAGATCGTGAACATGAATAAGGCCGCCGTGGACGCCGGCCTAAACGCTCTGGTGAAGATTGACATCCCCGCTTCCTGGGCCGATGCCGCTGATGCTCCCTCCGAGATCCACATTGACACCGACCGGCCTGTTCTGGCCGCCTATGTCTCTGAGGTCATGGAGCCTGCCAATGCCATGCGGGGTGACACCATTCCCGTCAGCGTGCTGCAGAAGGGATCTGACGGCACTCTGCCCTCCGGCACCGCCGCCTTTGAAAAGCGGGGCATTGCCGTGGACGTTCCCCAGTGGCTGCCAGAGAATTGCATCCAATGCAACCAGTGTGCCACCGTCTGCCCTCACGCCGTCATCCGTCCCTTCGCCGTCAGCCAGGATGAACTGGCCGCTGCCCCCGAAGCCATGAAAACCGCAAAATTCGTGGGCAAGAACCCAGAGGGCTATGCCTTTGCCATGACCATCTCCCCCATGGACTGCACCGGCTGCGGCTCCTGCGCCAACGTCTGCCCGGGCAAAAAGGGCAACAAGGCCCTGGTCATGCAGCCTCTGGCCAGCCAGATGGAGCAGCAGCCCGTCTTTGACTATGCAGTGAAGCACATCTCCGAAAAGGCGCTGGGCCTACCCGCGAACACCGTCAAATCCGTCCAGTTTAATCCGCCGCTGCTGGAGTTCTCCGGCGCCTGCGCGGGCTGCGGCGAGACCCCTTATGCTAAGCTCATCACTCAGCTCTTCGGTGACCGGATGTATGTGGCCAACGCCACCGGCTGCACCTCCATCTGGGGCTGCTCCGCCCCCTCCACCCCCTACACCGTTAACGCCAAGGGCCACGGCCCTGCCTGGGAGAACTCTCTGTTTGAGGATGCCGCCGAATTTGGCCTGGGTATGAATCTGGCCATGACCCAGCGGCGGGAGAAACTCATCGCCACAGTGGAGTCCATCGTAAATCAGAAGAACATTCCCGTGGATGAAGATGTACTGGCCGCCTGCAAGGACTGGCTAGAGAACAAGGACGATGCCAAGGGCTCCCAAGAAACCGGCGAAAAACTGGTGGCCGTCATCGAAAACTTCTTTGCCCATCAGGATCAGATGGGGACACCCTTCGAGGCCCAGTGGATTGCCAACGGCAACAAGTGCGGTTGCCCTGTCTGCACCGCTGCCCGCGAGATTCTGAATAGCCGCGATATGCTCACCAAGAAGTCCATGTGGATCTTCGGCGGCGACGGCTGGGC
>CAYUUP010000137.1:0-2588 GCA_964447925.1 uncultured Oscillospiraceae bacterium
TCAATCTCTCCGAGGATGAAGTGCGGCAGATCACCCGGTTCCGCCGGGGCGAGGGCCTGCTGTGCATTGGCTACAACCATGTGCCCATCGCCTTCCACGCCACCCCCAAGGAATACGACGCCATCACAACCTCCCCCACCGACCTGCGGGCCAAGAGAGAGGCGGCAGAGAATGAGTAATCTAAAGCAGGACATGACCCAGATCCAGAAGCTGGTGGGTGATGCCTTCGCCCAGACAGGTTCCCTGGTGGCCCTGGCTGACGGAGGGCAGATGCCTCCGGGGAAGGTGCAAAAGGCCCTGGAGCAGACCTCCGATTTCTTTGAACGGTCTACGCTGGAACTGCGGAAACTGTGCGAGACCTACTCTCCCGGTGTCGGCGGATACCAGCACAGGGGAGAACTACCACGGGTGGAGGTGTGCGGCTTCGTGGAGGAGTTCGGCTACGGCTGGCTTCACATCCAGCTTGACACGCTGCTTCCCCATTGCCGGTTCCAGCCGCCCTCCTGGCTGACCGACACCATCTCCCGTCTGCTGGACGACTACGAGAGCAGCGGGCGAAAGCTGCCATTCTTCCGGCAGGCCATGATGGCCATTGATGAACACAGCGCCATTGAAGGCCGCCATATCTTCGACCAGGACAACAAGGGCTGGAAGGCCATCTCCAACGCCATCAAGGGCCGACTGATCCCTGATGATGACCAGTACACCTTATCCGTGGCCCTGCTGTCCACCCCCAGCGAGATCCCTGCCTGCCACATCACGCTGATGGAGCGGTCGGACGCGGCAGACTTCTTCTCTCAGCACTCCAGCGACTACGCCTCCGGGGACTTTTATGGAGGGCATTGGACGTGAGAGGCCGGCACACCACCCCCTCAAAAAGCCCATTTTTGGCAGCTCCCGAAAAAGGGGCTGTGTGTGCCGGGCGGGCAAACGGCGAGATGCATAGATCGCAGGGGCCCCGCACCCTGCTGATACCGCCTCTTGAGTGGCGGGGCGTGTCTCCTATGCAGGGCCAGCACATGGCGCTGCATAGGCGGCAGGGAAGGTCGCCGAAATTGTCCTTGTGCCGGAACGGCGCAAGGGCGGTTTCGGCGGCTCTCAGGAAGAAAGGAAGGAGGCTTTTGTGTGCTGCTTGACAAGCGTGACGTTGACTTTCTGAGGCTTCTGTGCTGGTGCCAATTCCTCCGGCCATCTGACGCGCGGAAGATAATTCCCAAAGAGGAACTTCGGTATTTATGTGAAAGAGGGCTTGCGACCTTCCACGAAAAGAGCGGCGCCTACGTTCCGACCAGAGGGTGCCGAAACCTTGTGGCTGGTCTGACTGTTCCCCCGACTCCGATTCAAACGCGAAATTACCACGAAGAAGCTATCGTGAGGAGGCTCCGAACTTCCTCGATCTTCATGACCGCTTACCGAGCGGGGGTGAACGTATTCACGACGACGGCCGAAGAACTTGCCGGGTCGTCGGCGCTCTTTTTGACGGCCTTTGCACGAAACCACAAGTCCAACCCCTGGGGCAGCAGCCGAGTGGTTGCTATGGCCCATCTGGGTGATCTGCTCTGCGCCACATTCTATGTTTGCTCCGGCATCGGGAAAATCACGTTGACCGATGAACTGACTGCCATCAGCAATCAGGCAGGCCACTTCAAAGGAGTGCGGCAGGCGATGATATTTGCTGGCGAGAGTTACTCCGATATTCTGACCGAGCTGGAGGCTCAGCGGACGGAAAAGGACAGCAAGCTGGTCTTCTTTGGTCAAGCCTATCGCCAAGTGCAGCAACCCATCCATTTGATCACCTGTGATGATGCCGGAGCCATGCAGCTGAAGATCATGGCCACCCCTGACTACCGCACCCAGCTTACCAAGGCCATCTTGGGCACGGCCTACTCGGGGCCACCGGAGGAAGTTGCCCAATGGGATGGGTTTTACCGGGGGTTGCCTTTCATTGTTGCGGCAGACATGGATCTGCGGCGGATCAACTCCGCCTTGGAAGCGGCCCATGCACAAGGCTATGAGAAGATTGCCATGGCGTGCCTTAAGGGGCAGCAGAAGCGCCTGCTGTCCGCCCGCTACGATAAGACCGGGAAAGCCGATGTTTACCAGATCACGCCGGAGGCGCTATCGGCGGTACTTGGAGCCGAGGCAGAACTGTATGCCCCGGCACCCACTCAATTCCTCACTGAGAAAGGAGATGTTGTCCATGCCCCGCTTATCAAAACTCATTGAAAAGCTGGAGGACACCATCGCCCACAAGAGCGGGCTTTGGTTCGCCCGCCACAAGAAGAAGCTACCCATCTACATCCCTTTGGGCTTGGTAGCCTGGTACTTCTATGGAATGTTCCTCAACTCCCTCAAGCTGGGAACGGCTGCCACCTTCCACAACAGCACAGAGGAAATCGAGAGCATTTGGGTGTTCAATCCTTTCCGCAACTGGTTTGTGGTGCTGACCCCCTTTGGCCTGGGCGTCACAGCAGTGGTGGTGCTCCTAATCTGCCTCATCACGAAAAAGGGCTACGTCTGGTTTTCCGGCTATAAGTTCACCCGGGACCCCAGGGGCTTTGACATTCTCCCAGACGCCACCCACGGTT
>CAYUUP010000138.1:0-2566 GCA_964447925.1 uncultured Oscillospiraceae bacterium
GCCAGCTCTGCTTCCTTTGCAAAGGGGGCTTCCATTTCTGTTTTGGCATTGGCAAGCTGGGTCTGGACATCTTTTAACGCAGCCCTTAGTTCTCCCAACGCCTTTTCCAGGCCGTCCACCACATTGTCCATGCGGGTGATGTTGCCGCCTGCATCGGCACTCAGGCTTATGGTGTGGGACAGATGGCTTTTCAGGGTCAGCTTATAATCTGTATGGGCCGCATCATACTGGAGGGAAAGAGGAAAGCCCCGGTACTGGCCCAACTGGACAGCATCGGAGCTGTTTAACGAGGTGCAGGCATTGATGATTGCTTTGCCTGCGTCTTTCCTTTCGGTATAGACGGTTCCCAGAACCTCTATGCCCACAAAGTTCTCTGCGGACTTGGGGTGCGCCTGGGCGATGGCCACATCCTTTTCGTATCCAATAATCCGTTCCGTCAGTTCCGCTATGGCTGCGGGATACTTTCGCAGCACCAGATTTTCCAGAGAAAACCGCTGGTTTAGGTGGTTTGCTTTCAGCATATTCAGCTTACTGACTTCCATATCCAGATTGCACTTCTCGATGATCAGTGGATTGCCGGTTGCCAGGGCCTTGATCTCGGAATAGCTCAGCGCCGTTTCGTCCACATCATCGGCAATCCGGGCCGGGGCCTTGCTGGTCATGATCTGGGAGATAAACTTCTGCTTATTCTCCACCAACTGATAGAGGTAGGCATCAAAGGTGTTTTCAGTTACATAGCGGAAGATCTCAACCTCCGGATTCTGGTTGCCCTGCCGGACGATCCTGCCTAAACGCTGGGCAAGGTCACTGGGTCGCCACGGACAATCTAAATCATGCAAGGCGATCAGCTTATCCTGACAGTTCGTACCTGCGCCCATTTTGGCAGTGCTGCCGATCAGAACACGCACCTGACCGGACCGTACTCTGGCAAACAGCTCCTTCTTTTTCACTTCCGTGTTGGCTTCGTGGATGAAGGCAATTTCTTCTGCTGGGATGCCACGGGCAATAAGCTTCTTTTTCAGATCGTCATAGACATTAAAAGAACCATCGTTTTTGGGCGTTGACAGATCGGAGAAAACCATCTGCGCGCTGCGCTGTTCCTGTGTTCGCTCCCAAATATCATAGACATTTTGGGCGCAGACAGACACCTTGCCGTTTTCATCATCCGGGGCCAACGGCTGAATTAAACGCATATCCAGAGCCAGCTTTCTTCCATCGTTGGTAATACGAAGCATATTATCCACGCTGGGATCGACATTCCCGGCACGGATCTCCTCTGCCCGGTCTGCCAGGGATTTTATCATATCCTGCTGCATGGGAGAGGGCTTCAAGACTTCCGTGTGGAAATTGGCCTTGGGGACAGGCAGCTTCAGCATATCCGCCGTCTGAATGTCCGCAACCATCTTGAAAGTGGACATCAGCTCCGGCAGGTTATAGAATCTGGCAAACCGGGTCTTGCTCCGGTAGCCGCTGCCCTCTGGGGACAGCTCGATGGCGGTGACGGTTTCTCCATAGTTTGCCGCCCAGTCGTCAAAGTTCAGCAGCCCCATTTCTTCCAGCGTGCTGTACTGGAGATACCGCTGGATGGTATATAACTCCACCATGGAATTGGAAATGGGGGTGCCGGTGGCAAAGATAACGCCCCGGTTCCCGGTGATCTCGTCCAGGTACTGGCACTTCATAAACAGGTCGGAGGACTTCTGCGCTTCCGTCTGGGCAATGCCGCCCACATTCCGCATTTTCGTCGCCAGGAACAAGTTCTTAAAATAATGACTCTCATCCACAAAAACGCGGTCAACGCCCAACTGCTCGAAGGTGACAATATCATCCTTCCGGCTCTGGTCATTCAGCTTGGCCAGCCGGTTCTCCAGAGATTTCCGGGTACGCTCCATCTGCTTGATGGAATAGTTCTCCGCATGGCTGCGCTTGGCGTCCCGGATGCCGTCCAGAATGCTGTCGATCTGCCGCTTGATGATCAGCCGTTGGCGTTCGGCGGACATGGGTATTTTCTCAAACTGGCTATGTCCGATGATGATGGCGTCATAATCCCCGGTGGCGATCCGGGCGCAGAATTTCTTCCGGTTTTTGGTTTCAAAGTCCTTTTTAGTGGCAACCAGAATATTGGCAGAGGGATAAAGCTGAAGCCATTCCGCCGCCCACTGCTCGGTGATGTGGCTGGGGACCACGATCAGAGACTTGGTGCATAGGCCCAGCCGTTTCATTTCCATCGCCGCTGCCACAATTTCGAAGGTTTTCCCTGCTCCTACCTCGTGAGCCAGGAGGGTATTGCCGCCGTATAGAATGTGTGCAATGGCGTTGATCTGGTGCTTTCGGAGGGTGATTTCCGGATTCATCCCGGAAAAGCGGATATGCCGGCCGTCGTATTCCCGGGGCCGGAGGGCGTTGAAGGTTTCGTTGTAGATGCCGCAGAGTCTTTCCCGGCGGTCAATGTCCTTCCAGATCCATTCGGCAAACTTGGCCTTGATCAGCTCCTGCCGGTCCTGGGCAATAGCAGTCTCCTTTTTGTTCAGCACCCGAACCTCGTTGCCGTCGGCGTCCCACTTTG
>CAYUUP010000139.1:0-2537 GCA_964447925.1 uncultured Oscillospiraceae bacterium
GCACCGAGCATATGTTCTTCCACACCGACCGCATCCCCGCCGTCCGGGAAATGATTGTCTCCAAGACCACGGAGCAGCGGCGCACCGCTTTGGCCAAGCTGCTGCCCATGCAACGGGGTGACTTTGAGGGTATCTTCCGGGCCATGGGCGGATTGCCTGTCACCATCCGTCTGCTGGATCCGCCCCTGCACGAGTTCCTGCCCACCGCTGATGAGGATATTGCCGCCCTAGCGCAAGAGATGGGGCTGACCTTCGATGAGCTGAAGGAAACTGTGGTGGGTCTCCACGAAGTCAATCCCATGATGGGCTTCCGGGGATGCCGTCTGCCGGTGGCCTATCCCGAGATTGCCGAGATGCAGACCCAGGCCATTATTGAGGCCGCTATCAATGTCACAAAGGATGCCGGAATCTCCGTCAAGCCGGAGATCATGGTTCCGCTGGTTGGCTCTCTCTCCGAGCTGAAATATGTCAAGGCCGTCATCACTAAGACGGCAGACAAGCTGATTGCCGACTCCGGCCTGGAGATGGAGTATATGGTGGGTACCATGATTGAACTGCCCCGTGCAGCCTTAACTGCCGACGAGATCGCCAAAGAGGCCCAATTCTTCTCCTTTGGCACCAATGACCTGACCCAGATGACCTTTGGCTTCTCCCGCGATGATGCCGGGAAGTTCCTGCCCATCTATCTGGACAAGAAGATTTTGGAGCAGGATCCCTTTGCCCGCTTTGATGCCGAGGGTACCGGTCGGCTGGTGGAGATCGCCGTAAAGTTGGGACGCCAAACCAGGCCCGATATCAAGCTGGGGGTCTGCGGTGAGCATGGCGGCGATCCCGCTTCTGTGGAGTTCTTCCATAGGGCTGGTCTGAACTACGTTTCCTGCTCCCCCTACCGGGTACCCATCGCCCGGCTGGCGGCAGCCCAGGCAGCTATCCTCTATCCCAGGGAGAAGTAACTCGCTGTTTGAGAGGAAATCCCTTTATCAACCGAGGGGCAAAGCATACTATTCACTATTAGGGGCTGCAGCAAAATGCAAGTTAGCTGCGGCCCCTCTCTTTTTGTCTGCTCGATTATAAAAGTCTGGGGCCAATATTCTCTTTTTATTCGCTTATCAAATAGCGCAGAGGGTTGGCGCCGCTTTCATGAAGCCAGTCTTGACTCTCCCCTCTACCTCTGGTAAAATATTTTCTGAGGCAGGTGCAAGCCGCCGCCATCTAATTCCGACTTATAGAGTGACGGATGCCTGGGAGAGGAGCCAGCATGGAGGATCTAGACATCATCGAATTGTACTGGGCCAGGTCAGAGGAGGCCATACTCGCCACCGACGAGAAATACGGCCATCTGCTCCGAAAGATCATCCGCAGCATTTTACGGGATATGCGGGATGCGGAGGAATGCCTGAATGACAGCTATTTAGGCGCATGGAACTCCATGCCGCCCCAGCGCCCCCGCCTTCTGCGGAGTTTTCTCTGCCGTATTGCCCGCAACACCGCCCTTGACCGGGCGGACTACAACGCAGCCGCCTGCCGTCGGGCCAGCTGCTCCCAGGCGCTGGAGGAGCTGGAGAAGCTGGCCACCCACCAGGACAGCTTGGAGGAGGAAGTTATCCTGGCACAGCTGATTAACGACTTTTTGGCGGATCTTACCCTGGAAAACCGGGTCATCTTCCTGCGGCGGTACTGGTTTTTCGACTCCATCAGGGACATTGCCCAGCAGCTCCAATGTTCCGAAAGCCGGGTGACATCCTCGCTGCACCGCTCCCGTAACCGGCTGCGAACCTATCTAGAGGGGGAGGGAATCTCACAATGACACCCAAGGATCTCCGGCATATGCTGGATTTAGTCAAGGATGAATACATTGAGGAGGCGGCGGACTACCGGCCCGCCCAACGTACCCGCCCCGTCTGCCATTGGCAGCGCTGGACCGCCTTGGCTGCCTGTCTGTGCATCGCCATTTTGGGCGGACTCCTGATCCTCCGGAATGCCGGGCTGCCTTCCAGCGGACTGAGCCAAGACTCCTCTGAAAGTGCCAATTGCAGCGAAGATACCATAGCTCCGGAAGCGGCCGAATCCGCAGCCATTGGTCAGAGCGAAACCTATGACGACTGCGCCGACGGCGAACCTACAGAAAATCAAACGTCCGGCAACAGTTCAGACAACACCTCCGACTTCCCCTCAAGGGCCGAAGTTGCCGCCCAGACACTGAACAGCCTCTTTGCGGATGCCAGCTGGTTCCACGAAGCCTATGCCGATGGGGAAAGCTGCATTGTTGTCCTCACGGAGGACAACGAAGGCAACCGGGAAACAGTACTGGACAACTGTACAGCTCCAGAGATCGTGATATTCAAGAACGACCTGCCAGAATAAAAGCAACGAGCCGTCCCCCGCTCTATAACGGGGGACGGCTTTTCCGTTTTATAGGGCCGCAGCTTCACTTCAAGCTAGGCCCCGGTACCAGTAATAGCCCACAATGGCCAGAGCAGAAGCCGCCGTCATGACCACCAGCGTGATGACCTCCCGCCGCCCTACCTTCAGCTTCT
>CAYUUP010000140.1:0-2514 GCA_964447925.1 uncultured Oscillospiraceae bacterium
GAAGCGCTCCGCCCATATCCTTAAATATCTCTATTAAAGGAGTGATTGCCATGAGGCTGCTGAGAAGCACCGCCTCCCACGTCAAGAACAACTGTTTTTCCGGGTGCTTTCTGCTATGCCTGGTCTGCACGGCGGCGGTGAGCTTTTTTACGATAGCGACAATGGACGAAGATACCGTCTTTGAACTGATTGTGAGTCGTTTCTGGGGAGAGGAGATTTCCGGTGACGGCCTTTCTGTACTGAACCTCTTTCTGCAGTCCCTGGGAGACAATTTGGAAATGCTGGTTCCGGTACTGGCGGCCTTTCCCTTTGTGCTGCCCTTCACCGTGAAGCACAGGACGGGAAATGTCCGGTTTGAGATGTCCCGCTCTGGCCGGACACGGTTCTGTGTATCCCACCTGATGGCGGCGGCAGCCACTGGCGGGCTGGTGCTGTCTCTGGGATATCTGCTGTATGGCGTTCTGCTGATACCCTTTTTCCCACTGACGGTGGCCACGGATGAGGCTGCGGCTATGTCCGTGTTGATCGGCATCCTGCGGAAGCTGGTGGGCCTGTTCCTGTACGGCGGCGGGAGTGCGCTGTTTGCCTATCTGCTGGTATTCCTGTCAGACAATATGTACATCATCCTCTGCCTGCCCTTCCTGATAAATTATATCGTGGGCTATCTTTTGGATTGGCTGGGGACAAAATTCTTCGCTGTCTATATCCCAGAGATGGATATGTATTTTGTGGACAACCCTCTGATGTTTGTTCAGACCAGCTATTTGCAGGGCGCCGTCTGGCTGACCGCCGCCGGCCTGCGGTCTTTGGCGTTTTATTTGGTGCTGGCGTTGCTGCTCCTGCTGGCGGCGCGGGTGATTCTGGAACTGAGGGGGGATTGCTGTGAATAGGCTGCGTTTTAAGAGCTGTCTGCTCTTTGGCTGGGCGGAGCTGCGACTCTGGTTGAAAAATCCCCGGATGCTTCTGCTGGGTGCGCTCTTTGTCTACATTAACACATATCTCATCGGGCCGATGGTTCGGGCGGCGGAGAGCTTGGGGGAGCGGCTGGCCATTCTGGAGCCGTTCATTTCCATCAGCAACCGGACACTCCTTCTGCTGCTCTTTCCCCTGTGCTTCATCGTCCTGATGGCGGACTTTCCCCGGATGGATGCCGATACCACCTTCCGGACCTTCCGCGTTGGACGGCTCAACTGGCTCTGTGGCCAGATCGTGATGCTGCTGCTCAGCTCGCTGTTCTATGTGTGTGTGGTCTGCCTGTTCTGCCTGATCATCACCGCCGCGCAAGGCTGCGATTTTACCGTATACTGGAGCGGCGCTGTTACCTATGCCACCCAGTATGTGATCCAAAGCGGCGCAATGGTGGAGTTTCTGCCGCCCAACATCTATTTTCAACTGACTGCGCCCCAAGCATTCTGGCTTACAGCGCTGCTGCTATGGCTCTATTGCGTCCAAGTTGGGCTGCTGCTGCTGGCGGGGACGCTATGCGGGCTGAAAAAGCCTGCCATTCTGCTGGCGGCGGCCGCCGCCGTTGTCGGGACGGTGACGGTGCAGCTGGACACCGGACTACAATGGCTATTTCCCACAGCCCATTTTGTCGTTGCCCAGCACTTCACGGAGTATTTCAGCCGTCCCCGGATGGAGCCGTTTCTGTCCGTTGCGTATTTCGTGGGCCTGGGGCTGATCTTCTTCCTGATTGCTCTGCGCCGGGTGCGTTCCTATCACTTTCTCCTTCACAATGAGGTGTAGTGTATGATTCAAATTGAGAATTTGTCGCTGGTCTTGAGCAAGACCACGATTTTAGATGACATCACTGTCCGGTTCGCCCGCGGAGAGATCCATGGACTGATCGGTCGGAACGGTTCCGGCAAGACTATGCTGATGAAATGTATCTGTGGCTTTATACATCCCACCAGCGGTTCTATCACCATTGATGGGAAGCCCCTCACCCGGAGGTCGGATTTTCCGCAGAACATCGGGCTGATTCTGGAGACGCCGGGCTTTCTGCCCTACGTTTCCGGTTATCGGAACCTGAAAATGCTGGCGGAGCTGACCGGAAAAGCGGATAAAAACCGCGTCATGGAGGCATTGGAGACTGTTGGTCTTGATCCCGCCCTGAAGCGGCCGGTGAGCAAATATTCTCTGGGGATGCGGCAGCGGCTGGGCATTGCCCAGGCCATCATGGAGGATCCGGAGCTGCTGGTGCTGGATGAGCCATTCAATGGCCTGGATGAGGAGGGAGTGATGGAGATCCGCACCCTGCTGCTGGGGCTGAAGGAGCGGGGGAAGACCATTCTGTTGTCCTCCCACAACTCAGATGACATCAAAATCCTTTGCAAGCATGTCTATCGCATGGAGCATGGGAAATTGTATCCATACATCTCTCCGCCACGCACCTGTGATCCAATTTAACATTGACAATTAAAAGTCCCCGTGCTAATATATTACAATAGCGTATAATAGCGGAGATGTCACGACGGATGACATGGCCACATGGCTGATCTGGGCGGAGGTGGA
>CAYUUP010000141.1:0-2432 GCA_964447925.1 uncultured Oscillospiraceae bacterium
TCATGACATATTTGGCGATGTTCTTCTCATAGGGCCGCAGTTCTTGCTCTACCCGCTCCCCAGTGTCCACCACGCTCTGAGAGTGGGCGATGCGGGTACACATCTTGACGATGACCGGAGTGTCATATTCCTCCGAGAGGGCATAGGCCAGCTTGACAAAGGATAAAGTCTCAGCGCTGTCCGACGGCTCCAGCATGGGGAGCTTGGCGGCGATGGCATAGTGGCGGGAGTCCTGCTCGTTTTGGGAGGAGTGCATCCCAGCGTCATCGGCCACGCAAATCACCATGCCGGCATTCACACCGGTATAAGAGATGGTGAACATGGGATCAGCGGCCACATTCATGCCCACGTGCTTCATGCCGCAGAAACTGCGGCGTCCTGCTACGGCGGCGCCGAAGGCCACCTCCATAGCGACCTTTTCATTGGGTGCCCACTCGCAGTATATCTCGTCGTATCTGGCGGCCTCCTCCGTCACCTCGGTGCTGGGAGTGCCGGGGTAACTGGAAACTACCTGGCACCCTGCCTCATACAGTCCACGGGCAAAGGCTGCGTTTCCCAGCATCAGCTGTTTCATAGTCTGCTCATCCTTCTCCTATGTAATGGTTGACAGGGGAGGGCCAGGCTCCCCACACGTTGCGCTTTGCTATTCGCTTTCCTCCATGATCTTCGCCATCACCCCGGTGCCGTTCTGCAGGACACGGTTCACCCGGCTGATGGTGGCGCTGCTGGCGCCGGTTTCGGAGAGAATATCGGTGTATACCCTGCCGCCCAGCAGCAGCTGGGCCACGGAAAACCGCTGCTCCAGAGCGGATAATTCCGTGGCTGAACAGAGGTCGCTGAAAAACTGAAAACAATCCTCTACTGACTCCAAACGGAGGATGCTCTGATAGAGTTCCATATTGTGATCCTTACGAATCGGTCTGGGCATGTCCTAACCTCCCTGGCTTGGTTGCTCCGGTTGCTGCCGGAGTAATGTGAATGCTTATGATATTTCTATTCTAACACACTAACGGATGAAAGTAAATAGAATCTTTCCTGTCGAACAGAGAATTTGGGAGGGCCGACCACCCGGAAAAAAGGAGATGACAAACCCCAAAAAATATAGTACAATAAGGAAAGCCTGGAGAAGGGAGTGATTTCATGCTTTCCATCATTCAGAGCATGGACGAGGGCGTTTTGTTGTTTTTGCAGGAGATGGTGCGCTGTCCCGTCCTCAACTGGCTGATGGTTCCGATCACCATCCTGGGAAACGCGGGGGTGGTGTGGATCGCCCTCTCCCTGCTGATGCTCTGCTTCCGGCACACCCGAAGGGCAGGGGTGCTGGCTCTGTGTTCACTGCTCCTTTGCTTTCTGTGCAACAATGTGATCCTCAAGAATTTAGTGGCCCGCCCCCGGCCCTATACCATCGCAGAGGGACTGATCCCCATAATCGCCCCGCCCTCTGATGCATCCTTTCCCTCTGGCCACGCCTGTGCCTCCTTTGCGGCAGCCTGCAGCTGGCGGCGGGGACTGAAGGAGAGGAAGGGCAGCCGCTGGATCTATCGGGCAGGACTGGCTCTGGCAGTACTCATTGCCCTTTCCCGGTTATATGTGGGCGTCCACTATCCCACCGATGTCATCGTGGGCAGTCTGATTGGCGGCTTCGGCAGCCTGCTGGTGTGGAAGCTGCTGTCACCGGTATATGACCGGCTGGGACAGCAGAACCGCTTTTTTGTGTGAAATGAATCCTAACAGGGATTTTCAAAACACTCCAAGGAGGAATTATATATGACAGCACAAATGGAGGCCTACCTTGAGGCGATGGAAGCCCGCATCCCAAAAGGCGGCGTCCGCACCCGTTTTGCCCCCTCCCCCACCGGCTATATGCACGTGGGCAATCTGCGTACAGCGCTCTACACCTGGCTCATTGCCCGGCACAGCGGGGGAACCTTTATCCTCCGTATTGAGGACACTGACCAGGAGCGGCTGGTGGAGGGCGCGGAGGAGGTCATTGTCCGCACCCTGGAGGGCTGCGGTCTGAATCACGATGAGGGCCCCGATGTGGGCGGCCCGGTGGGTCCCTATATTCAGAGCCAGCGGCGGGACATTTATGCCAATTACGCCCGGCTGCTGCTGGAGAAGGGCGGCGCTTACCGCTGCTTCTGCCAAAAGGAGGAGCAGACGCTCCACGGCGCTGCCTTGGGCAAGGGGGCCGCCAAGCACATCTGCCCCTTTGCCGGCCTGACGCTGGAGGAGAGCGACAAAAAAGCGGCGGAGGGAGAGGCCTTCGTCATCCGCCAGCGGATTCCCCGGTCCGGCAGCACCACCTTTTCTGATGCCATTTTTGGGGACATCACTGTGGACAACGACACCCTGGATGATGGCGTCCTCATCAAGTCCGATGGCCTGCCGACCTACAACTTTGCCAATGTGGTGGATGACCACCTGATGGG
>CAYUUP010000142.1:0-2347 GCA_964447925.1 uncultured Oscillospiraceae bacterium
CTGAAGGCTCATCAGGGCCTCCACCGTCTTGGGGGAGGTGTTCTCAATGTCGATGAGCCGCTTGTGGGTGCGGCGCTCAAACTGCTCCCGGCTGTCCTTATACTTATGGACGGCCCGCAGGATGGTGACGACCTCCTTCTTGGTGGGCAGAGGGATGGGGCCGGAGACGGTGGCGCCAGTGCGCTTGGCAGTCTCGACAATCTTTTCCGCGCTCTGGTCGATGAGCTGATGGTCATAGGCCTTCAGGCGAATGCGGATTTTTTCCTGTGCCATAGTTTCTGTGTTCCTCCTTCAATTTCGTACATTAGAACGTACATGAACCAGGCTTTTGTCCGTTTAGCGGTCTGGAATTCCTCACACCTTGCCGGGTGTATCACTTTGCTGCAAAAGGAAAACCGGCGCGAAAGGCCGGTTCGCCCCACTGCCCGCAACGATATACGCCGCTTGGTCAGACATGGAGACTCCACAGCCGCCCGGGATCCCGCCCGGACATACTCCACGGAAGTTACCGGCTATGCGCCGCAATCTCCCGCTTCATCGCAGACGTCCGCCATAGACAGACGCAAATGTTATTTTATCATGGTATTCCGCCCCTGTCAACCCCTATTTTAAAAGAATTTTTATTTTTTGCGAAAGACAGTCACAGCTGGGACACGCCTGCGCCCACCCTGCGCCAGAATTGGCAAAATTTCTCTCCTGGCATTTTGTCCGGCGGCAAAGGAGGCGCAGTCGGTCACACATTATTATATATAATAGTATGTCAATGGTCTGATCGCAGCCTTCAGCGGAACTCATCCCTTCTCCATCTGCAGTGGCTCCTCGCTGCCCAGCCTCTCATAGGCCTCCACCATCCTCCGGCTCATCCGCAGGGGATCCTCCCCCTTCCGGAGGCGCAGAGACAGCCGGGGCTTGGAGGTGGCAGACAGCATGATGCGTCCCTGAAAGCCTGTCTGGTTGGAGAGGGCCACAATCCGCTGGACGTCCGGCTCCCGCAGGCCGAAGCTGACCACCAGCTCCCGCTGGGTAATGTCCAGAAAGCCTGCCCTTGCCGCCGCCGACCGCAACAGGGCCACCGACACCAGGTTGTTCACCGCCCTGGGCGGGTCACCATACCGGTCAATCAACTCATCCATCAGATCGTCGGCCTCCTCCTCGGTGCGGATACGGGCCATCCGCCGATAGAGATCCATCCGTTCCTCCTCCGAGGATACATAGCCCTCCGGAATATTGGCGGAGACAGTCAGGTCGGCGGCGACCTCCTCAGTGCGGGTCACAGGCTTGCCCTGCTCCTCCAGTACCGCCTCCTCCAGCAGCCGGAGATACAGGTCATAGCCCACGCTGACTAAGAATCCGGACTGCTCCGGCCCCAGCAGGTTGCCCGCCCCGCGGATCTCCAGATCCCGCATGGCGATCTTGAAACCGGAGCCGAACTCGGCAAACTCCCGGATTGCGGAAAGTCGCTGGGCGCTGGCCTCGGACAGCACCTTTCCCTGCCGGTAGGTCATATAGGCGTAAGCTCGGCGATTGGAGCGCCCCACCCGTCCCCGGATCTGGTGGAGCTGGGCCAGCCCCATCCGGTCGGCATCTTCTATGATTAGGGTATTGACATTGGCGATGTCAATACCTGTCTCAATGATAGTGGTGCAGACCAGCACATCAATCTGCCCTTCCACCACCCGGTTCATAATGGAGGACAACTCCCGCTGCTCCATCTGGCCATGGGCAATGCCGATACGGACATCCTCTCCCAGCATTTTCCGCAGCTGCGAGGCGGTGCGGGAAATTGTCTCCACCCGGTTGTGAAGGTAATAGACCTGCCCGCCTCGGCCCAGTTCCCGCCGGATGGCATCCGCCAGCACCGACCAGTTGTGTTCCAGCACATAGGTCTGCACTGGCTGCCGATCCTGGGGCGGCTCCTCAATCAAGGACATATCCCGGATGCCGGAGAGCGCCATATTCAGCGTCCGGGGGATGGGGGTGGCAGAGAGGGTCAGCACGTCAACCTGCCGGGTCATTTCCTTCAGCCTCTCCTTTTGGCTAACGCCGAAGCGCTGCTCCTCATCCACCACCAGAAGCCCCAGATCCCTGAATACCAACTCCTTCGAGAACAACCGGTGGGTACCCACCAGGATGTCAATCTCCCCGGTGCGCAGCCGCTCCCGGATCTGCTGCGTCTCTTTTGGGGACTGGAACCGGCTCAGCAGACCCACCTGCACCGGGAAGCCCTCAAACCGCTGAATTACTGTCTGGTAGTGCTGGCGGGCCAGCACGGTGGTGGGGGCCAAAATCGCTGCCTGCTTGCCCTCCAGCACACACTTCATCACCGCCCGCAGGGCCACCTCCGTCT
>CAYUUP010000143.1:0-2287 GCA_964447925.1 uncultured Oscillospiraceae bacterium
TGGGTCGCTGCTTCACCTGCTGTATCAGCGGCTTCATCGTAGTCCAGCAGTCCCAGATAGAGACGGTAGCAAAATTCGGGGTAATTGTCCTCCAGATCCGAGATGCAGCTTTCCAGATAGGCTTCGCCCTCATCGGTCAGGGTAAGGCCGGTGAACTCACCGTCGGAGATAAGCCGGCAAAGGGCGGCACTTGCGGCAGCGTCCTGATAGTCCTCCATCATGCAGCGGAATTCAGAGGTTTTGTAGAAGGATGTGCCGTAATAAAAGTAGTACTGCAGGGACGGTCCCAACTGAAAACAGATGAGGAAGGTGGAAACCAGGGCCAGCCCAAGGGCCAGCAGCTTCAAAAACAGGTTGGACTGGACTTGTTTGGCTTTCATCAGGAATCATCCCCTCTCTGTCAGCGCCGGAGCTTCCCTGTCTTTGCTGGGGGATCCGGCTCTATTTTGTAGCCCAGCCCCCAAATCACCTTGAGATAACGGGGATGGGCAGGATCTACCTCAACCTTCTCCCGAATGTGTCGGATATGCACCGCCACAGTGTTGTCCGAGCCAACCATGGAGTCTTCCTTCCAGACGTTTTCGTAAATCTGCCCGGCAGAAAAAACCTGCCCTGGATGGGCCATCATCAGGGCCAGTATTCTGTATTCTGTGGGAGTGATGTCTACATTTTCACCATCCAGCGTCAGCCGCTTGGTGGCGGTGTCCAGGGTCAGCGGGCCACACACCAGTACATCCTCCGGCAGGGTACCCTGCCCTCCCAGCTGGGTGTAGCGCCGGAGCTGGGAGCGCACGCGGGCCAGTACCTCCAGGGGATTAAAGGGTTTGGTGATGTAGTCATCGGCACCGATGTTCAGCCCCAGAATTTTGTCATTGTCCTCGCTCTTGGCGGTGAGGAGGATAATGGGGATGTTGTAATCCTGCCGCAGGTGGGCAGTGGCCCGGATGCCATCCAGCTGGGGCATCATGACATCCAGCAGAATCAGGTCGATCTGCTGCTCCTCTACGATCTGGAGGGCCTGTCTGCCATCATATGCGGGGATGGGGTCATAGCCGTCTCCACGGAGGTAAATTTCCAAGGCGGAGACAATATCTTTGTCATCATCGCAGACCAGAATATGATACATGACATACACTCCTCTCATTTCCAAGATAAGTGTATCATGAATTTCTGAAAAAACAAGATGTGAATTCTTTAAGGTTTTATGAAATTGCCGCTCTTTGTCCGGTTTTCCAATCTGTTTCAAAATTTTGTCAAATTCTTCGGGCAAATTGACTTGTCTCCTGAGAAAAAATGTGATAAACTATAAGAGAGCGAATCCCCCGGCTGTGCGGATTCGTCTGTGGTGCCCCTCAGGGGGCAGGTTCAACACACTTTTTGAAAGGAAGTCTTTACCATGGCAAAGTACAGGATCCAGCGGGCCAAGGGCGTAGAGGGCAGCACCATCTACACTTACGTCGCCCCCGGCCACAACGAGTGCGTCCCCACCCGTCTGTTTGACGTGGACGGCGGCGGAGCCAACGACATTGAAGGCGGCAAGATGATCATGGGCATCACCTACTTCGTGCCCGGCGGCGGCTGCGACTATGGCGCCAATCCTCTGGAGTCCATCTATTACATCCTGAACGGCGAGATGACTCTTAAGACCGATACGGAGGAGACCGTCCTCCATGCCGGAGACGCCTTCCACTGCGTCGGCGGCGTAGCCAAGTCCGTCACCAACACCGGCACTGAGGTGTGCCAGATGCTGGTCTGCTTGCTGCCTCCCCAGAAGTAATTTTCCATCCCTGTTGCATTCAACGGCCGCTTCGTGCGGCGCTGAATAATATTTAATTAAAGGAGTGCATTAAAATGCCTAAGGTTTACTCGGGCGACCTGACCAAGATGTTTGACATCTCTGGCAAGAAGGCAATGATTTTCGGCGGCGCCGGTGGCTTCGGCGAGGCAATTGCTGAGGGCTATGCCGCCAATGGCTGCTCTGTCTGCATTTCCTCCCGCAGCGAGGAGAAGCTGAAAGCTGCTCAGGCCAAGATCCAGGCGGCGGCTGCTCCCGGCGTCAAGGTTATGTATCTGGCGGGCGATGCCGGCGATGAGGAGTTCGTCAAGAAGTGCGTTGAGAGCGTCACTGGCCCCGATGGGCTGGGCGGCTGCGACATTTTGGTGAACGCTCAGGGCATCAACAAGAAGATGTGGTCTTGGGAGATCGACACCGACTTCTTCGAGAAGATGCTGCACACCAACATCACCTCCCTGATGCTGACCTGCAAGTACTTCGGCAACTGGATGA
>CAYUUP010000144.1:0-2270 GCA_964447925.1 uncultured Oscillospiraceae bacterium
AACGGTGAAGGAGGCTACCTACGAGGGCTTCTGCGCCGCTATGGATATCCTGTGAGATTGATTTTGTAATAAAAGGTCCTACTCTGTCGCGCGCTGTCATTCAGCTGACAGCCAGGCGGTATTCCCGGTTTCAGGGATCCCGGCTTTGAAAGAGCGGCACACTCATGCAGCGCTATGCAGAAGGAGCTGTCCTATTTTGGTCAACTCCTTCTTGCATTTCTTCTTCTGTGACCTGCCTGAACAGCTGGCTTGTCCTCACGCGCAGAACCGATGCTTGCCTATGGTAACAATGAGGGGTCTGCTCCATATCCACTTACTTGTGGCGGTGGCGGGGTTAAAATAGTAGATAGCGCCGCCGGTGGGATCAGAGCCATTCAGCGCGTCCCGGGCCGCCTGATAAGCAGAGTCTGCCACTGGCTGATTGATCTGGCCGTCGCCCATGCAGGAGAAAGCCCCTGGCTCATAGACCACGCCGGAGATCGTATTGGGGAAAGAGGGGTGATTCACCCGGTTCAATATAACCGCCCCAACTGCCACCTGACCGGTGTATGGCTCCCCCCGTGCCTCGGCAGAGATAACCTTTGCCAGCAGCGCAACATCGTTCTTACTGCTGGTGCTGCCGGAGCTGCCGCCGGTGGAGGCTGACATCCCCAATGCCTTCAGTGTGGCAGTACCTACGACACCGTCTGCCGTCAGTCCGTTGGTGCGCTGGAAATACTTCACCGCCGCAGTAGTTCGGCTGCCAAAGATGCCGTCCACCGCGCCGTCATAGTAGCCCCAGCGTTTCAGCTTACTCTGGATGGTCTTCACCTGCTCGCCGGAGTCCCCCTGTCGATAAGCCGCCTCCGCCTGGGGTGCCAGTGCCGCCAGCGCAAGAGCCAGTATCAGCAACAGGGCCGCCGCCCACCGGATCCGCTGCTTTGCCATATCAAAAGACCTCACTTTCCCGGTCGGAATTTCTCTCGTGCAATTTCTAGTCTGCACCGGGAAAATGCCATTATTCCGGGTAATCGGTGGGAATTTTTGATGTTTTTGTAATCGGCATGGAAAGGCCCTCACAGGAACTGAAATCCTGCGAGGGCCTTTTGTTGACAATCAAACGGGTACTCAACCCGCGTGAGCCGCTTCAAGCGCTGCCTGATCCTCAGCCCGGCGGGCCTCCACTGCATCCTGAAGCATCATATCCTTCACCTTCATCAGGCGAATGGTATTGTTCCGCTCATTTTCCTCCAGCTTCATGGAGATGTAGCGGATACTCTCTTCCATCTGCGGGATCATGACGTATTCCAGAGCATTGACCCGGCGACGGGTCTTCTCAATCTCCTCTGCCAGCAGCTGGGTGGTCTTTTCGATCTGGGCCAGCCTCAACAGATCTTCAAAAACGGAGGACAGCGCATCCACAGCGTCATCCAACTCACCGGAGGTGGCCGCAAAGCCATAGGGATAGACCTCACCGGCGGCGGCACTGTGGGTATTGAACTGATACCGGGGGACATTTACCGACATGATATTCTTAAATGTCATGTCCAATTCCACGCTCTGCTTGGGATAGAGCAGCGACTGCTCCAGCATCTCGGAGGACATCAGGGCAGAGGCCACGGTGAAAGATCCATGCGCCCGCATCATGGCCTCCTCCACCCGCTGGCGGAGATCCCGGTTTTCCCGCACGACATCCAGGAACTGCTTCATCAGCTCATCCCGCTTGTCCTTCAGCAGCTTATGGCCACGGGTAGCGGTCTTGAGCCGGCCCTTCAGCCGGGTCAGCTCCATCCGTGTCGCACTTACAGTACTGGAAGCCATAGCGACACCCCCTTACTCAGCATCCTTCTTGGGGAGATATTGGTCGATATACTCCTGTTTAATACGCTTCAGCTCGCTCTTGGGCAGGATAGACAACAGCTCCCAGCCGAGGTTCAGCGTCTCCTCAATGGAGCGGTTGGTGTTGTAGCCCTGGGAGACATAGCGCTTCTCAAACTCATCAGCAAACTTGGCATAAAGCAGGTCGGTCTCGGAGAGGGCTGACTCGCCCAAAATGCTCATCAGCTCCTTAGCCTCCTTACCGGTGGCATAGGCGGCAAAGAGCTGGTTCATGGTACCAGAGTGGTCACCCCGGGTCTTGCCGTCACCGATGCCCTTATCCTTCAGGCGGGACAGGGAGGGCAGAACATCCACGGGGGGCTCAATGCCAGAACGGTACAGCTCACGAGAGAGGATGATCTGGCCCTCGGTGATATAGCCGGTCAGGTCGGGAATGGGATGGGTCTTGTCAT
>CAYUUP010000145.1:0-2264 GCA_964447925.1 uncultured Oscillospiraceae bacterium
ACGATCACGCCGCCGCCCAGCATATTGGACAGGGACGCGATGTGCTTGCCGTATTTATATGGCTCGTTAAACGGCTCTGTAAAGCGGTTGGACACCAGCAGGGCAAAGTTGGTGTTGGTGCTGCGGAGAGCGGGGTCGGAGTAGGAGTGGCCGTTGACGGTGTGGATGCCCTCCACATTCTCTGCCACCACATGGCCATAGGGATTCATGCAGAAGGTACGCACCTGATCCCCATACTGCTTGGTGCGATAGACCAGCTTGGACTCATAGACCACATCGGTGATGGGAGCAAATACGCTGGCGGGCAACTCTACCCGAACACCGATATCCACCTGATTGTTGATGAGCTTCAGTCCCAGTCCCTTGCACTGGTCGGAGAACCACTCTGCCCCGGAGCGACCGGGGGCCGCTACCAGATAGCGGCTCTCCAGGGTTTCCCCGTCTGCCAGGGTCAGCCGGTAGCCAACGCCCCCCTGCGCGATGGAGACTACCTGGGTACGGAAGCGGAACTCCACCTTGTCCTTCATATCTTCATAGATATTCTGTAATATCTTCAGATTGTTTTCTGTACCCAGGTGCTTGACCTTTGCCTGAAGAAGGTGCAGGTCATGTTCCAGTGCCCGGCGTTCCAGGATCCGGGCCTCCGGGGTGTCAGTAGAGAAAGTCTCCAGGGTTGCGCCATACTTCACGTTGATGGTGTCCACATAATTGATGAGTTCCATTACCTGCTCCGCCGACATATAGTCGGTGAGCCAGCCGCCAAAGGCAGTGGTGAAATTATACTTGCCATCGGAGAAGGCTCCAGCCCCACCAAAGCCACACATGGTGCCGCAGACCTTGCAGCCAATGCAGTGATCCACCTTACCGCTTACGATAGGGCAGCTCCGGGCATAAATATCCACACCCTGCTCCAGCGTTACAACGGAGAGTTCCGGGTGGAGCCGCTTCAGCTCATACCCGGCGAAGATTCCTGCTGTGCCGCATCCGATAATGATAACATCGTATTGCTTGTTCATGATTCGCATATTCCTCTTTTGACGGTTTATGCCGCCTTGGGGACAACGCTCCGCGCCAAAAGCCCCAGGATGGGCGGCTCAAAGCATCGTCAGCTGCTCCGGCGCCTCGCCGGTGAAAACGGCCTCAAACTCCTCAGCAGTCATGACCTCGTGTTCCAGCAGGAAAGCCGCCACCTGGTGCAGGTGTTCCAGCTCCTGTGTCAGCACACGGCGGCACTGGCCGTAGGCCTGGTCGATGAGGGCCTTGACCTCGGCGTCAATCTCCGCTGCCACCGCCTCGGAACAGTGCTGGGTGTGACCCATAGAGCGACCGATGAACACCTCATCGTTGTCGCTGTCATAGAGTACCATACCCAGCTTGCTGCTCATGCCATAGCGGGTCACCATAGCCCTGGCCACCCGGGTGGCCTGCTGGATGTCATTGGAGGCCCCGGTGGAGACGTCTCCCAGTACCAGCTCCTCCGCTGCCCGGCCGCCCAGGGCCGCCACAATGTCTTCATAGAGTTCCGTGCGGGAGCGGAAGGATTTGTCCTCCGTAGGCAGGGAGATGGTCATGCCGCCGGTGCGGCCCCGGGGGACGATGCTGATTTGGTGTACAGGGTCATGAGAGGGCAGGGAACGGATAACCACAGCGTGGCCCGCCTCGTGATAGGCAGTGAGCCGCCGGGCCTGCTCCGTCACCACCTGGCTCCGTTTTTCCGGTCCAGCAATGACCTTGATCATGGCCTCGTGGAGATCTTCCATGGTAATGGCCGGACACTTCCGGCGGGCAGCCAGCAGCGCCCCCTCGTTCATCAGGTTTTCCAGATCGGCCCCAGTGAAGCCACCGGTGGCCCTTGCCAGGGTCTGGAGATTCACATCCTCTGCCAAGGGCTTATCCTTGGCGTGGATGCGCAAAATCTCCTGCCGGCCCCTGATGTCTGGCAGCCCCACATAGACCTGCCGATCAAACCGTCCCGGCCGCAGCAGGGCGGGGTCAAGGATGTCCTGCCGGTTGGTGGCGGCCAGCACCACAACACCGGAATTGCCGGCAAAGCCATCCATCTCCACCAGCAGCTGGTTCAGGGTCTGCTCCCGCTCATCGTGTCCGCCGCCCAAGCCAGCGCCCCGCTGACGGCCCACGGCATCAATCTCATCAATAAAGACGATGGAGGGGGCTACCTTTTTGGCTTGCTCAAAGAGGCTGCGGACGCGGGAGGCGCCCACGCCCACATAGAGTTCCACGAAGTCGGAGCCGGAGATGGACAG
>CAYUUP010000146.1:0-2252 GCA_964447925.1 uncultured Oscillospiraceae bacterium
CCAACACCGTGGCACTGGCCAGGGGCATCGTTGTCAGCGGCGCGTTTATCCTGATATTCCCGGCGGTTTTCGGTTTGGGAGGAATCTGGTGCGCCATCCCCGCAGCGGAGCTGGCGGTGTGTGTGCTGTCTCTGGTCTGGATCAGCCGCCCACTGAAATAGGACACGTCGAAAAAGCGATCATACAGAAGAGGACGTCGCGTGTGTGGCGCCCTCTTCTCGCTATAGTCAAAAAACAGACCTGAAAAGAGCATCGACTATCTTCTTTACCTGCCGCACCACAGGTGTGATTGCGGCAATGAAGGACGGAACACCGCTGGCGGCTAATGCATGACCCGGAAGATCCTGGCGCAGGGCTGACGGTGTAAAAAATGGCAGGCAGGAATGGCTTTCCTGCCTGCTAGCGTTTGCCGCAAAAGGGGATCCGCACCATCTAATGATAATCCGGACTGCACTATCCAAGCGGGTAATGTGTTCGGATTTATCATTTCTATTGAGGATGTGCTTGAATGGACAAGGGTGTGGTTTATTGTTCCATGTTTGTTATTTCGACCTTTATATGATATTATCATAAGAGCTTCGTTACATATTCATTATACGCCAGCAGCTACATCGGGCAGGGGCTGGCCGCCATTATTTTGGAGGCAGTCTCACTTTTGTGAGACTGCCCCAGCTTTCTTTTGCTTGTAAACACAGTTCACCGCCATACGAACCAGATAAACAGATACCCTGTCAGCACGGCGGCGAGGGTGAAAGGAACGCCAATGCGGAGAAAGTCACGGGTGGGTACATCGTACCCCTGCCGGTTCAGAATGCCGATGGTGGCAATATTGGCCGAGGCCCCGATTGGAGTCAGATTGCCGCCCAGGGTGGCGCCTACCAGCAGACCGAAATAAAACAGGATGGGGTTGACCTCCATCATGGCGGCAATGCCGGAGACTACTGGCAGCATGGTGGTGACATAGGGGATGTTGTCCACAAAGGCGGAGATAACCACAGAACCCCAGACAATGAGGGTGTACATCAGAAAAGGACTGCTGCCGCCAATGCCCACCAGCTTCTCGCTGACCAGGTCAATGACCCCGGCTCGGGTGATGCTCTCAATGACGATGAACAGCCCAGTGAGCAGGAGCAGTGTGGAGATATCCAACTCCTTGATTATCTCCCCTATAGGCCGGAGACTTCTGCTCCTGATGCAGCTGCGGATCACGCCAATTACGCACAAGCAGGCACAGAGCAGGCCGTTGGTCAGCTCTGGCTTCTCCGGCAGGAAGGAGACAAGGATCAGCCCGGCGATGGTGGCCAGCAGCAGAAAGGAGGGAAAGTAGTCGCTTACTGCGGTCAGGCTGACAGAGGAAACCGGCTGCCGGTTGTGGCGAAAGAGAAAGCAAATAATGGGAATGGTAACTAGAGCGCCCAGCTCGGTGGCCCAGAAGATGCTGAGCTTGCCGTCCACAAAAAAGAATTCCATAAAGTTCAGATCTGCGTAGCCGCCTAACAGGATGGAGGTGGTGTCCCCTACCAGGGTGGCTGCCCCCTGCAGGTTGGATGAGACGGAGATGGAGATGAGCATGGGGACAGGGGAGATGTGGAGCCGCTTGCAGATGGCCAGGGCTACCGGGGCGATCATCAGTACAGTGGCTACGTTGTCAATAAAGGCGGAAACCACTCCAGCAAAGAGGGACATGACCACCGCCACCCACATGACGTTGGGGCAGAGTTTCAGCAGGGCATCGGCGATGCGGTTGGGCATTTTGGACTGAATAAATAGCGCAACAGAACCCATGGTGCCTGCCAGCATCAGCAGTACATTCCAGTTGACAGCGCCGAGAAGACCGCCCAGGGGCATGATGCCCAGAATCACAAAGACACAGGCGGAGAGCAGAGCGACAATGTAGCGCCACTTCTGAAACAAAATCATCAGGGCATAGGTTGCCAGAAAGAGCAGCAGGGCCAGCGTCGTGATGTCCATTTTAATGTCCTTTCCGGGCAGAAGTGCAGAAAAAAGACTTCTACCACATACGAGATGTGATAAAAGTCTTGTCCAAAAGCAAGCAAATGCTCTCCGCAGTGTCCGGCCTTTCGGCGTGATGACGAACACTGCGACCCCAAGGAGGGCGAACTACTCCCTAATATCCCTTGTATTATAACACGTCCGGCGGAAGAGTGCAAGGGGAAAACACGGCAAAAGTATTTAATTTACTTTTTTCTTTATTCACGAATACATGAATTTGATAAATCTTTATGCAAATT
>CAYUUP010000147.1:0-2213 GCA_964447925.1 uncultured Oscillospiraceae bacterium
CGTAGTCCTGGCCGGTCTTGACGAGATCCGCCCCGGCATCCACCATGGCATCCACTGCGGCGCGGGCCTCCTCCGGTGTCTCCCCAATCACATAGCCAATTCTGGCACCGGAGGGATGAACCGCTCCATAGGTGTTCGGGCCACAGATAAACTTGCCTGCGGTCAATACCTCAGGGAAATCCGGCCCCTTCCGGGCGGCCAGCCAGTCCGTGTAAGCGCTAAACTCCAACTCCGAGGTCATGCCCATATCTCGCACTGTGGTGCAGCCGCCACGGACGAAGTTGCGAATCAGTGCATCGGGCAGCGGGCCATCCACACCGTAGAGATGGACATGGGCGTTCAGAAAGCCGGGCAGCACCGTCTCGCCGGTCAGGTCGATGACTTCCGCCTCTGCTTCCAGACCTTTACCCACTGCCAGGATTTGTTCTCCCTCCACCAGAATATCCCGCACACCAATGCCCCAGAGCATCCCGTTTTTCAAAAGGGTTCTTTTTTTCATGCCAATTTGCTCCTTTGCTTCACATTCCGTCCTTGGCGTATCCGGCTGAAAGTCCAGCAGTACGCCGCTCCGATGGCAGATCGTGCCGCGGGTTCCGGCAATCAATGCGCGGAACAGAGGCAGGGAGCGTACCTCCAGGGTCAGCTTTTCTCCATCGTCGGTCAGCACCTCCGCCTGGTAGACAGGCCGCCCCAGCGTCGCTGCCAGCGGATTGGCGGAGCGGGAGAGCAGCATTCCACGGAGACGTTCCTCCCGCTGCATTTCTCCCTGCTCCATGCTGCGCCGAATCTCCCGTATCCGGAGCGCGATGGCGGCAACGGCCAGAACCGCCAGACAGAACACCCAAAAACGGATCATGGTTTTCTCCTGTTTACCGGTCAGTAATCCACATTCACAGGCAGCTCGCCGGGGTACTTCTCACACAGGGCGTCCCAGCCCTTGGGCAGTTCCACCTTCTTGCAGATGGGTCCGCCGTGGTCGCCGCCGCCAAGATAGGCCATGCCCCAGTCCCGTCCGGCCACTATTACGAAGCTGTGGTCGGTGTTCCACAGCAGCGGTGCGGAGTGAACCAGGCCGGGAGCCGGAAATACCAGACCCTTGCGGGGATGGTTGTTGCCAATGGCGGCCCGGGGAATCTCACTGGAGGGACGGCGGTTATACTCTTTTACATAGTTTAGAATGTCCTGCTTGGAGAAGCCCGCGTCGGCAAATACTTTGGCTCCCTCGGGGGGCAGGGTGATCATCATGCCCACGTCAAAGCCGCCGTGCCACAAGGAGCAAAGCCGATCCAGCGCGGCGCTGGGAGATACAACGGGGATCTGGTGGTGTTCACTGGGCCAGAACAGGGTGACGGCGTTATCTCCGTCTTCCCCGCCCAGGTCAGACGGCAGGCTCTTCCAGCCCTGGGGCAGCCCGTCTTCATCCTCGCCGATGCACAGGCCGAAGCGGCTGTCGCTGCCGGGACCGCTCATATCCTCGGTCTGGCTGCGGACACCGGAGATGTTCATAATCATATAGGCCATGGCCCGGGCAATGCAGGCCTGGGGTTTGGTGTAGGCAGAGAGGAAGTTCCGCCCGCAGTTGATACCGATGGCCTTGCGAATGGGGCCGCTGATGACAATGGTGGGCAGCCAGCCCGCATTGGAGCAGGTCCAGCCCTCCAGCTTAATGACATCGTGATCCCCCATACCCTGGACAATGGCGACCAGAATGGGCATCATGGTGGGGGTGCATCCCGCCATTACGCCGTTGACGGCAATTTTTTCCACAGTGGCTTTGCCGTTCAAGGGGGGCAGGGTAGCGACCACATAGTCACGGGGCAGGTCGGTACCCCGACACATCTCGGCCACCGCCTCCTCGGTGGGGGGGACAATGGGGGTCCCGTTGGTCCAGCCGTGGGTGTAGAACAGGTCGTTCAGTTCGTCCAGAGTGCCGGTGAAGGTGTCACTGGAGTAGTCCTTTGGAGTTACGGGATGCTGCTCATCCTCGGTCAGAGGGGCGGTCAGCGCCTCCTCAATGCTGGGCAGCATGGCAGCGATCTTGTCCCGGTACTCGGCAATGGTCCAGGCGTTGCAGTCCACTCCGTTGGGAACAAAGCCGGGGCCGTCATAAGTGACTATCCGCAGACCTGGAAAGCTCCGAGCGGAGGCCCCCTTGGAAGCGGAGGGGACATACTGATACTTGCTCAACAGGCAGGCGGGTTTGCCCAGCCGCT
>CAYUUP010000148.1:0-2175 GCA_964447925.1 uncultured Oscillospiraceae bacterium
TGGTTGCCACCCATCTGGACAAGGAAAATCATCTGCATAACCATTTTGTGCTGAATACCGTTTCATTTACAGACGGCATCAAATTCCACCGTACCGAAAAAGATTATTGGGATATGCGAAAGCTGTCAGATGATCTGTGCCGGGAGTATGGTCTATCTGTCATTGATAATCCCCAGCCCGGTAAAAGCAAGCAGTACGGCGAATGGAGAGCCGAGCAGGAGCAGCGCCCCACATGGCGGGGCATCATCCGTTCCGACATTGACGAGGTGATTCGCCAGTCCATGACAGAACGGCAGTTCTTTGAGTATCTTCACAGAAAAGGCTATGAAGTTCAGGTGGGCAAGGATATTTCCGTCCGTCCACCGGGCAAGCCACGGTTTGTCCGTCTGGCGCGGAACTTTGGCGAGGACTACACCTTGGATGGCATCCGCAGGCGGATCCTGGAGCAGACCCGTGCCGCAGGGCCCCTCCCGGAGCCTGCGCCCAAATCCAAACGATACCGTGTGTCCGGGAACTGGCAGGCCGGAAAGAAGGCAACCGGGTTCCGGGCTTTGTATCTGCACTATTGTTATCTGCTGGGGGTATTCCCCAAGGATAAACCGCAGAACCGAAAACGGCTCCATTTTCTACTGCGGGAGGATCTTATCAAATTGGAGAACATCACCCAGGAAGCAAGGCTGCTGGCGGTTCATCACATCGATACCGCCCAGCAGCTTTCTTCATATAAAAACGAATTGGAAACGAGAATAGAGGATTTATCTGCACAGAGAAAAACGCTCTACCGGAAGCAGCGGACAGTGACCGTACAATCGGATGGAGAACAGATGGAGCAGATCAAATCCTCTATATCTTCTCTTTCCAAAGAGTTATGTCAACTAAGAAAAGAGGTGAAGCTATGCAGCGATATTGAAGTCCGTTCCGGCGTGATGCTGGAACACATTCAGACGGTCCGTCAGGACGAACGATCCCAGAGAAAGGAGAAGCAAGAACATGAACAATTCAGGCGACGCGGCGGAGCAAGTCGTTAGGTTCAGTCTGGAGGGGACGGAGGTTGCCCTGCGGCTGACCGGCTCCGCTGCCAAGAACATCGCCGCCGCTTTGTACACCGTCGCAAAGAACAAGGACAGAAACAAGATTAAGGGCCACCAGCGGCTCAGCGCCATGCTGAAAAGCGGCAAGGAACTGAAGGTATTCACCCTCAGTGAAGAACACCTGAAGCAATTTGCCCAGGAGGCAAAGCGTTATGGCGTGGTCTACTGCGCCCTCCGTGGCAAGGAGAAAAGCACCGACGGTATGGTGGATATTATGGTCCGGGCCGAGGACGCTTCCAAGATCAACCGGATGCCATCTCTCATAACCTGATCCTGTGCAATATGAAAAACCTGCTGAACCAATCCATGATGCTGCTGGGAATTCCCGGTTCGGGCAAGTCTTTCTTTGCCAAGCTGCTGATTATTGCAATTGCCCTGTCTACGGATGATGACATTATCATCCTGGACCCGGAGGGAGAATACACGCCTCTGGTTAGGGCTTTGGGCGGCTCGGTGATGTGTTTCGCCGTTGGAGGCAGGGACTGGCTCAATGCTATGGCCATGGAGGAAGGCTACGGCGAGGGCAGTCCGGTTGCCTTCAAGTCTCAGTTTATCATGTCTCTTTTGAAGCAGATCGACCCCGACGGCATCCGAGCGCACCACAAGTCCATCATCGACCGCTGTGTGGCACTGGTGCTTCAGGAGCAGAAACGAACCGGAAAAGTCCCCACTCTCTGTACCCTGCGGGAAAGGCTGCTGGAGCAGCCAGAGCAGGAAGCGCGGGATCTGGCCCTGACCATGGAGCTGTACACCTCCGGCTCTCTGAACATCTTCGCCCACGAAACCAATGTGGATACCAGGAACCGTATTCAGTCCTATGACATCCACGATTTGGGCGAGGAGCTGAAGCAGCCCGGATTTGTGACCATCACCGATGCCATGATCAACCGGGTCAACTACAACTGGGCCCATGGGAAGAAAACCCATATCATTGTGGATGAATTTCACATTGCCTACGAAAACGAATACAGCGGCAACTTCTTTACCTCCGCGTGGCGTCAGTTCCGCAAGCGGAACGCCGCCCCCTGTGCCATCACCCAGAATGTGGAGTATATGCTGGATTCGGTGCAGGCCAGCACCATGG
>CAYUUP010000149.1:0-2028 GCA_964447925.1 uncultured Oscillospiraceae bacterium
CCCGGGGGCGGCGGGGTTTAGCTTGCAGAGACTCTCTGCCCGCAGTCTGCCCGACTCGCTGGGCTGCGCTGCATATTCCTCAAGAAAGGACAGGTCATCCTCCGTGACCCATTTCGGTACCTCATTGGAATCCGACCCGCAGCCGTATCTGATGAGATTGGCGATGCGCTGGATCAGGACGGTGGTTTTACCGCTGCCTGCGCCGGCCAGCAGCAGCAGCGGCCCCTCGGTGGCCAGCACGCCGGCCCTCTGCTCTGGGTTCAGCCCGGCAAATTCCCTTTCAATAATAGCCCGCCGCGCCTTGCAGAAGCGAAGGGCCTGTGTGTCGTTCAGCATATGTAACTCTCCCCGTGAGACGGATTTTCCTTTATTATATTGTACTCTAATTTCAGACTGGGGTCAATAAGAATGAATTATTTGTAACCGATACGTCGATTTTGATTAATTTGCCAAAAAAGCCCTTGACATGCAGGGGGCAGTTGTGTTATATTATAGCCAGAAAGAGGTGAGTCCAATGCAGGCGTAGCTTCTTCATCCAAGCGACAGACCTCCAGGTGTAAGAGAAAACCGCTCCACCGGCAGTGATCGCCCCATCCTGAGAGAACCCAAGGTTCCCCTGTCCGCAGTCATAAGCATAGCGGTTGCCCAGCACCAGATGGCCTGAACCGGAGAAGGTCAGGCAAGAGAAGTAATGATGATGTGTGAGGGAAGACGGCAGCAGACAGCACAGAGGAAGAACAGTTCATAGGGAACAACATCTCGGAAAGGCGTAAGGGCGATTCGGAGAAAGGGTGCAGTCAAAAAGGAAAAGCCGGAATTTTGGAAGGGAGTCCGGTTGAGGTCTGAAGCAGAGGATACAATCCCGAGACGCTTCGGGAAATCTGGGAAAGTGAGGTTCACAGATGATGGTAGAACCCAAGGAACAAGGGGACTGACTCATATCTGCAGCAAGGTGGATATGAGTCAGTTCTTTTTTTTATGCCTTGCTGGGCTGCCGGAGGGGAAAATCGCTTTCTGCCAGCCATTGGCCGGGATAAGGCTTGACAATTCCCTGTATGCGTGCTATGATAAGCACACAGGCCATGACGGGGACATGCCGCCGGAGCCGGAGCCGAAAGAGAGGGACGCCCTGTGCTGAAAGCGTCCTCTGCCCCGCCCGGAGAGTACCGCCCCAGAGCCGCTCCGCCCAACGCCCCTCCCAGGAGTCTGATAGCTGCCCCGGAGGAGCCAGTAAGCCGGGCCGAATGCCCCTCGTTACCGGGGCCAATGAGTGGGCGCGTTGTCGCGCCAACCAGGGTGGAACCGTGAGATGAGCGCCTCATCCCACCCCTGATGCTGTGTCAGGGGTGGTTTTTTGCTGCCCCGCAGAAAGAAGGAGGAATATTCACATGGATGAAAACAAATTGTATACCTTTGAAAATGAGGCATACCGCAAGACCTACTGGCACACCTGCTCCCATGTGATGGCGCAGGCGGTGAAGCGGCTCTACCCCGATGTTAAGCTGGCCATTGGCCCAGCCATTGACAACGGCTTTTATTATGATCTGGATTCTCCCCAGGCCTTCACCCCGGAGGATCTCTCCGCTATCGAAGGGGAAATGCGGAGAATCTGCAAGGAAAAGCTGAAGCTGGAGCGGTTTGAGCTGCCCCGGCAGGAGGCTTTGGAGCTGATGGCGGATGAGCCGTACAAGGTGGAGCTGATCAACGACTTGCCCGAGGATGCCGTGATCTCCTTCTATAAGCAGGGGGAATTTACCGACCTGTGTGCCGGGCCGCACTTGGACTCCACCGGACGCATCAAGGGCAACGCCATCAAGCTGACCGCCTGCAATGCTGCCTATTGGCGGGGGGATTCCAGTCGCCAGACCCTTCAGCGCATCTATGGCGTGGCTTTCCCCAAAAAGGAACAGTTGGACGAGTATCTGGAGAGGATTGAGGAGGCCAAGAAGCGGGATCACCGCAAGCTGGGACGTGAGCTGGGCCTCTTTATGTTGACCGATGAGGGGCCGGGCTTTCCCTTCTTCCTGC
>CAYUUP010000150.1:0-1989 GCA_964447925.1 uncultured Oscillospiraceae bacterium
GTCATCAATGCCCAGGGGTCTGACTCAGCCATGCTGGACAACACGCTGGAATATCTGGTGATGAACGGCATGGAGCTACCCCTGGCGGTGATGATCTGCATTCCTGAGCCGTGGAACAACGACAAGAATATGGATAGGGCCAAGCGGGATCTCTACCGCTACTACGCCACCATGATGGAGCCATGGGACGGCCCCGCCTCCATCCTCTTTTCCGACGGGGACTGCGTGGGAGCGGTGTTGGATCGGAACGGCCTGCGGCCCTCCCGCTACTACATCACCAGCGACAATCAGCTGATTCTGTCCTCCGAGGTAGGTGTGCTGGACATTCCTCCGGAGAAGATTGTAAAGAAGTCCCGCCTTCGGCCGGGAAAGATGCTGCTGGTGGACACTGTGGCAGGAAAGCTCATCACCGATGACGAGCTGAAGCACAGCTACGCCGTCCGCCAGCCCTATGGCGAGTGGCTGGATCAGAACCTGGTCTATTTGAAGGATTTGCCCATTCCCAACCACAAGGTGGAAACGCACACCCAGGCCCAGCGGGACAGGCTTTACAAGGCTTTCGGCTACACCTATGAGGAGGTGAAGACCGCTATCCTTCCCATGGCCCAAACTGGCAGTGAGCCAACCTCCGCCATGGGCATTGATGTGCCGCTGGCGGTACTTTCTGAAAAGCACCAGCCTCTCTTCAACTACTTCAAGCAGCTCTTCGCCCAGGTGACCAATCCCCCCATTGACGCTATCCGGGAGGAGATCGTCACCGACACCACCATCTACATCGGAGATGACGGCAATCTGCTGGAGGAGAAGGCGGAGAACTGCAACGTCCTCCAGGTATCCAACCCCATTCTCACCAGCACTGACCTGATGAAGATCCGCAGCATGAAAAGGCCCGGTTTCCGCGTGGAGACGGTTTCTCTGCTTTACTATAAGAACACCCCGCTGGAGCGGGCGCTGGATCGGCTCTTTGTGGACGCCGACAGGGCCTATCGGGCCGGGGCCAATGTCATCATCCTCTCCGACCGGGGGGTGGACGAGAACCATGTGGCCATTCCCTCCCTGCTGGCCGTCTCTGCCATGGAGCAGTATCTTATCCGCACCAAGAAACGTACCGCTATCTCCGTCATCCTGGAGAGTGCCGAGCCGCGGGACGTCCACCACTTCGCTACCCTTCTGGGCTATGGCGCACGGGCCATCAACCCCTATCTGGCTCAAGAGTGTATCGGTGAGCTAATCGAGCAGGGTCTGCTGGACAAGGACTTTTACGCCGCCGTCAATGACTATAACAACGCCATCCTTCACGGCATCGTGAAGGTCGCCTCCAAAATGGGGATCTCTACCATTCAGTCCTATCAGTCCGCCCAGATTTTTGAGGCGGTGGGCATCAATCAGGAGGTTATTGACAAGTACTTCACCAACACTGTTTCCCGGGTAGGCGGGATTGGCCTGAAGGAGATCGGCGCAACGGTGGAGTGGCTCCATTCTCACGCATTTGACCCCCTGGGCCTTGCCGTTGACCCCACGCTGGACAGCATGGGCCTTCATAAGTCCCGCTCCGGCGAGGACAAGGAGGACCATCTGTATAACCCCTTGACCATCCACTTGCTACAGCAGTCTACCCGGACGGGGAGCTATGACCTCTTCAAGCAGTACACCCGGCTGGTGGACGATGAGACAAAGCCCCATACCCTCCGGGGCCTGCTGGAATTCCGCTTTGACCCCGATGGCGGCATCCCCTTGGACGAGGTGGAGTCGGAATATGAGATCGTCAAGCGGTTCAAGACCGGGGCCATGTCCTATGGATCCATCTCCCAGGAGGCCCATGAATGCCTCGCCATCGCTATGAACCACCTGGGAGGCAAGTCCAACACCGGCGAGGGCGGCGAGGAGACAGAACGGCTCTATTCCAAGGATCGCTGCTCTGCCATCAAGCAGGTGGCATCGGGACGGTTTGGCGTCACCTCGGAATATCTGGTGAACGCCCAGGAGCTT
>CAYUUP010000151.1:0-1864 GCA_964447925.1 uncultured Oscillospiraceae bacterium
GTTATGGCCGCACTCTGGAGGAGGCCCTGGAGAACGCCAACTACATTTTCTTTGAGAATGAAGAGACTGCTTCCATCGCGCAAGCCGAGGCAGAGGCCGCCGGTCTGAAGATCCTGGCCGGTAATGTCACCGGTCACACCGGTCTGGTATTCCGTGATGACATCAGTTCTTATTCTGAGATGAAAGGCCTGATCTACGGTACCGAGATCGGCGGAGACACCTTTAAGGCTATGGGCATGAGCGTCTACACCAGCCCCGTCAGTGATGAGTATGAGAACCTGTCCCGCGGTGTGGTGGACAGCACTGGCGCTGGCCTTGGCGCCGTCTATGCCAACAAGTGGTATGAGGTGGCTCCCAATGTTCTGATCACCACCGAAACGCATGTCTCCTACTGGCTCACTATGAATTTGGACAAGTGGAACAGCCTGACTGCTGACCAGCAGGCTCTCATCGAATATGCCTGCAAGCAAACCTCCGCATATTCTATTGATTTTGACTATGCGTATGAGGAGGAGGCCATTTCCGCTATGGAGGATGGGGGAGCCACCATCAAGTGGTTCTCTGACGAAGATAACAACTACAGCTGCGAGTTGAAGCACGTCATAAACTACCTCACATACTCCGGTCTGGCTGAAACTCAGGGCAAGAGCGAGGAGTTCCAGACTGTCGTGGACGCCACTCTGGACTGGTTTGGCTATGACTATGACACCCTGGCTGCGAAGTACACCGAGGAGATCGCACGGGTCGGTTAAGGCTGGCACAGTCTGAAGCAGATTGTTGAAATGAATGTGCCCCACCGTCGGCCCGGAAGGGCCTGTCGTGGGGCACAATCGCATATCCACAGGAAGCTATGTATAGAAAGGAATGATTATATGGCGCGAACACTGGAAGAGCTGGAGCTGGGCTATGCACGGATGCAGGCCGCTCAGGACTGCCGCAACCTGATGGGGAAATATTCCTATCTCCATACGGCCATGCGCAACCGGGAATTTGTGACGCTTTGGGCCAACCGGGAGGATGACATCCTGGCCATGCCCTGGGGTTATTATCTGGGTAAAAAGGGTGTAGAAACCTGCTACCTGGTGGATCATGGTGACCGTGAGGATCCGGAGGTGCAAGAAAGCCCAATGTTCAAGGGCGGCATGATGATGCACGCCATGGACACCTGCTGCCTTGAGGTGGCAGGGGACGGCAAGACTGCCAAGGGCTGCTGGCTCTCCCCCGGCCATGAGAGCTGCTATATCCCGGATTTTGAAAAAATTCCCGACTGGAAAAAGGGGGACCCTGTTCCCGACAATGCTCCCTTGGTTTCCTCCTGTGAGTGGGCCTGGAGCAAGTATTATGTGGATTTCATCCTGGAGGACGGCGTCTGGAAGTTCTGGAAGCTCCGCCTGTGGCCCATCTATAAGACGGACTTCTATGTCTCCTGGGTTGACCACCCGGATATGGATCCGGTGGATTTCCCCTTCCAGAATCACAAGCCTTTGCCCAAGCCCAATTGGGCCTGGTCCCCGGACAGTGTCTATCCGGCTGATGAACCGGATCCGCCCCTGCCCTATGAGCATTATGAGGACGCAGTGCCTGCCCTCTGGCGGGACTTCGTGTAAGGAGGTGCATCACATGACAGAACAGGAACTGCTGGAACAGTTGGATCTGGACTTGCAGCGCATTGAGGCGGCGGAGGCCTGCCGCAATCTGATGGGCAAGTACAGCTATTATCATACAGCTTTCCGAAATAATGAATATATCGATCTCTGGGCCAGACGGGATGATGACCTTCTTATCATGCCGTGGGGCAGCTATCACGGTTTCGAGGGCGTTCGCACCTGCTATCTGCAGGATCACGGTGACCGCAGCGATCCCG
>CAYUUP010000152.1:0-1857 GCA_964447925.1 uncultured Oscillospiraceae bacterium
AAGGCGGATTCGTGCAGAGCGGCTTGCCCGCCTGCCCCTTTGCCTTGAACACGGCCCGTATCTTGCGGCTGGTGTCCTTGGCATAAAACTCATTAGACAACCTCGCATAAAGAATGACGCTCTTACAACAACTACCGTTCCGGTGCGGCGAAAACCCTGAAATCCATTCAGATCACCCTGATGGCCCGGCTGGAGAAGTTCAACCTCCACAGCCTTGCATCCATGACCATGACGGATGAGCTGGACCTGCCCAGCCTGGGGGAGAAAAAGGTGGCGCTGTTTGCGCAGATACCAGATAATGATGGTTCATTTAACTTTCTCGTTTCACTGCTTTATACGCAGCTATTTCAGCAGCTCTTTTCCCTGGCAGACCGGAAGTATGGCGGCTCTCTGCCGGTCCATGTGCATTTTCTCATGGACGAGTTCAGCAATGTGAGCCTGCCGGACGATTTCGAGAAGATCCTGTCCGTCATGCGCTCCCGGGAGGTGTCTGTGTCCATCATCCTGCAAAACCTGGCCCAGCTCAAGGCCCTGTTTGAAAAGCAGTGGGAGAGCGTGGTGGGGAACTGCGACAGCTTGCTGTTCCTTGGCGGCAACGAAAAAGAAACGCATAAGTACGTTTCCGAATTGCTTGGGAAGGAGACGATCTCCACTACCAGCAACGGCAGGACCAAGGGCCGCAGCGGCAGTTTCTCCACCAACTACCAGCAGACAGGCCGGGAATTGATGACCCCGGACGAAGTGCGGATGCTGGATAACGACTACGCCCTATTGTTTATCCGTGGGGAGCGCCCCGTCATAGACCGGAAGTACAATATCTTGAAGCACCCGAATGTGGCGCTGTCCGCAGACGGCAAAGCAGCCCCCTACATCCACGGCGGCGCACCCGCAGCCCGTGCGACCATTTCTCTGATTGAAAAGCCCATCAAAGCAGAAGAAACCGTCTCCCAACAGGAGGCGGCTCTATTTTACACCATTGTCTCCAGCCAAGAGCTGGAGGCTGAACTCGACAAGGAGGAATCTCAATGAACCATCATACCATCCAGACCCAGCGCCGTGTAAAGCGCAGCTACCGCATCTTTGCAACGCTGACATTGCTCTCTGTAGGGTTTGCGGTCAACGCCTTTGCATCGGACCCCATCACCGTCATTTCCAACCTGTCCAGCTTTATTTTCGGGCTGATCAAAGCCGTGGGGATTATCCTGGTGGGCTGGGGTGTGGTCCAGGTGGGCCTGTCCATCCAGAGCCACGACGCCTCCCAGCGGAGCCAGGGCTTTCTCACCCTGGCAGGCGGCATTGTGATCTTCTTCGCCCAGGAGATTCTGAATCTCATTGGTGTGGCGTAAGAACAAAACACGGGCGGTTCCATCGGAGCCGCCCAAGGAGGTGAACCATCATCAAAGATATTATACTCGACCTTCTAAACTATGCCCTATCTGTTTGGAACACAGAGCTGGGCGAGGTGTGGAACCTGCTGACCGTTTCGCCCCAGGGCTTCAAGGGCGGCACCATCTGGTCGGTGATCCAAGCTATCCATGGGACCTTGCAGGCCACGGGACTGGCCCTGTTGGTGTTGTTCTTCGCCGCTGGTGCCGTTAAGACCTGCGGCAGCTATGTGGAGTTCAAGCGCCCGGAGCAGGCCTTAAAGATCTTCGTGCGCTTTGCCATTGCCAAAGGACTGGTGACCTATGGAATGGAGCTGATGCTGGCGTTGTTGGAGATTGCTCAGGGGATGCTGGCCACGGTCATGGCCGCCAGCGGCTCTGTCATGACAGATAACGCGCTGCCGGAAAGCATCCAAACTGCCATCGAAGAATGCTCGCTGCTGCCCAGCCTGGGTATCCTGGCGGTGGCCCT
>CAYUUP010000153.1:0-1773 GCA_964447925.1 uncultured Oscillospiraceae bacterium
TGTGCAGTGAGATTTATTTCAGAGAATGGAAGGTGATCGCATGAGTGAAAAAACGCCGAATACCACTCAGACCAAGCCCAAGCAGAAAAAACAGTTTGTCATCCCCAATAAGGTATGGCTTCTGCTTTCTCTGGCAGTGGCGCTGGTGCTGTGGTATTTACTGTCCATCGGCAAGACCACGTCCCGCAGTTTCCCGTTCCTGCCCGGTATCATTCAGGGCATCCAGACCATGATGAGCCGTGGGGTCTTCTGGTATGACCTGCGGAGCAGCTTGATCTCTATCGGCCTGGGCTTCTGCCTCGGCTTTGTGACGGCAGTACCCGTAGCATTCCTAATGGCTTGGTATATGCCCGTCCGTAAAATTGTGGAGCCGTGGATCAACTTTCTGCGGAACATCCCTGCTCTGGCCTATGCGCCACTGATTGTCCTGGCCCTGGGTGTAGGCCGTGTCCCCCAAGTCACCCTGATTTGGCTGTGTACCTTCCTGACAATGTCCATTGTTGTTTTCAATGGCATCCGTAATATCGACAACACTCTGGTCAAGGCGGCGCGGGTGCTGGGGGCGAATGATATGGACATCTTCTTCCGCATCACTCTGCCGGCCACAGTACCGTACATCCTAACGGCCATCCGGTTGGGTCTGTCTGCGGGCCTGACTACTCTGCTGGCCGCAGAATCCACCGGCTCCACATACGGCCTGGGCATGCGGATCCGTTCTCTGCAGGCCACCTTTGAAAGCAAGCCGATGCTAGCTTATATCCTCATCATCGGCATCATCGGAATGATCCTCAACAGCGGGACTAATTTCATTGAAAGGAAGCTGACATCATGGCAGGAGAGAAGAGAAACGGAGTAAAAATCCGCATTGAAAACGTCGTCAAGGAGTATCAGGGGGAGAACGGCACCACCGTGGCCCTGAACGGCGTCAATCTGGATATTATGGATAACGAATTTGTCTGTGTGGTAGGTCCCTCCGGCTGCGGCAAGTCTACCCTGTTGAATATTCTGGCGGGACTCCATGAGGCCACCAGCGGCACCTGCTATCTGGATGATGAACCCATTGTAGGTACCAGCATCAAGAGGGGCGTGGTATTCCAGCAGTATGCCCTTTTCCCCTGGCTTACTGTACTGAAGAACGTCATGTTCGGGCCGCAGATGAAGCGGATGCCCAAAGAGGAGTGCGAGGCCATCGCCCGGAAATACATCAAGATGGTGGGGTTGGAGGAATTTGAAAATTCCTATCCCAAGGAACTGTCCGGCGGCATGAAGCAGCGGGTGGCTATTGCCCGCGCCTACGCCAATGATCCTGAGGTGCTGCTGATGGATGAGCCCTTCGGCGCACTGGACGCTCAGACCCGTGCCCAGCTCCAGACTGAGCTGTTGAAGACCTGGGAAACAGAGAAGAAGACATGCTTTTTCATCACCCATGACGTGGATGAGGCTGTCCTGCTGGCACAGCGGGTGGTCATCATGTCCGCTCGCCCCGGCCGCATCAAACGGATTGTAGATATTGATATCCCTTATCCCAGAGATCAGGCCACCAAAAACGACCCCCGTTTCCTGGAACTGAAAGCAGAAATTTGGGATCAGGTGTATCAGGAGTATCTGGAGGTTCGCAAGTAAATCCGTGCCTGGCCACTCCGGTGGTATAATATACAGGTAAACCCCATTTAAACTCTTAAGGAGGAGTCAAAATGAAGCTCAAAAAGCTGCTTGCGCTGCTGCTGGCGCTGGCCATGGTGCTGGCGTTGGCCGCCTGCGGATCAAGCAACA
>CAYUUP010000154.1:0-1678 GCA_964447925.1 uncultured Oscillospiraceae bacterium
CGAACGCACCGGCAATGTGGATATGGTAACGCTGGCTATGAATATGTACACCCAGGGCATCGACCCGGAACTGGACTTCTCCGACATCAACAAGATCCGGGACGTATACCAGCGGGTCACAAAGATGACCATCGACCCCCGCCAGCCCTATGTGGGCCAGCTGGTATTCACCGCTTTCTCCGGCTCCCACCAGGACGCCATTAACAAGGGCGTCCACTATATGGATGAGTCGGGGACCCCCTATTGGGAGGTTCCCTACCTCCCCATCAATCCCGCTGATGTGGGGCGGGCATATGAGCCAATTATCCGCATCAACAGCCAGTCCGGCAAGGGCGGTGCCGCCTACATTATGCTCCACAGCTTTGGCTTTGACTTGCCCCGGGCCATGCACCCGGAGTTCGGCGCTGTGGTACAGCACGAGAGTGACCGCACCGGCAAGGAGCTGCAGCCCCAAGCCATCTTCGACCTCTTTGAGAAGGAATATCTGGCGGTGGACGGTCCCTATCAGCTCATCAGCAACAGGCTGGGAGCCTCTGTGGAGGATGGCGTGGCCCACTCCCATTTCTATGGCAAGCTGCGGCACAAGGACACCGTCTTTGAGGTCAGCGGCGAGGGCAACGGCCCCATCGACGCCTTCTTCAACGCGATTCATGGCCAGCGGATGGATCGCTATCAGTTCATCGACTACAAGGAGCATGCCATCAGCCAGGGATCTAACTCCAAGGCCGTAGCCTATATCCAGCTGCGCACCGGCAATGGTCTGGATATTTTTGGTGTAGGGATTGACCACAACATCTCCATGGCCTCCATCAAGGGCATCCTGTGTGCCATTAACCGTGCCAAGTCTATGGAGGAGAACTGATGCTGGCCCCTGACTATGCCGCTGTCCTGGAGATAATCCGGTCCACAAGGCCTCTACTGCTGGACCGCCAATCCGCCGGGGATGTCACCGTCAAGGGGTTGGCGGACTTCGTCACCCGGACGGACCTCCGGGTGCAGCGCCAGATCTTTGACGCCCTCTCCGCCCGCTGGCCCCATATCCAGCAGCTAGGGGAGGAGCAGGAGGCGCGGGAGATTGACTGGAACAGACCCGTCTGGATACTTGACCCGGTGGACGGTACCACCAACCTGGTTCACGACTTCCGGGAAAGCTGTGTCTCTTTGGCCCTGTGGGATGGCGAAAAAATTGCCTTTGGCGGAGTATTCAACCCCTTCCAGGAGGAGTTGTTCCACGCTGTTGCCGGGCAGGGGGCTTACTGCAACGGCAGTCCAATTGCCGTCAGCCGACGGCCCGATCTGGCCCACAGCCTGGTACTCATCGGCACTTCCCCCTATGACAAGGGCAGGGCGGAACTGGTCTTTTCCCAGGCCAAGGCCCTCTTTCTGGCCAGCGAGGACATCCGCCGAGGCGGTTCCGCCGCTCTGGATATATGCTATATCGCGGCGGGCCGGGCAGAGTGCTATTTTGAGTACGACCTGAAGCCGTGGGACTTCGCCGCTGGGATGCTCATTCTCCACGAAGCGGGCGGCAAGGTCAGCGGCCTGGACGGCGGGGATGTCTACCCCGGCCGGAACGCCGATATCTTTGCCTCCAACGGGCTGATCCACGGCGAACTGCTGGAACTTCTGAGACACTGACTCCTAATGCAGCATAAAGGCGCTGCCCAGATTGGGCAGC